>CAZJZC010000107.1:0-8768 GCA_964550365.1 uncultured Gemmatimonadales bacterium | reverse complement strand
CCGGCCGGTACACGTCGGCCGCCACCAGAAACGCGGCCTTCTGTTCCAGCGTAAGGCGCCTGGCGAGCTTCGCGGCCGTGGTGGTCTTGCCCGACCCCTGGAGGCCGACCAGCAGGACGACCGTCGGCGGCACGCTCGCGTGGCGGATGGGCTCCTGCTTCTCGCCGAGGAGGGCGACCAGTTCGTCATGCACGATCTTGACGAGTTGCTGGCCCGGCGCCACGCTGCGCAGGGCCGCGTGACCCACCGCCTTCTCGGCCACCCGGTCGGCGAAGCCCCGGGCGACGTCGTAGCCGACATCCGCCTCGAGGAGGGCCGTCCGGAGCTCGTCGAGCCCTTCCCGGATGGCTTCCTCGGTCAAAACGCCGCGCCCCCGGAGCCGGGAGAGCGCGGCGGAGAGCTTCTCGCTGAGCTCCGCAAACATTAGCCTTGTAAGTTACTTACGCGATCGGATGCGAGCAACCCGTGACCCCTGAAGCGACCACGCTGCTGATCCAGGGCGCCGTCACCGTCTCGGTGGGGGCGATCTCGGGCGGCCTCACCAATGCCGTGGCCATCTGGATGCTGTTCCATCCCTATGAGCCCAAACGGGTTGCGGGCTTCACCTTCCATGGGGCCATCCCCAAGAACAAGGACCGCCTCGCCAAGACCATCGGGCGCACGGTGGGCGAGCGGCTGCTGACGCACGAGGACCTCCAGCGGCAGCTCACCGCGCCGGGCCTCAAGGAGGCCTTCGTGCGCGCCCTGGACGGCTGGCTCCAGGGCGCCATGACCAAGGAGTACGGTTCGGTCCGCGAGATGCTCCCGCCGGCCGTGACCAGCGAGCTCGACGGCGCCATGCGCGCCCTGGCGCCGCGGCTGGCCGAGCGGTTCGTCGAGTTCGCCGGGACCCCGGCCTTCCGGGCCGCGGTGCAGGAGTTCCTCGAGCGACAGACCGCGGCGCTGAAGGACCGCCCGGTGGCCGACCTGCTGACCGACGCGCGCCAGGACCAGATCGTGCGGTGGGCCGGCACCTGGGTGGACCAGCTGAGCCGCAGCGAGGACTTCGAGCGGGCCATGCGCGAGTTCGTGGCCCGGCAGGTGGACCGGATGGCCCAGGACCCCGAACCCCTGCTCGAGCGCCTGCCGCCCTCGCTGGTGGCCGCGGTCGAGGCGAGCATGTCGGCCTACGTCCCCGTGGCCCTCGAGCGGCTGGCCGGGCTCCTCGCGCGGCCCGAGACCAGGAGCCGCGTGAAGGACACGGTCCACGGACTGTTCCAGCGCTTCACCAACGACCTGCTGCTCCACGAGCGCATCGTCGCCAAGCTGATGGTCAGCGAGAAGACCATCGGCCGGCTGATCGACGCGTTCGAGCGCGACGGCGTCGAGCAGATCGGCCGCCTGCTCGAGGAACCCGCGATGCGGGGCGAACTGGCGCGCGCCGTCAACGACGCCGTGGTGAGCTTCTTCCGCAAGCCGATGAAGGACCACCTCCGGAACCTGGAGGGCGAGCGGCTCGAGAACCTCAAGGAGACGGCCGCGTCGTGGGTGGTGGAGGCGGTGCGGGACCCGGTGACCCAGCGCTTCGCCATCCAGAAGCTCGACCAGGCCCTCGACTCGGCCGAACGCCGGTCGTGGGGGGAACTGCTGGCGCTGGTGCCGCCCGAGCAGGCCGCCGAATGGCTGCAGGACGCGGCCAGGAGCGAGCGGGTGCGCGCCTGGATCACCGAGGGGTTCGCGTCCGGCGGCGCGGCCCTGCTCGACCGCCGCATCGGCCGGCCGACCGACCTGCTGCCGCCCGACGCGCCCGCGCGGCTGCGCAACTCGCTGGCCGATCCCATGTGGGACTGGATCACCGGCCAGGTGCCGCTGGTGGTGAGCCAGCTCTCGGTGGCGGAGATGGTCGAGGAGAAGGTGCGCAACTTCTCCATCCAGCGGCTGGAGGAGATCATCCGCAACGTGACCCAGCGGGAGCTGGACCTGATCGTCAAGCTCGGCTACGTGCTGGGCGGGTTCGTGGGACTGCTGGCCTTCGGCGCCAACCTCCTGGTGGGCTGGCTGGCGCGCTGACCTCCCGGCTCCGCACCGCCCGCCCGGGTGGGCGGCGGCCGGGCCGGCGCTGCGGCGGCAGCCCGCCCGACGAACGACGGCCGGCAGGCGGCGCCAGCCCGACCACCCCGCCGGCGCGTCGGCCAGCCGCACCACCGTGGCGCCGGCCACCTCGACGAGATCGATCTGCCAGCGGTTGCCGCGCTGTGACGAGCCGCGGCCGCGTTCCCACACGCGGCGCAGGACGCGCTCGAACTCCTGCGCGTCGCCGGGCGTGTCCCAGGCGACGGCCCACAGGATGACCGTGCCGCCCCGGGTGCCGCGCACCTCGTAGCGGTCGCCGTTCCAGCCGCCCGCGGCCGCGAGCGCGTCGGCCTCGCCGGCGCCCCAGGTCTCCAGCACCACGCGGGTCTCGAACTCGCCGAAGTCGTCGTCGTAGACCGCGGTGTCGCCCGGCGTCGCGGCGAAGCCCAGGCGCAGGGCCGGCTCCCGGGAGGTGTACTTGGACGCGTGCAGGACCTGCTCGGTCGTCAGCGGCAGGCGTTCGCCGTAGGGCATCTCCGACCCGCCCAGGCGCCGTTCCTCGAAGCCGATCATGAACTCGGCGCCGTAGAGGTAGGGGAAGATCAGCCCTTCGCGCAGGATGCGCGGCGCCGACGCCAGGGCGCCGGACGCGCTCTCCTGCTGCTGGCGCACCAGGCGCCGCATCTGGCTCCAGCCCTGCGAGAGCTGGGCGGCCGTCATGCCGGGCGCCATGGCCAGCAGGCCCGCCAGCGTCGCCTGGCCCTCCATGACGGCCTGCGCCGCCATCTGCCGGTCGTTCTGCCGGCGGAGGCGGAGGATGGGCGCGAGCCTGGTGTACTGGTCCTGCAGCGCGTGCACCAGTTCGTGCGAGATGACGGCCCGCAGGATCATGGGGTCGCCGCCGCGGATGAGGAACAGCGTGGACGAGTCCGGATCGTAGAAGCCGGCCACCTGCTCCTGGAGGACGTCGAGCTGGAGCCTGAGCAGGTCGGTGGTGTCGGACACCAGCCCGAAGGACTGGTACACGCGCTGCTGGGCCCGCAGTTCGGCCGGCGGGTATTCCTGCCGCACCTTGCGCTCCAGGTAGGCGCGCAGCTGCTCGCGGCTGCGGACCGCGACCCTGGGTTCGCGCCGGAAGGTCAGGCCCGTGGCGCGCTCGACCCGCGGCACCAGCTCGAGGGCCAGCCGGCGCACGGTCTCGTCGGACTGCGCCCGGGCCTCGCCGGCGGCCGGCACCAGGCACGCCAGGGCCAGCGCGGCGGCGCGGGCGCGGCCCGCGCCGCCCCGGCCCCTCAACCCGCCCACTCGATGCGCTTGCCGACCGCCGCGCCCACCGCCCGCGCGATGTCGGCGCCGGTGACCACGACGCCCAGCTGCTCGAGGCCGGCGCGCAGCTCGCGGTCGAGCCGGTCGCGCTGATCGAGCAGGGTCTCGCGCGGCGCGCCGCCGGGATCGCCGGACGGCCCCGCGGTGCCGGCGGCGCGGGCCGGCGCGCCGCGCGCGTCCTCCCGCGCCGGGTTGCCGAACGCCTTCTCCAGCTCGGCGCCCAGCCGCTCGAAGGTCGCACCGACCTCCTCCAGGAAGTTCTCCAGCGCATCGTCGCCCGGGGCCGGACGGCCCGCGCCCGCGCGGGCGCCGCCGTCGAGCCGCTCGCCGCGCGCCAGGTGGCGGCGGATGGTGGCGTCCACCCGGCGCCGCTCGCGCACGATGTGCTCCAGCTCGCCCGGCAGGGTCGCCGTCGCCTGCGCGTGGGCGCAGGCCTCGTCGAGCACGTCGATGGCCTTGTCGGGCAGGGCGCGGTCGGTCACGAACTTCGCGGTGAGCACGATGGCGGCGCGCAGCGCATCGTCGGCGATGGCCACCGCGTGGTGGTGCTCGAGCCGCGGGCGGCGCGCCTGGAGCACGTCCATCGCCTGCTCCTCGGTGAGCTCCTGCACCAGCACCGGCTGGAACCGCCGCTCCAGCGCCGGGTCGCCGCGGATCCACCGCTCGTACTCGGAGGCCGTCGTGGCGCCGATGACCCGCATGTCCTCGCGCACCAGCGCGGGCTTCAGCATGTTCGCCGCGTCCATCGCCACGCCCACCGCGGTGCCCTGGCCGATGAGGTTGTGCATCTCGTCGATGAACAGGATCACGTCGGGGTCGGCGGTGACGGCGTCGACCAGCCGCCGCACGCGCTCCTCGTACTGACCGCGGTACATGGTGCCGGCCAGCAGGGCCATGTGATCGAGCGAGACGATGCGCGACTCCCGCAGCGCGGCGGGGACCTCGCCGGCGACGATGCGCTGGGCCAGCCCCTCGGCCAGCGCCGTCTTGCCCACGCCGGCGGCGCCCACCAGCGCCGGGTTGTGCTTGGTCTGGCGCAGCAGGATGTCGATCATGCGCGCGATCTCGGCGTCGCGGCAGCGCACGGGTTCCAGGTCGCCGCGCCGGGCGGCGGCGTTGAGGTCGTACCCGAAGCGCTCCAGCGGATCCCCGCCGCGCTCACCGCCGAACGGATCGCTCATGGGTCCACCCTACCCGCGGCGCCGGCCGTCGGTTTCACAGGCCCAGGACCCCGGCGTACCAGCCGGCGATGCGGCCGCCGGCCACCAGCGTCACGAACGCGCCCAGCGCGAGATAGATGCCGAAGGCCACCAGCGGCTTCTCCTTCCGGAACAGGAACGGCAGGTGGATGATGCTCCCGGCCAGCGCGCCCAGGAAGATCGTGAGCAGGACGCCGCGCCACCCCAGGAAACTGCCCACCATCGCCATCATCTTGAGGTCGCCGCCGCCCATGGCCGTCACCGGCTCGTCCTCGCCCAGCGTGGCGGTGACCTCCTCGCCGCCGATCCAGCCCCGGCGCAGGGCCAGGTCGCCCGCCGACTTGACCACCCACAGCACGCCGTAGCCGAGGGCCGCGCCGATCAGCGCGTGGACGATGCCGATGTCGGTCACCAGCGACAGCCCGAGGCCCAGGCCGAGGCCGCCGAGCGAGAACTCGTCGGGGATGATGTAGTGCCGGGCGTCGGTCAGCAGGATGCCGAGCAGGAGGGTGACCAGCACCGCGGCCGACAGGGCGGCGAACGAGACGCCCAGCCACCAGACGCTGCCGGCCCAGATGGCGGCGACCGCCAGTTCGACGAGCGGATACTGCCACGAGATGCGCGCGCCGCAGCGGCGGCAGCGGGCCCGCAGGGCCAGCCACGAGAGCACCGGCACGTTGTCGTACCAGGCCACCGGCGCGCCGCAGGCGGGGCAGCGCGAGCGCGGCCGCACCAGCGACTGGTTCATCGGCAGGCGGTAGACGCAGACGTTGAGGAAGCTGCCGATCAGGGCGCCGAACACGCCCGCGGCCGCCGCCAGGCCCGGCTCGCCGGCCAGCGCGGCCAGCAGCTGCCAGTCACTCACGGATCAGCTCGTAGATGAGGATGCCCGCGGCGACCGCCGCGTTCAGCGACTCGGCGCCCGGCCGCATGGGGATCGCGACCCGGCGGGCCGCGAGCTCGTCCCAGCCGGCGCGGGCGCCGCGCGCCTCGTTGCCGACCACCAGCATGACGCGCCGGTCCGCGCGCGCGGCGTTCACGGGCTCGCCGT
This sequence comes from uncultured Gemmatimonadales bacterium, assembly GCA_964550365.1. Lineage (GTDB taxonomy): Bacteria > Gemmatimonadota > Gemmatimonadetes > Gemmatimonadales > JACORV01 > DASXPG01. The sequence goes on along the minus strand of CAZJZC010000107.1, from coordinate 3,140 downwards.
CCTGCGCGCCCACCAGCGGCACGAAGCCGTGCCGGCCGACCAGGCCGCGGGCGTCGTCGAGGCCGCCCTCGGCCACCGGGAAACGGAAGTGCGCGCCCATCGCGGCGCGCAGGACCTTGGCGCCGCGCACGTCGGCCGTGCCGTCGAGCGCCAGCGCCGCCCAGGCGCCGAGGGCGTGGGCGGTGCGCAGCATGGTGCCCACGTTGCCCGGGTCCTGCACCGCGTCCAGCGCCAGCAGCAGGGCGCGGGGGGGCGGCGGCGGCAGCGCGTCGGCCCGCAGCGGCTCCCAGGCCGCCACGGCCAGCACCCCGCTCGGCGTCTCGGTCTCGGCCAGGTCGGCGAACGCGCGCGCCGTGAGGCGCTCGACCTGCGCGCCCGCGGCCGCGACGCGCTCGAGCAGCGGATCGAGCCCCGCCACGTCGGCCGCCGCCACGACGCCGACCACCTGCGCGCCGGCCTCGACCGCGTCCTCCACCAGGCGCCGGCCCTCGAGCACCACCATGTCACGGCGCTCACGGGCCTTGCGACGGTGCAGGTCGCGGATGAGCTTGCTCAGATTCCGTTCGCCCAGGAGGCCTCCGTCATGAGGCTCGCAAGATACGCGCTCCCGGCGGGTTTCGCGGCCCTCGCCGCCGCCTGCGCCATCAGCACCCAGCAGGAACTCGAGATCGGCCGCCAGTACGCCGACCAGCTGGCCCGCGAGCTGCCCATCGTGCGCGATCCCGCCATCCAGGCGGACCTCGACGCCATCGCCGGGCATCTGACGCCCTTCTCCCGCCGGCCGGAGATCCGCTACCGGTTCTTCCTGGTCAACAGCGCGCAGATCAACGCCTTCGCCGTGCCGGGCGGCTACATCTACGTCACCCGCGCGATCGTCGAGCGGATGACGCACATGGACCAGCTGGCCGGCGTGCTCGGCCACGAGATGGGGCACGTCGAGCACCGGCACTCGGCGCGGCAGATCGGGCGCGCCCAGGCGGCCCAGGCGGGCGTCGGCGTCACCGCCGTACTGCTCGGCGACCGGGGCGCGGCCGGCGAGGTGGCCACGCGCGGGGCCGCCGTGGGCGCCAGCCTGGTGCTGGCCCGCTACAGCCGCGCGCAGGAGCAGGAATCCGACCGCGCGGCGATCGAGTACACGACGCGCGCCGGCATCAATCCCGAGGGCATCGTGGACTTCTTCCGCACCCTGCGCGAGGTGGAGGGCGGCCAGTCCGGCGCGCTCGAGCAGTTCTTCGCGTCGCATCCGCTCACCGACGACCGCATCCGCGATGTCACCGCGGCGGTGGCCGCCAGCCCGGCCGCCAGCGAGGCGGCGCGCGAGGGCCGGCGCGACTCGCCCGCGTTCGACCGGCTCCGCGACGCCGTGCGGCGCCTGCCGCCGCCGCCCGACGCGCGGCCCGCGGGCCGGCGGCCGTGAAGGTCGCACTCACCATCGCCGGGTCCGACTCCGGCGGCGGCGCCGGCCTCCAGGCCGACCTCAAGACGTTCCAGCGGTTCGGCGTCTTCGGCACCACCGTGGTCACGGCGGTGACGGCGCAGAACACGGTCGGGGTCCGGGCCTGGGATCCGGTGCGCGCCGGCCTGGTGGCCGCGCAGCTCGACGCGGTGGCCGAGGACCTGCCGCCGGCCGCGGTGAAGAGCGGCATGCTCGGCGCCGCCGACGTCGTCGAGGCCGTGGCGGAGGGCCTGCGCCGTCATCGGTTGCCGAACTACGTGCTCGACCCCGTCATGGTGGCGACGTCGGGCGACCGGCTGCTGCCCGCCGACGCGGAATCGCTGGTGGCGCACCGGCTGGTGCCGCTGGCCGCGCTGGTCACGCCGAACCTCGACGAGGCCGAGATCCTGGTGGCCGAGCCGGTGCGGACGCCGGCGCAGATGGAAGCGGCCGGCCAGGCGCTCCTGCGGCTCGGCGCGCGCGCGGCGCTCATCAAGGGGGGGCATCTGGAGGGCGACGAGGTGGCCGACGTGCTGGTCACCGCCGACGGCGTCCGGACCTACCGCCGGCGGCGGCTGGCGACGACGTCCACGCACGGCACCGGCTGCACGCTGTCGGCGGCGGTCGCGGCGGGGCTGGCATCGGGCCGGCCGCTGGAGCGCGCGGTGGCCGAGGCGCTGGACTTCGTCCATCGGGCCATCGCGCGCGCGCCGGGCCTCGGCGCGGGCCATGGCCCGCTCGATCATTCCGTTCCCCGGCCGACCGGCCGTCGCGGCGCGTCCCGCCGCCGGACCTAGAGTGCCCGCACCACGGCCCGCACCAGCCGGGCCAGGTCGCCCTTCACCCGTTCGGCCGTCTCCAGCACTTCCCCGTGCGACAGCGGGCCGGCGATGCCGGCCGCCGCGTTGGTGATGGTCGAGATGCCGATGCACCGAAGGCCGCGCGCCCGCGCCACGATCACCTCCGGCACGGTGCTCATGCCGACCGCGTCGGCGCCGAGGCGCCCGAGCATCTGGACCTCGGCCTTGGTCTCGTAGGACGGGCCGAGCAGGCCGGCATAGACGCCCTCGTCGAGCACGATGCCCTCGGACGCGGCCGCGCGGCGGACCCGGGCGCGCAGCTCCGCGTCGTAGGGATCGCTCATGTCCGGGAACCGCTCCTCGGCCGGCAGGGCCGGGCCGCTGAGCGGGTTCTGGCCGGTGAGGTTGAGATGGTCGGCGATCAGCATGAGGGTGCCGGGCCGGAACGAACGGCGGATGCCGCCGGCGGCGTTGGTCAGGATCACCGTGCGCACGCCGAGCGTGGCGAACACCCGGACCGGGAGCGCCGCGGTGGCGACGGGGTGGCCTTCGTAGAGGTGGAAGCGGCCGCTCTGCGCCAGCACGCTCACGCCTTCGAGGGTGCCCGCGATGAGTTCGCCGGCATGGCCCACGACGCCCGGCAGGGGGAAGCCCGGGATCGCGGCATAGGGGACCCGCACCGCGCCCTCGAGCTGGTCGCCCAGGAAGCCGAGGCCGGAGCCGAGCACGATGGCCGTGGCGGGCTCGCGCGGCGCGATCGCCGAGCGGACCGCATCGGCCGCCGCCTGCACCGCGGACTGGATCGCCACCGCCTCACCGCCCATGGTCATGCCCCCGAAACAGGTTCCCCACTGACCCTATCACCTATCACCCATCACCCCTATCACCCCTCACCCATCACCCCT
>CAZJZC010000106.1:0-8786 GCA_964550365.1 uncultured Gemmatimonadales bacterium | reverse complement strand
CGGCGCGGAGCTTGGCGATCTCCTCGAAGAAGTCGTTGTGGATGTCCCAGAAGAACGACAGCCGCGGCGCGAAGACGTCGATGTCGAGCCCCCGCGCCAGGCCCCGCTCCACGTAGGTGAAGCCGTTGGCCAGGGTGAAGGCCAGTTCCTGCGCGGCCGTGGCGCCGGCCTCCCGGATATGGTAGCCCGAGATGGAGATGGTGTTCCACTGGGGCGCATGCCGCGAGCCCCATTCGAACATGTCGACGATGATCTTGAGCGCCGGCTCCACCGGGAAGATCCAGGCGTGCTGCGCCATGTACTCCTTGAGGATGTCGTTCTGCACCGTGCCGCGCAGCCGGCTGAACGGCACGCCCTGCCGCTCGGCCGCGGCCAGGTAGAAGCACCACAGCATGGCCGCCGGGCCGTTGATCGTCATCGACGTCGAGACCTTGTCCAGCGGGATGCCGGCGAACAGCGTCTCCATGTCCTCGATGCTCGAGATCGCGACGCCGCACTTGCCGACCTCGCCGAGCGAACGCGGATGGTCCGCGTCATAGCCCATCAGCGTGGGGAAGTCGAAGGCGACCGACAGGCCGGTCTGGCCGCGCTCGAGCAGGAACTTGTAGCGCTCGTTGGTCTCCTTCGCCTGGCCGAAGCCGGCGAACTGCCGCATGGTCCACAGCCGGCCGCGGTACATGGTCGGGTGGACGCCGCGGGTGAAGGGATGCTCGCCCGGCAGGCCCAGCCGGCCCTGGTAGTCGCCGGCGGGCACGTCGAGCGGCGTGTAGACCGGCTGGACCTCGCGGCCCGACACGCCGGTGAAGTCCACGTCGCGCAGGGCGCTCCTGGCGTAGGCCGTGCGCCACCGGTCGAGCTCGCGCCTGAGCGCCGCGAGTTCGCGCTCCCGGGTCTCGAGCCGCTCCGCCATCCGTTCCGCGTCGATCACGCTCATGTCACGCTCCCGTGCAGCCGCGCCACGACCGCGCCGGCCACCTGGTAGGGACTCCTGCCGCCCGCGGCCGCCTCGCGCAGCGCCGCGTCGATATCGTCATCGCTCGTGAGCCAGCGGCGGACCGCGCGCTCGACCACCGCGCGGGTGCGGCCCAGGCGACGCGCGCCGCGGCGCGCCTCGAGCCGGCCGTCCGCGGCCAGGTGGTCCCAGTGCCGCTCGAGCGCGGCCACCAGCTCGGCGATCCCCTCGTTCCGGGTGGCGACCGTCGCGAGCACCGGCGGCTCCCAGGCCGGAGCGGGCGGCGCGGCCGCCGGCGACGCGCCGGCCGCGCCCAGCGCGACCCCGTGGTGCGCCTTGACGTGCCGGTAGGCGTTCCCGGCCCGCAGGCCCAGGGAGACCTCCAGCTCCTGCGCCAGGCGGTCGGCGCCGGGCCGGTCGGCCTTGTTGACCACGAACACGTCGGCGATCTCCATCAGGCCGGCCTTCATCACCTGGATGCCGTCGCCCGATTCGGGCACCAGCACGACCACCGTCGTGTCGGAGGCGGCCGCCACGTCGAGCTCGCTCTGCCCCACCCCGACCGTCTCGATCAGGATGCGGTCGAATCCGAAGGCGTCCATCACGTCGGCCGCCTCGGCCGTCGTGACCGCCATGCCGCCCAGGGAGCCGCGCGTCGCCATCGAACGGATGTACACGCCCTCGTCGAGCGACTGCCGCTCCATCCGGATACGGTCGCCCAGCAACGCCCCGCCCGTGAACGGGCTCGAGGGGTCCACCGCGACCACGCCGACCGTCAGCCCGGCCTGCCGGTAGGCACCGGTCAGCCGCTCGGTGAGCGTGCTCTTGCCGGCGCCCGGCGGGCCCGTGATGCCGATGCGGCGCGCCTGGCCGGTGTGCCGGTCGAGCGCCTCGAGCAGTTCTTCGAAGCCCGGGGTGCCGTTCTCGATCATCGAGATGGCGCGGGCCAGCGCAGCGACCTTCCGGGCCGCCAGGCCATCGAGGATCGGTTGAACGGACACGACCTAAATCAAAGCCCGATATGGAAATAGGTCAAGCATCACCACCCCGGCCAGCTGCCCGTTGCCAGAATCGCGCGCCGCCGTACGTTGAGGGGCATGCACCAGCGCCGCCCCGGGTCAGCGACACCGAGCCTCCTGCTCGCCCTGGCGCTGGCCGCCGCCCTGCCGGCCTGCCACGGTCCCGGCCCGCTCTCGCCCCGCGAACAGCAGGACCTCGCCGCCGCCCGGGCCCTGTGGCGCCGCGCCGGCCTCACCGCCTACACCGTCGAGACGCGCACCTTCTGCTTCTGCCCCGTGGAGCTGTCCAACTGGACCCGCCTCACCGTGCGCGACGGCGGCATCATCGGGGTCGAGGCGGTGGACACCGCCTTCCCCATCCTCCCGGCGACCTCGCCCGGCACCTGGCGGACGGTGGACCAGCTGTTCCTCTGGCTCGAGGAGCTCGCCCGCGACCCCGGCTACGTCAGCGACGTCTCGGTGGCCTACGACCGCACCTTCGGTTACCCGACCGAGATCCTCTCGCGGTGCGACCAGGTGGCCGACTGCGGCGCGCAGATCTACCTGCGGAACCTCTCGCCCGGCCTGCCGCCTACGACAGGAACGTCGCCGCAAGCCCCAGCAGGAGCAGGAACCCGCACACGTCCGTGAACGTGGTCACGAAGATGGACGAGGCCACGGCCGGGTCCACGCCCAGCCGATCGAGCACCACCGGAATGAAGGCCCCCGCCACGCCCGCGACCACGTGGTTGCCCACCATGGCACCCATCACCACCAGCCCCAGCACCGGCCCTTCGTGCACCAGGCCGGCCACGATGGCCACCACCGCGCCGATGGCGACGCCGATGATGAGGCCGGCCGTCATCTCCTTGCGGATCACCGGCCAGGCCGACCGGGCCGGGATCAGCCCGAGCGCCAGCCGCCGCACCGTGACCGCCAGCGCCTGGGTCCCGGCGTTGCCGCCCATCCCGGCGATGATGGGCATCCAGACGGCCAGCGCCACGACCCGCGCGATGGTGCCCTGGAACACGTAGACCACCGCGCCCGCCAGGAACGCGGTCAGCAGGTTGACGAACAGCCAGGGCAGACGGCTGCGCACCGCCTCCTGCCAGGGCCCGCCCAGGTCCTCGTCGGCCGACGTGCCGCCGAACTGCAGCAGGTCCTCGGTCTGCTCGGCCTCGACCACGTCGGTCACGTCGTCGAACGTCACCTGCCCCAGGAGCGTGCCGCGGGCGCCCACCACGGCGACGGCCGTGAGGTTCAGCCGCGCCATCACCCGGGCCACCTCCTCCTGGTCGAGCGTGGGCGGGACCGTGGCCTCGGGCCGTTCCAGCACGCTGTCCACCGGCCGCCCGGGCGCCACCAGGACCAGCCGACCGAGGGGGATCACGCCGACGAGTCGCCGGGCGGCATCGACCACGTAGAGCTGGAGGATGGTCGCGTCCTCGTCCTCGCCGGTGCGGCGCAGGATGTCGATCGCCTGCTGGACCGTCGCGCCCACCGGCACCGTGACCACCTCGGTGGTCATGAGGCCGCCCGCGGACTGCGGGTCGTAGGCCATGAGCTGCTCGACGGTCTCGCCCTCGGTCAGCTCCTCGAGCAGGTATTCCTTGGTCTCGGCGCTCAGTTCGGCGACGACGTCGGCGGCGTCGTCGTCGGCGAACTCCTCCACCACGCCGAGGAGCCGCGGCCCGGGCTTGAGCGCCTTGAGCGTCTCCTCGGGCAGCAGGGCCATGACCTCGACGGCATCGTCGGGATGGAGCGCACCGAGCCGCTCGACCAGCCGCTCGGGACCGGTCTCGGCCACCAGCGCGTGGAGTTCCTCCGCCGAGAGCCTGGGCCGCTCCTCAGGCTCCAGCGCCGGCATGCCGCTCACGTGCCCGACCGGGCCGACGGCGCCGGCGCGCCGGGCAGGCGCACCACCAGCCGGCCGACGCGGGCCGCCGTGCCCTCGAGCACGTCCCACTCCAGTCCGCCCGCCACCAGCCGCTCGCCCGCCTGGGGGATGCGTCCCGCCGCCCAGGCGAGGTAGCCGCCCGCGGTCTCGACCCGCGCCGGCGGCGCCAGGTCGACGCCGAAATGCCCCGCCACGGCCGCGAGCGGATGCGCGGCGTCCACCACGAGGGTGCCGGGGGCGCCGGCGAGCACGGTGGTCATGACGCGCTCGTCGGACTCGTCGAAGATCTCGCCGACCAGTTCCTCGAGCAGGTCCTCGAGGGTGACGATGCCCGCCGTGCCGCCGAACTCGTCCACCACCACGGCCAGCTGGCGTCGTTCGCGCTTGAGATCGAGCAGCGCGTCGGCACAGCGGCGCGTGGCCGGGAGCACCGCGACCGGCCGCCGCGGGACCTCGCCGCCCGGACCGGCCTTGATGAGATCGAAGGCATGGACCATGCCGACGATGTCGTCCGGCGAACTGCGGTACAGGGGAACGCGGGTGTAGCCCGAAGCGGCCACCAGGGCGGCAAGCTCGGCGGCGCCGGCGGACTCGGGCGCCGCGACGAGGCCGGTGCGCGGCGTCATCACCTCGCGCACCACGCGGTCGGCGAAGGCCATGACCCCCGTGACGATCTCGAGCTCGTCCTCGCGCGCCAGACCGCTGCTGGCGCTGTCGCGGAACAGCGCGGTCAGCTCCTCCCGTTCCGTGGCCGCCCGGCCGCGCACCACCCGGCCGACGAGGGCCGCCGCCGGCCGCAGGCGCGGCACCAGCACGCGCACCAGCCGCTCGGGCCAGCGCCGGCCGACGGCCCGCGGCAGGAAGTAGACCAGCAGCAGCAGGACCGGCAGGCCGATGCCGAGTTCGAGCAGCAGGGTGGAACCGGCGGGCGCGTCGGCCAGCGCCCAGGGCGCGGCGACGGCGGCCACCGTGACGCCCACGGCCACCAGGCCGCTGGCCGCCGAGGCCGTGTCGCCCGGATGCGCCAGCAGCGTGGTGGCCGCGTCCGCGCCGGCCAGCCGGCGCGCCACCCAGCGGGTGAGTTCCAGCCGGCTCGCGGCCGCCACGGCCACGGCGGCGACGGCGCCGACGGCCGCGAGGCCGAGCCCGAGGAGGATCACCAGGACGCTCACGGAGCGCCCCCGGCCGCCGGCAGCGGGGGCGCCAGGCGTTCGAAGCGCAGCCGCATCACGCGGCGCTTCTCCACCTTCTCGACGGTCACGCGGCAGCCCGCCAGCTCGACCGACTCGCCGGCCACCGGCACGTGACCGAACGCGGCGACGACGTACCCGCCGGCCGTGTTGACCTCCTGGTGTTCCAGCGGCAGGCCGAGCGCCTCGGCCAGGAGGTCGAGCCCGGCGCGCCCGTCGACCGTCCAGACGCCCGGCGCGGACTCCACGACCGGGTCGCCCTCGGGCACGTCGTACTCGTCGCCGATCTCGCCGACGATCTCCTCGAGCACGTCCTCCAGCGAGATGATGCCCGCGGTCCCGCCGAACTCGTCCACCACGACGGCCAGGTGCCCGGGGCCCCGCTGGAAGTCGCGGAGCTGGCGGTCGAGCGTCTTCACCTCGGGCACGATGTCCACCGGACGCACCAGGCTCCGCCACGGCGTGCTGGCGTCGGCGCCGAAGCGCGCCGGCAGGAGATCCTTGGCGTACAGCACGCCCACGATGTGGTCGAGGTCCCCCTGGTAGACCGGGAGCCGCGCGTGCTCGGCCGCCGCGGTGAGGCGCACCACCTCGTCGAACGAGGCGCGGGCATCGAGCCCGATGATCTCGGTGCGCGGCGTCATGACCTCGGCCACCGTGGTGTCGGCGAGCGCGAACACGCCGAGCAGCATCTCGCGCTGGGCGACGTCGCTCGCCTGCCGGCGTGGCGCGGAGACGCCGAACATGCGCGCGAAGCCGCGGTCCACGATACCGGCCGCGATGAACAGCGGCGCCGGCAGGGCCAGCGTGAGCGCCGTCAGCCGTACCGCGGCGCGGCCCAGCGTGCCGGCGCGCCACAGCCCCAGGACCCGGGGCCCGATGTCGGCGGCCACCAGGACGATGGCGATGAGCAGGACGAACCAGCCGAGCCCGGGCAGGAAGGGGCGGGTCCACCAGCGGACCGCGCCCGAGAGCGCCAGCGCCGCCAGCGCCAGCAGGGTGATGCGGCCGATGGCCAGGGCGCGCCGCAGGCGCTCGGGTTTCTCCGCGTAAACCGGCGGCAGGGCCGTCTGCACCAGGCCGGGATCGGCCGCCAGCGCGCCCTCGGCCAGGGCCAGCAGGGCGGCCCACAGCACGGCGAGCATCGCGCCGACCAGCGGCAGGGGCGTGCTCACCGGCGGCCGGCGAACCGGGACAGGTAGCGCTCCTGGCGGCGCCACATGGCGCTGGCGGTCCGGCCGGGGCCCTCGGGGTGATCGTGCCCCAGCACGTGCAGGACGCCGTGGACCACCAGGCGGCGGACCTCGTCGCCGGCGCTGGCGCCGGCCGCCCGCGCGTTGCGCGCCGCGACGGCGGGACAGATGTACACGTCGCCCGCCTCCCGGCCGGCCGGGCCGAGGCCGAAGGCGATCACGTCGGTGGGCGCGTCGTGCCCGAGCCAGGTGCGGTTCAGCGTGCGGATCCGCGCGGGGCCCACGAACGTGAGCGAGAGCGCGGCCAGCGGCCGCGCCTCGGCCGCGAGCACGGCCAGCGCCAGCCGCTTGGCCTCGGCCGCGCGCACCGGGCTCCTGGCGCGCATCGTGACGCGCACGTCCGGCCGCGCCGCGCCATTCACCCCGACGCGTCCTCCTGGTAGGCCCGGATGATGTCCTTGACCAGCCGGTGCCGGACCACATCGGCGTCCTCGAGGTAGCAGAAGCCGATGCCGTCGATCCCGGGAAGCACCCGCTCCACCTGGAGGATGCCGGAGTCCTCGCGCGAGGGCAGGTCGATCTGGGTCTTGTCGGCGGTGACCACGGCGCGCGAGTTCACCCCGAGCCGGGTGAGGAACATCTTCATCTGCATGCCCGTGGTGTTCTGCGCCTCGTCGAGGATGACGAAGGCGTCCTGGAGCGTGCGGCCGCGCATGTAGGCCAGCGGCGCGATCTCGATGACGCGGGTCTCGAGCGCGCGCTGGACCTTCTCGTGCGGCATCATGTCCTCGAGCGCGTCGTACAGCGGCCGAAGGTACGGGTCGACCTTGGCCTGCAGGTCGCCGGGCAGGAAGCCGAGCCGCTCGCCGGCCTCGACGGCCGGCCGCGCCAGGATGATGCGCTTGACGCGCTTCTTGTGCAGCATGTCCACGGCGACCGCGACCGCCATGTAGGTCTTGCCGGTGCCCGCCGGCCCGATGGCGACGACGATCTCGCTGTCGTACATGGCCTGGATGTAGTCACGCTGGCCCGCCGTCTTGGGCGCCACGATGCGGCGCATGCCCGGCAGGACGATGCGCTGGTCGGCGCCGCGCTCGGTCTCGAGCCGGCCCCGCGCGGCGTCCTCCACCAGGCGGCGCACGTCCTCGGCCTCCATCGGCTCGCCCAGGCGCGCCGCGTCCACGAGGCTCTGCGCCACCGGCGCGGCCCGCTCGACCGCCTCCAGCGGACCGGCGAGCGTGAGCTGGTCGCCCCGCAGCGAGACCCGCACGCCCATCAGGCGCGCCAGTTCGTGCAGGTTGGCGTCGTTGACGCCGGCCAGCGACAGCGGGTCGGCGCCCTCGACGTCGAGCCGATGGATGATGTCGTCCACGTTGGTCACGGGGTCACCCTCAGATGCAGCACGTCCAGGTCCTCCTGGTGCACGGCCGTCGGCGCGCCTTCGAACAGGGCGCGCGCCGCCGTGGTCTTGGGGAACGCGATCACGTCACGCAGGCTCTCGGCGCCGGCCAGCAGCATCACGATGCGGTCGAACCCCAGCGCGATGCCGCCGTGCGGCGGCGCGCCGGCCCGCAGGCCCTCCAGCAGGAACCCGAAGCGCCGCTCGATCTCCCCGGGCGGCAGGCCGAGATGGTCGAACACCGCCCGCTGGAGCGCCGGGTCCACGATCCGGATCGATCCGCTGCCCAGTTCGTTGCCGTTGTAGACCACGTCGTAGTGCATCGACCGGACCCGGTCGGGGTCGCTGGACAGCAGCGCCGCGTCGTCCGGGTGCGGCGCGGTGAACGGATGGTGCATCGGCGCCCGGCTGCCGGTGGCGGGATCGCGCTCGAACATGGGGAACTGCTCGACCCACGCGAACGCGTGCGCCGCCGACGCGGCCGGCCTGAGCCGGCGGACCAGGTCGAGCCGCACGCGGCCGAGGGCCGGGAGGATCACCGCGTCCGGCCCGGCGCAACCGACGACCAGGTCTCCCTCGGCCAGGGCCAGCGTGCCGACCACGGCCTCACCCAGCGCCTTGGCGCCCGGCCCGCTCACGCCGTCGGCGCCGCGCCGGCACCACAGCAGGCCCGTGGCGCGCATGGTCTTCGCTTCGTCGGTCAGCTGGTCGAGGTCCTTGCGCGACAGCGCGGCGCCGCCCGGCGCGACGATGATCCGCACCCGCTCGCCCTTGGCCACCGCCGCGCGCAGGAACTCGCCGCTCCCCTCGCCGATCCGGGACGTCACGTCGGCGAGTTCGAGGCCGTAGCGCAGATCGGGCTTGTCGCTGCCGAAGCGCTCCATCGCGTCGCGGAACGACAGCCGCGGGAACGGGCCGGCCACGGCGTGCCCCGCCTCGGCCCACAGGCCCGCGAGCACCCCTTCGGTCACGCCGTAGATGTCCTCCGGCCCGACGAACGAGGCCTCCAGGTCGATCTGGGTGAACTCCGGCTGGCGGTCGGCACGCAGGTCCTCGTCGCGGAAGCATCGCGCCAGCTGGAAGTAGCGGTCGTAGCCGGCGACCATCAGCAGCTGCTTGTAGATCTGCGGCGACTGCGGCAGGGCGTAGAACTCCCC
>CAZJZC010000105.1:0-8799 GCA_964550365.1 uncultured Gemmatimonadales bacterium | reverse complement strand
ACCGGCGACCTCGTGGTCCCAAACCACGCGCGCTACCAACTGCGCCACGCCCCGGACTACTTCAGCGGCCGTTCCCTGAGCGCCGCCGCCACCTGGCGGAAGGCGTCCCCGCGGTGGCTCTTGGCATGCTTCTCCTCCGCCGTCATCTCGGCGAACGACCTGCCGCTGGCCTCGTCGAGGAACAGCGGGTCGTAGCCGAAGCCGCCGGTGCCCCGCGGCGCCTCAAGGATACGTCCCCAACAGCGGCCCGTGTAGGCCTCGTAGGCCGCGGAGGGGCGCCGCAGCAGCACCGCCACGCAGACATAGCTGGCCCGGCGCCGCGCCTCGGCGGCCCCCTGGAGCTGGCGCAGCAGCTCGGCATTGTTGGCCTCGTCGAGCTGGCGGCCCGAGAGCGACAGGGCGTTGGGCGCGAACCGCTTCGATTTGACGCCCGGCCGGCCCAGCAGGGACAGGACCTCGAGGCCCGAGTCGTCGGCCACGGCCGGCAGGCCGGTGAGCTTCGCGTAGTACTCGGCCTTGGCCCGGGCGTTCGCCTGGAAGGAGTCGAACTCCTCGATGGTCTCCTCCTTCGAACTCCACGGCACCCGCGCCTCCTCCAGCGAGACCACCTCGACGCCGGCGCCGCCGGCCGCGAGGATCTCCCGGATCTCCCGCACCTTGTCGTCGGACCGGGTGGCCAGCAGCAGCCGGTTCACGTGCCGAGCGCGGCCCGCTGGGCGGCGAACAGCCGGGCGGTGCCCTGGAGCGCCAGGTCGAGCAGCTGGTCCAGGTCGGCGCGGCTGAACGTGCCCTGCTCTCCCGTACCCTGCACCTCCACCAGCCGGTCGGGCTGGGCCACCACGACGTTGGCGTCCACCTCGGCGCCCTTGTCCTCGGCATAGTTGAGGTCCAGCCGCGGCTCGCCGTCGACGATGCCGATGCTCACCGCGGCGACCAGCCGCTCGAACGGGTCGGCGACGCCGGCCGTGCGCGCCAGCCAGGCGCAGGCGTCGGCCAGGGCCACGGCGGCCCCCGTCACCGACGCCGTGCGGGTGCCGCCGTCGGCCTGGAGCACGTCGCAGTCCACGCGGATGGTGTGCTCGCCGAAATCGAAGCCCCGCAGGGAGGCGCGGAGGGAGCGGCCGATGAGCCGCTGGATCTCCTGGGTCCGCCCGCCGGCGCCGTTGCGCTCGCGGCTGGTGCGCTCGGTGGTGGCGCGCGGCAGCATGGCGTACTCGGCCGTGACCCAGCCGAGCCCCGAGCCCTTCCGCCAGCCGGGCACGCCCTTCTCGACCGACGCGGTGCACAGGACCAGCGTGCCGCCCATGCGCACCAGGCACGAGCCCTCGGCATAGGGGTTGGTGCCGCGCTCGAGCGACAGCGGCCGCAGCTCGTGCGCCCCCCGTCCGTCAGGTCTCGCCACCCGTCACCTTCCTGAGGAGATTGGTCGTCGAATAGCCGGGCTCGAGCGGCACCCGGACCACCCGGCCGCCGCGGGCGGTGACCAGGCCGGCGCCCACGATGGCATCGAGCGCGTAGTCGGCGCCCTTGCAGAGCACATCGGGCTCGAGCTGCCGGATGATCTCGAGCGGCGTGTCCTCGCCGAACAGCACCACGGCGTCCACCGAGGCGAGCCCGGCCACCACGTAGGCCCGGTCGGCCTCGGCGTTGACCGGCCGCCCCTCGCCCTTCCCCAGGCGCCGGGCCGAGGCGTCGGTGTTCACCGCCACGATGAGCGAACCGCCCTCGGCCCGCGCCGCGGCGAGGTAGGCCACGTGCCCCCGGTGCAGGACGTCGAACACGCCGTTGGTGAAGACCACCGGGCCCGGCGCCGCGCGGCGCCAGCGCCGCGCGGCATCGAGGTCGAGGATCCTGCGGGCCGGGTCGAACGGGGTGGCGTCGCCCACGGCCTCAGTAGATCTCGTTGGCGCTGGGCGTGAAGGTGAACCGGAAGACCTTGCGGACGCCGGGCAGGTCGATGACCACGGAATCGTCGTAGACGCCGTTGATGATGATGCGCCGGCCCTCGGGGTTGCGCGAACGGCGGATCTCCCACTGCCGCGGCCCGAGCGGGATGCCGAGCTTGTCGGCCTGCTCCACCAGGCGGTTGCGGATGGTCACGTCGTCGATGACCGAGGCGAAGCTGGCCTGCTCGTTCACCTCGTCCTGCATGCGGTAGGCCTTGAGGCGCACGCCGACGTAGTCGATGCCGTAATAGACCGCGGCGATGAAGACCACCGTGGTCAGCAGGCACCCGAGTTTGACCTTGCCGGCTTCCCGGTCGCGGCGCGGTACGTTCACCACTGGGACTGCGCTCCTTCGACGAAACTGGTCACCAGCTTCTGGATGGCCACGCGGCGTCCCTCGGCCTCCTGCGGCGGCTGGTACTCGCCGCTGACCGAGAGCCCGCTGCCGCGCCACAGGGTACGCCCCTGCCGCAGGTCCACGATCTCCAGGTTCACCACGATCTGCACCTGCCGCCGGGTCACGTCCACCGTCGTGGCGCTGGCCACGCCGGTCTGGAACGACAGCGGGATGTCGGGCTCGTAGCGGACGATCTCGCCGCGCACCACCGCGTCGGCATCGGCCTCCGGCGCCGGCCGCATGCCCAGCCGCCCCTGGACGGCGTTGCGGATGGCCTCCGCCACCTCCTGCGTCAGCTGCGGCTCGCCGGTCCGGTTGTCGAACGGCAGGACCGCGACGGTCCGCACGTGCGACGGCAGGCCGCCGCCCCGGAACCCGTAGACACAGCCGCTCGCCGCCGCGATCGCCAGCAGGGCGACGGCGCTACGGGCGCAGGCGCCAGAGCTCGGGCGCAAAGGCCTCGCTCGCTTCCCGTCCGGTGATATCTACCTCCAGCCGCAGGGACCGTCCGTAATCCGTGAGCCGGGCACGCGTCACACGTCCGTCGCGGCCGCGCGTCAGCCGGAGCACCGATGTCACCCGGCCGCCCTCCTCGCGCGTGGCGCCCACCAGCGTGTCGCCGCGGGTCTCGAAGACGGTGATGCGGCCCAGGGCGTCGGTGACCCGCCACAGCGTCCGGCCCGCGTCGGCCAGCCGGTCCACGCGCTCGGCGTCGGCGGGCACCCGGATGAAGCCGAGCGCGGCCCAGAGCGCGAACCGGTCGGGCAGGACGCGGTCGGCCAGGTCGGCCGGCTGGGCCAGCGCGGAGTCGCCGGTCATGATGATGGTCGACCGGCCGACGCCGAGGGACGCGGCCATGTCCACGCGCATCGAGTCGGGCGGGGCCAGCCGCGCCGCACCCTGCCCGGCGTACTGGACCCGGCCGTCGTCGGAGCGCCAGCCGATGCGGACGATCTCGTGCCCGGCGGGCGCCATGCGGCCGGCCGCCTGGGCCAGCGCCGCGCGGCTCGAGGGTTCGAAGGCCGCGGCCGACAGCACCGCCGGCGGCCTCGGCGCGCAGCCGGCGAGGGCCAGCGCCACGGCGGCAAGATAGGAATGGCGGACCGCGCGGGCAACGCGCCGACCGCCGCCCATCCTAGTAGTTGAAGCCGAACCAGACATCGACGAACCGGTCCTTCCGGTAGCTTCGTGGCAGCGCATAGCCGCTGCTGACGGCGCCGAACCGCCAGCCGTAGTCGAGCCGCAGCACCAGCGGGAATCCCAGGTTCATCCGGAGGCCGAGGCCGTAGGCCCCGATGCCGCCGCGGCGCGTGGACGTCGGCGTCCAGGCCCGCCCCAGGTCGCCGAAGACGGCCCCCTGGATGCCGGGGAACCGCGCTTCGCCGAACGGGAAACCGAACGAAAGGTAATCGGTGAGCGGGAACCGCCATTCGGCGTTGAGCATCAGGGCCCGGGACCCGGTGACATAGGTGAACCGGGGATAGCCCCGCAGGCCCCACGAGCCGCCCAGGGCCACCCGCTGGGGCCGTTCGCCGCCGGCGTAGTAGACCAGCGCCCGCAGGGCGAACGCGGTGGTGAGGCTGGTGCGCAGGTAGCGCCGGGCATCGACCGAGACGAGCCAGCTGTCGAACCGCGCGTTGCTGAGGTCGGAGACGAACCCGGCGGTGACGTTCATGCGGCCGCCGTCGATGGGCCCGGTCGGCAGCCACAGCGCGTTGTCGGTCACGTAGCTGAGGTAGTTCGACGCCAGCACGCCCTTGCGCCGCGGGAAGTCGAGACCGCCGCCGGGATCGAGGGAGAAGTCCACCCGGTCGGAGTGCTCCAGCTGCATGCGCCCCTCGACGCGGGTGAACCGGGTGAGCGGATAGCGCAGGACGCCGAAGGCGCCGGCCGAGGTCTCCTGGTAGGTGCGGTCGAAGGTGTTCTCGTAGAAGCGCCCGCGCAGGCGGAACACGCCCCCGCCCCAGTTGAGGCGCCGCGACTGGTTCAGGTAGGTGACGACGCCGTTGATGTTGGCGAACACGTCGCTCAGGCCGGTGCCCTGCTGGTAGGCCAGCAGGTTGATCCCGACCACGTGATCGGCCAGCTGGTCGGACAGCACCAGGGTGGCGCCCTGCTGGGCGTACCCGACCCCGGGCGCCACCGCCGCGTCGGCGCCGGCGAAGTCCACGCTGAAGCGCCGCGAGAAGCGCGCCGACTCGATGCCGGCGTAGCGCGGGTCGTCGAGTTCGGGCCAGCGCCATCCCGAGGGCGGCGGGTCGGCCGCCAGGCGGATGACGTCGCCCGCCGGGCGGGCCCCCGGCTGGTCGGCCATCACGCCGTCCCGGCCCGCGCCGCTGTCGGCCAGCAGGCTGTCGGGCGGCGGCCGCCGGAGGGCGTACAGGTTGAAGGCCAGGTCCTCGAAGGCGCCGAAGACGTACTGCCCCGCCGACGCGACCCAGACCGGATCGTAGACGCCGCCCGGCACGCCGGTCTCGCGCCGGCCGGCGCCGGTCGAGTCCACCAGGTACAGGTCGCGGGTCCCGCGCCGGTCGGAGGTGAAGACGATGCGATCGGCCGCCGCCGACCAGCGGGGGCCCTCGTCGCGCCAGTCGCCGTGGGTCAGCGGGCGCAGGCGCCGGCTCGGCAGATCGAGCAGGAACAGGTTGACGGCGCCCGAGGGGCCGAAGCTGGTGCGGTCGGACGCGAAGACGATGCGGGTGCCGTCGGGCGAGAACGAGGGGTCGCTGTCGCGGTGCCGGTCGCTGGTGAGCCGCTCGAGGCGCCCGTCCGCCAGGTGCAGGAGGTACAGGTCGGAATAGCCGGCGAGCGACAGGCCCGAGAAGACCACGGCCCGGCCGTCGGGCGCCCAGGAGGGCGACAGGATCGAGACCAGCTCGGGGAACTGGTAGCGTCCGACCACCGCGCGGCGGGTGACGTCGAAGAAGAACAGCGCGTCCCGCTCCAGGAACCGGCTGGCGAAGACCACCACGCCGGCCGGGTTCACGTCGAGCCGCGACTCGAAGCCGTGGAACGACTCGAACTGCGCCGACCGCTCGCCGCGCAGGAGGGTGCGCTCGGGGCCCCCGCCGAGCGGCACGCTGTAGAGGTCGGTGTAGCCGGTGCGGGGCGAGAGATAGATGACCTGCGCCACGCTGTCGCCCGGCGGGACCCAGACGGCCGGCTTGATCGCCTGCCGCGCCACGCGCCGGGCGTCGAGCGCCACGGGCCGCTGGGACTCGACCAGCGGGAACCAGCGGCGCTTCATGGCATAGTGCCACTCGGCCGTCAGCTCCTCCAGCGAGCGGCCGGTGACGCCGGCCAGCACCTCGCCGAACGAGGCGTACTTCCACGAGTCGTCGTAGGCCTGGACGAAGCGCCACTCGCCGTAGCGCTCGGCCAGGAAGTCCATCAGCGCGCCGCCGATGGCGTACACGATGCCGCCGCCGGCGTACTCCAGCTGGGCGATCGTGGGCAGGCGGCCGCCGAGGGTGAGGTCGCGCAGGACCATGTCGTCCTGGGTGTCCTGGCCGCCCGAGAAGTGCTCGGCCATGCCCTCGCTCCACCACAGCGGCCAGTAGATGCGGCCGACCCTGGGGTGGGTGTCGGCGGTGAGCCGGGTGACGGACAGCTGGAAGACGTGCGCCATCTCGTGGCGGATGGTGTGGCGGAAGTCCACGTAGCTGCCGCGGAACGGCAGGACCACGCGGCTGCGGCCGTACTCGGTGAAGCCGAGGATCCCCTCGGGCGGCACGAACGGCAGCAGGTTGGTCTGTTCGAAATCGGCGTGCGAGGCGTAGACGATCAGCGGGATCCGGTAGGGCACGGCATGGCGGAAGCGGACCGCCAGCTCGTCGTAGGACTGTTCGGCGTAGGTCAGGGCGACGCGCGCCAGCTCCTCCGCCTCCGGATAGAAATGGAGGTCGACGTGCTCGCCTCGCAGCACCTGCCAGTCGAGCGGGCGGTACTGGATCTTGTTCGGCCCGAAGAGGCCGAACTGGGCCGCCGCCGGCGCGGGCAGGGCCGCGAGCGCCAGCGCCGCGGCAAGGAGGACGCGCCGCGCGTTCATGCTACCGATAGATACGCCGGATGCGGTCGCCCTGCACGATCTGGTCGAGGACGTCCCATCCCGCGATGACCTCGCCGAACACGGTGTAGCCGCCGTCGAGGTGCGGCTGGGGCGAGTGCGTCAGGAAGAACTGCGAGCCGCCGGTGTCGGGACCCGCGAGCGCCATGCCCACGGCCCCGCGGCCGTACCGGCGGCGGTTGATCTCGTCCCGGATGACGGTGCCGGGGCCGCCGCTGCCGTCGCCCCGCGGATCGCCGTCCTGGACGACGAAGTTGGGGACCACGCGGTGCCAGCGGCCGTTGTCGAAGTACCGGCGATCGGCCAGGCGGGTGAAGTTGTCTACCGTGAGCGGCGCGTCGTAGCCGAAGAGCTGCATCCGGATGCTGCCGCGCTCGGTCTCGATCGTCACCGGCCGCATGGTCTCGGCGCGCAGGACATAGCGCCGGGCCAGGTCCCGGTACTCCTCGGCGCTCCGCCCGGTCTCGACCGGCAGGACCGTGCGCCAGGTGCGGACGTAGGCGTCGCCGAACCGGCGGGCGGCCAGGCGGCGCACCAGGAAGTCGTTGCTCCGGCCCGTGGCGGCGAGGAACTGGGCCTCGACCGCCGGCCCGCCGCCGGCATCGGCGACGGCGCCCAGGGCGTCCACGGCGGCCAGGCGGGCGTCGTTGTGCGCCTCGGTCTCGGCCTGGCGGTAGGCCGCCACCAGCTCGGGGACCAGCGCCGCGCGCCGCTCGCGCCCCAGCACCTGGATCGCGGCGGTGCGCACGCCGACGTCGGCCGCGCCGAGCATCCGCCGCGCGTGGTCGAGCAGGACCGAATCGCCGGGCGGCGCGACGCCGCCCAGGGCGCCCAGGGCCAGCGCCGCCACCCTCGGGTCGGCATCGGCCAGCATGGCCTCCAGCCGCGCGCGGACCGCGGCACTGCGGATGGTGGCGAGCACCTCGAGGTAGCCGGCGCGCTGGCGCCAGTCGGCGTCGGTCCGCCACGCGGCGGTGAGCGCCAGGGCCCGCGCGGTGTCGATGCGCGCCAGGCTGACGACGATCGCGCGCCGCAGGCCGGACGAGCCGGCCGACGGGAAGCGTTCGGCCAGGGCCGCCGCCGCCCGCGCGCCGCCCAGGCGGCCCAGGGTCGTGGCCGCCTCGACGGCCACGTTGGGGTCCCGGTCGGCGAGCCGCGCGGCGGCCAGCGGCGCCAGCGACGAGTCCTGGAACGTCGAGAGCGAACGGAGGGCGTTGATGCGCACCTGGGCGTCGCGGTCGCCGATGTGCCCGCGCAGGGCGCTGGTGAACGTGGCGCGCGAGATGCCCGACGAGTCGGCCATGGGCGCGATGAGGCCGCGGACGGCCCACTGCCGGGTGTAGGCGTCGTCGTCGCCGGCGGCCTCGAGCAGGGCCGGCGCCGCGGCGGGCACCGGCAGGCGGGTGGCGCTGTAGGTGGCATTGCGGCGCCATTCGCCGCGGGCACTGCGCACGTAGTCGGGCAGGCGCCGCGCCAGGGCCGACGTCCGCCCCAGGCGCCAGAGTTCGAGCAGGGCCTGGGCCGTGGCGCGGTCGCCCCCGGCGTCCACGGGCGGATGCCGCTCGAGCAGACGCTCGAGCGCGCGCTCGGCATCGGCGCCGCCGATCTTCGCCAGCGCCGTGACGATCTCCACCGCGAAACCGTCCGTCACCACGGGCTCGAAACGGTCCGCCAGCGCCGCCAGCTCGGTCACGGCCGCCGGGTCGCCCAGCTCGCCGAGGGCGAAGGCGGCCTCGGCCCGCACGGTGGAATCGGCATCGCGCAGCAGGAAGACGAGGAGCGGCGTCGCCGCGCGGTCACCCAGGCGGCCGAGCGTCATGGCGGCCCGCTCGCGGACCCGCGCGTCGGGGTGCTGGACGGCGCGCTGGAGCGCGGCGCCGTCGAACTCCCGCCGGTCCTCCAGCATGAGCAGCTGACCCAGTTCGGCCACGCTCCCGGGATCCTGGGCGCGGGCCGCGGCCGCGAGGACACAGCTCAGCACCAGGGCCGCGCGGGCGGCGTTACGCCGCATCGTTCACCAGCGCCTCCATCAGGGCCAGCGCATCGGGCGGCATGCGCGCGGGCCGGTTGTTGAGGTCGAGCGAGACCAGCGCCGTCTCGGCCGTGCACAGCAGGACGCCGTCCTCGGGACGAACGAGGCGGTACCGGAACAGCACCCGGCGCGAGCCGACCTCGGCCAGCCAGGCCGTGACGCGGATGAGGTCGTCGTAGCGCGCCGAACGCACGTAGCGCAGTCGCGCCTCGGCCACGGCGAGCTTGTAGCCCCGTTCTTCCAGGTCCCGGTACCGGACACCGGCCTGGCGCATATGTTCCGTCCGCGCCAGTTCGCACCAGACGAGATAATGGGCGTGGTAGGCCACGCCCATCTGGTCGGTCTCGCCGTAGCGGAC
>CAZJZC010000104.1:0-8833 GCA_964550365.1 uncultured Gemmatimonadales bacterium | reverse complement strand
CGACATCCTGCTCCTCAAGCACTGGTTCGACGTCTTCACCAACGAGAACACCGGCGTGGTGGTGGAGACCCTGCGGCCCGACGTGGTGGTGCTCTACGGCGTCGCCCTCGACGTGTGCGACCGCTATGCCATCGAGGGCCTCGTGGAGCGCTATCCGGCCATCCGGCTGTTCGCCGTGACCGACGCCATGAAGGCCATCGACCAGGGCGCGGCGGAGCACCTGCTGAAGCAGTGGGGTGAAGAGGGCGTGCGGCTGGTCACCACCAGCGAAGTCATCGACGACGACGTGCTCACCGAAACGGACCATCCATGACCGTGTCGTTCGGCAGGTTCTTCCTCCCCGGACCCACCGAGGTGCTGCCGGAGGTGCTCGCCGCGCAGGCCCGGCCGATGATCGGTCACCGCGGCCCCGAGACTGAGCGGCTGCTGGCCTCCATCGCCGCGCCGCTCAGCGCCGTGTTCCGCACGGCGCGCCCGGTGATGATCGCGACCTGCTCGGCCACCGGCCTGATGGAGGCGGCCATCCGCAACGGGGTGCGGCGCAAGGTGCTGTGCCTGGTGAACGGGGCGTTCTCCCGGCGCTTCGCCGACATCGCGGCGGCCTGCGGCGTCGAGGCGCAGGTGGCGACGGTCGAGGCGGGCCGCACCTTCGAGCCCGACCAGGTGCGCGCCCTGCTCCGGGAGAGCGGCGCCGACGCGCTCACGCTGGTCCACTCCGAGTCGGCCACCGGCGCGCTCAACCCGGTCGGCGAGATCGCCGCGGCCGCGCGCGAGGCCGGCGAAGTCATGGTGCTGGTGGACGGCGTCACGTCGGTGGGCGGCTCGCCGGTCGAGACCGACGCCTGGGGGCTGGACTTCGTCCTGACCGGCTCGCAGAAGGCGCTGGCCCTGCCGCCCGGCCTGGCGTTCGGCGTCGCGTCGGAGCGCCTGCTGGCGCGGGCGGCCACGCTCGCCACCCGCGGCATCTACCTCGACCTGGTGGTCTACGAGGAGCAGATCCGCCGGCACCAGACGCCCTACACGCCGGCGGTGTCGCTGGTCTACGCCCTCGAGGCCCAGCTGGGGCGCATCGCCCGCGCCGGCGGCATCGAGGCGCGCTGGGCCGAGCACGAGCGCATGCGGCGGCGGGTCGAGGCCTGGGCGGCGGAGCAGGGCCCGCGGCTCGGCGTCGCGTTCCTGCCGGACGAGGGGCGGCGGTCGTGGACCGTCTCGTGCCTGAGGTTCCTGGGCGAACCGGCCGGCAGCGCGGTCACCAAGGCGATGGCCTCCCGGGGATTCGTCATCGCGCCGGGCTACGGCACGCTGAAGGACACCACGTTCCGCATCGGCCACATGGGCGATCACACGGTGGCCGAGCTGGATGTCCTGCTCGCGTCGCTGACGGAGGTGCTCGGTGGCTGAGCGCGTGGTGATCGCCGACCGGCTGGCGGCCAACGGCGTGGCGCTGCTGCGGGGGGTCCCGGCGCTGGAGGTGGTGGACGTGGCCGGCAAGGGGCCCGAGGCCCTGCGCGAGGCGCTGGCCGAGGCGGCGGCGCTGGTGGTGCGGAGCGAGACGCAGGTGACGGCCGAGCTGATGGCGGCCGCGCCGAAGCTGCGGATCGTGGCCCGCGCCGGGATCGGCACCGACAACATCGACCTCGAGGAGGCGACCAGCCGCGGCATCCCGGTGCTCACGGCGCCCGGCGCCAACTCGACGTCGGCCGCGGAGCACACCTTCGCGCTGATGCTGGCCCTGGCCCGCAAGGTGCCCGCGGCCGCCGCCTCGATGGCGGCCGGCAAGTGGGACCGCAAGCAGTTCGAGGGCAGCGAGCTGCGCGGCAAGACGCTCGGCATCCTCGGCCTGGGGCGCATCGGCACCCTGGTGGCCAGGATCGCCCAGTCGTTCGGCATGAGCGTCATCGCCCTCGACCCGTACGTCGCGGCCTCGCACGCCCAGGCGATCGGCGTCGAGCTGCTGCCGCTGGAGGACGTGCTGGCCCGCGCCGACATCCTCACGCTGCACATCGCCCTGACCGACGACACCCGCCACCTGCTCGACGCCGCCCGGCTGGCGAAGGCGAAGAAGGGCGTGCTCATCGTGAACACCGCGCGCGGCGCCCTGATCCACGACGCGGCGCTGGTCGCCGCGCTCGAATCGGGCCAGGTGGGCGGCGCGGCGCTCGACGTCTTCGAGCCGGAGCCCCTGCCCCGCGAGTCGGTGCTGTGGCACGCGCCGAACATCATCCTGACGCCGCACCTCGGGGCGTCCACCCGGGAGGCCCAGACCCGCGTCGCCGGCGAGATCGCCGAGGCGGTGCGCGACGCGCTGCTGGCCGGCGACCTGCGCAGCGCGGTCAACCTCGGCGGCCTCGACGGCAAGCTCGTGGCGGCCACGCGGCCGCTGATGGACCTCGGCGAGCGCCTCGGCGCGCTGGCGTTCGCGCTGAGCAGCGGCGGCGTCCAGGCGGTGGACGTGTGCTACTACGGCGACGACGACCGGTCGGCCGACACGGCCGGCATCGCGGCCCTCAAGGGCGTGCTCACGGCGATGGGCATCGACCGCGTGTCGCTGATCAACGCGACGCACGTGGCGCGCCAGCGCGGCATCAGGGTCACGCGCCACGCCGAGGGGTCGGGCGTGTTCCGCACCAGCCTGCGCGTGGAGGTGATGGCCGACGTGCCGGCCCGGGTGCAGGGCGCCCTGTTCGGCGACACCCTCGCCCGGGTCGTCGCCATCGGCGACCACAGCGTGGACGTCGAGCCGCACGGCGCCATCGTGGTGCTCACCAACCGCAACGTCCCCGGCGTGGTGGGCCGCGTCGGCACCGTGCTGGGCAACGCCGGGCTCAACATCACCGGCTACCACCAGGCGCCGCCCCCCCGGGCGGGTGACGACGCGCTGGCGGCCATCTCCCTCGACGTGCGGGTCGGCCCCGCCGTGCTGGAGGAACTGCGCGGCATGCCCGAGGTGACCGGCGTGTGGCAGGTGGACCTGGGGTAGCCCGAGGCCGGCGCGGCCGCAGGACGCCGAAGCGGGGACCGGCCACGCCGGTCCCCGCTTCGTCACGTCGATGCCCGGTCCCGCGCGGCCGGCGCGGGAACGCCGCCGCTAGCCCTGCGCGCGGAAGCTCTGCACGGCCGCCTGGAGCCGGTCGGCCGCGCTGGCCAGCGACTGCGCCGAGGCGGCGATCTCCTGCGTCGCCGCCGTCTGCTGCTCGCTGGAAGCGGCGATCTCCTCGGCCGACGCGACGAAGCCCTCGGTGCTGGCGGCCAGGCCGTCGAGCCGCCGGGCGATCTCGCGCACCAGGTCCTCCGACTCGGTGGCGGCCGCGGTGATCTCGCGCGTCCAGGCGTCGTTCTCCCGCGCCGCGTCGCCGACGCGGCCGAGCCCCTCGCCGACCGTCCGGGCCGCGTCACGCGCCACGCCGGCGGCCAGGGCCAGCTTCGACATGGATTCGTGGGTCGTGCGGACCCGCTTGAGCACCGTCTGGATGGTGCCCTCGGTGACCACTGCGGCCTGCTGGGCCTGGGTGGCGAGCTTGCGCACCTCGTCGGCCACGACCGCGAACCCCTTGCCCTGTTCGCCGGCCCGCGAGGCCTCGATCGCCGCGTTGAGCGCCAGCATGTTGGTCTGGGTGGCGATGGCCTTGGCCTGGGTCACGAACTTCGAGATCTGGGTGGACGCTTCCTGCAGGGCCCGCACCTCGGCGGCGGTGCGCTCGATCTCGGCCGCCAGGTCCTCGAGCGCGGCGCCGCTCTGGCCCAGCTGGCCGCGATAGTCGTCGGCCGTCGTCAGCAGGGAGCGGTTGCGCTCGGCCGCATCGCGCGCCGTGGCGGCGAGCCGCTCGGCGATGTCGAGGATGCGGTTGGCGCCCGACGCGGCCGTCTTCACCATCTCGGCCTGCTCCTGCGCCCGGCGGGACAGGTCCTGCGTGGTGTTGGCCATCTCCTGACCGGCGGCCGCCATCTGCTCGGTGCTGGCGCTGATCTCGGCCGCCATGGCGGCGGCCTCGTCGGCCGCCGAGCGGATGGCGCCGACCAGCCGGCGCAGGGCGCCGACCATGCCGGCGATGGACGCGCCCAGGTGGACCACCTCCGCGGTGCCCCGGCCGGTCTCGACCTCGCGCTCGAGGTCGCCCTGGGCCACGGCGGCCGCGACGCCCGCCAGGTGCTCGACCGGCCGGGTGACCCGCCGGTTGAGCCAGCCGCCCAGGCCGACGATCGCGGCCAGGACCACCGCGGCCAGCAGGATCGCCGCGACCAGCACCAGCCGTCCGACGGCGTCCACCGCGCCGTAGGCGGCGTCGGCGCGCTGGCTCACCACGACCCACCACCGCAGGTTGGCGACCTTCACGGCGGCGGCGCGTTCGCGGCCGCCCGGAGCCGCGAGGGTCGCCAGGGTGGCGGTGTCGGCCAGCACCAGGTCGGTCCCGCCGGCGAGCGCCCGGAACAGGTCGGTGGGCGGGCCCGCCAGGAGGATGCCGCGCTGGTCGACGATCACCGCGCGCGTGCCGCCGCCGCCGGTCGTGGCGAGCAGGCGCGAGAGCCGGCCGATGTCGAAGACGCCCTTGATCACGCCGACCCGCCGACCGCCGCGGCCGACGATCGGTGCGGCCAGCTCGAGCGAGACCACGCCGGCCGAGGAATCGAAGACGGCCTCGGACTGGTGGAGCTCGCCGCGCGAGGCGCGCTGCCACCATTCCTCGTCGCTCTGCACGAAGTCCGAGGTCCGGCCGGTGGTGATGGCGTTGTAGCCGTGCGACTCGGTGACCAGGAACTCGGCGAAGTCGGACCGGCGGACCACGCCGCGCAGGAAGGCCTCGGCCGCCGGATCGGCGCCCAGCGAGCGCGTGGCGCTCATCGCCAGCTCCAGCTGGGCCGTGGTCTGGAGCGGCAGGCCCCGGGCGTTGGCCATCGCTTCGCCGGCCTCCGCCGCGCCGGTGACGCCGGGCGTCGAGGCCAGCAGCTCGATGTCGTTGCGGCGTTCGCGCAGGTACTGGCCGACCAGGGCGCCGGTACGCTCGGCGATCTCGCGCAGGCGCCGGTCGGCGTCCTGCTCCAGGTAGCGGCGCGCGGCCCGCCAGCTGAGCAGGGCGGTGACGGCGACGATGAGGAGGGCGACGGCCGCACCGGCGGTGACGAGGCTGCGCTGGAGGTTGGCGTCGCCGCGGCGGCCTGGGGCGGGCATACGACCGGCAAGCTAGGGATGGCTCCAGCACGCCGCAAGCGGCTAAGTTTCCCCGGTTATGGCATCCGACCCCGCAGAGCACTACGACCCCGAGGCGGTCGAGACGAAGTGGCAGGCGCGCTGGGAGGAGCGGGGCACCAACCGCACCGACCTGGCCGGCGCCCCGCGTCCGTTCTACAACCTGATGATGTTCCCGTATCCGTCGGCCGAGGGCCTGCACGTCGGGAACGTGTTCGCGTTCACCGGCGCGGACATCTACGGGCGGTTCCGGCGGCTCCGGGGCGACTCGGTCTTCGAGCCGCTCGGCTTCGACGCCTTCGGCATCCACTCGGAGAACTTCGCCCTCAAGCTGGGCGTGCACCCCGGCGAGCTCATCCCGCGGAACATCGAACGGTTCCGGCGGCAGCTGCGGCGCATCGGGCTCATGGTGGACTGGCGCTACGCGGTCTCGACCACCGACCCCGCCTACTACCGGTGGACGCAGTGGATCTTCATCCAGCTGTTCAAGGCCGGCCTGGCCTTCCGCAGGCGGGGCGCCGTCAACTGGTGCCCGGCCTGCAAGACGGTGCTCGCCAACGAGCAGGTGATCGCCGGGTACTGCGAGCGGCACCCGGAGACGAAGGTCCAGCAGCGGGTGCTCGACCAGTGGTACTTCGGCATCACCCGGTACACCGAGCGCCTGCTGGCCAACCTCGAGACGCTGGACTGGTCGCAGTCGACCCGGCTGCTCCAGGCCAACTGGATCGGGCGGTCCGAGGGCGCCGAGCTGGTGTTCGAGACGCCGTGCGGCCGCAACATCACCGTGTTCACCACCCGGCCGGACACGCTGTACGGGGCCACGTACATGGTGCTCGCGCCCGAGCACCCGATGGTGGAGCACTGCGTGACGGCCGAGCAGCGCGCCGACGTCGCCGCCTACCAGCGGGCCGTCGCGGCGCGTGACCTGGTCTCGCGCCGGGTCGGCGACAAGGAGAAGTCGGGCGTCTTCACCGGCGCGTACGCGCGCAACCCGGCGACCGGGCACAGCGTGCCGATCTGGATCGCCGACTACGTGCTCATGGAGTACGGCACCGGCGCCATCATGGCCGTGCCGGGGCACGACCAGCGCGACTTCGACTTCGCCGCCGCCCACGGCCTGCCCATCGTCCGCGTGGTCGCCGGCCCCGGGCAGGATGCCGGGACGCCGCTCGCGGCGGCCGAGCCGGAGGTGGCCGAGGGCCGCCTGGTCAACAGCGGCGAGTTCGACGGCCGGCCGTGGGCCGAGGCGGCGCGCGCCATCACCGCGTCGCTGGAGGGCAGGGGCCTGGCCCGGGCGGTGGTGAACTACCGCCTGCACGACTGGTGCGTCTCGCGCCAGCGCTACTGGGGACCGCCCATCCCGATCATCTACTGCGACGACTGCGGACCGCAGGCCGTGCCGGAGCAGGATCTCCCGGTCCTGCTGCCCGAGGTCGCCGACACCCGGCCCGACGACTCGGGTGTCTCGCCGCTGGCGCGCCACGAGGCGTGGTACCGCGTCCCCTGTCCGGCCTGCGGGAAGCCGGGCCGGCGCGAGACGGACGTGTCCGACACCTTCCTGGATTCGGCCTGGTACTTCCTGCGCTACCCCTCGGCCGACCGGGACGACGTCGCCTTCGACCCGGCCCTGACGAAGCGGTGGCTGCCGGTGACGAGCTACATCGGGGGCAACGAACACGCCGTCCTGCACCTGCTGTACTCGCGGTTCGTCACCATGGCGCTCAAGGACCTGGGCCTGCTGGACTTCGCCGAGCCGTTCACGAAGTTCCGGGCCCACGGGACCATCGTGAAGGACGGCGCCAAGATGTCGAAGTCGCGCGGCAACGTGGTGGTGCCGGACCAGTACATCGAGCAGTGGGGCGCCGACACGTTCCGCATGTACCTGATGTTCCTGGGGCCCTACCAGGAGGGCGGCGACTTCCGCGACGCCGGCATCAGCGGCATCCGGCGGTTCCTCGACAAGGTCTGGGGCCTGGTGGGCGAGGCGGCCGCGGGCGGCGCCGCCGGCCCGCCGCCCGGGCACCTGGTGCGGGCGATGCACCGGACCATCGGGCGGGTCACGCGCGACACCGAGGCGCTCGACTACAACACCGCCATCGCGGCGATGATGGAGTACGTCAACGCCCTGCGCGAGGCCGGCGTCGCGCCCGCCGCGCTGGTCGAGCCGCTGGTGGTGATGCTGGCCCCGTATGCCCCGCACTTCGCCGAGGAGTGCTGGGAGCGGCTCGGCCGCGAGGGCAGCGTGGTGGCGGCGGCCTGGCCGGACTTCGACCCCGCGCGCGCGCTCGACGACGAGGTCGAGGTCGTGGTGCAGGTGAACGGCAGGGTCCGCGCGCGGCTGACCCTGCCGCGCGGCGCGTCCGAGGCCGACGCGGTGGACGCCGCGCGCGCCGACGCCGCGGTACAGCGGTTCCTCGACGGCCGGGAGCCGCGCAAGGCCGTCTTCGTGGCCGACCGGCTCGTCAACTTCGTGGTCTGAGGAGGTCCGGGTGCTGAACATCGACCTGACGGGCAAACGGGCGCTGGTGGCCGGCGTGGCCGACGACGGCGGCTTCGGCTTCGCGATCGCCAAGCACCTGGCCGAGGCCGGCGCCTCGGTCTGCGTCGGCACCTGGCCGCCGGCGCTCAACATCTTCCTCGGCCTGCTCGAGCGCGGCAAGATGGACGCGTCGCGCACGATGGCTGACGGGTCCCTGCTGACCTTCGAGCGCATCTACCCGCTCGACGCCGTCTACGACTCGCTCGAGAGCGCGCCCGAGGACATCCGGACCAGCAAGCGCTACAAGGACGTCGGGGATTTCTCGATCGCCGGGCTGGTCGCGCGCCTGGCGGCCGACTTCGGCGAGCGGCCGCTCGATATCGTCATCCACTCGCTCGCCAACGGCCCCGAGGTGAAGAAGCCGCTGCTCGAGACCAGCCGCGCCGGCTACCTGGCCGCGGTGAGCGCCAGCGCCTACTCGCTGGTCTCCATGGTCCAGCGCTGCGCGCCCCTGATGCGGCCGGGCGGCTCGTTCCTGTCGCTCACGTACATGGCCAGCGAGCGCGCCGTGCCCGGCTACGGCGGCGGCATGTCGTCGGCCAAGGCGGCGCTCGAGAGCGACACGCGCACCCTGGCCTGGGAGGCCGGCCGCCGCTACGGCGTCAGGGTCAATACCATCTCGGCCGGGCCCTACGCCTCGCGGGCCGCGAGCGCTATCGGCTTCATCGACCAGATGGTGGAGTACTACGAGGCCAATGCGCCCCTGCCCGAGCGGCTCGAGGCCGCCGAGGTCGGCGCCACGGCCGCGTTCCTTTCCAGCCCGCTGGCCAGCGGCATCACCGGGACCACGGTCTACGTGGACAAGGGCTACCACGCCATGGGCCTGGCGGCGGCCCTGCTGCCCGTGAAGTCCTAACCACAGTCTCCGCAATACCTTGCCGTCGCGCCGGCGGCCGCGGACCGGAGCACCGGCCGCCGCCGCCGCGCCGGCGTGCGACCCCTTGCCCGGATCGCGCATCCTGACCAGTGTGACCGTCATGGCCGAACTGATCCCGCTCGCCGAGGCCCGGAGCCTGGTGGCCCGTGCCCGCGCCGGCGACGACGGTGCACTGGAACACCTGTTCCGGGCCTACGAGTCGAGCGTCTACTCGCTCGCCCGCCGGCTGACG
>CAZJZC010000103.1:0-8853 GCA_964550365.1 uncultured Gemmatimonadales bacterium | reverse complement strand
CCATCAGCAGCTGCTTGTAGATCTGCGGCGACTGCGGCAGGGCGTAGAACTCCCCGGGGTGGACGCGCGAGGGCACGAGGTAGTCGCGGGCGCCCTCCGGTGTCGGCCGGGTCAGGATCGGCGTCTCGATCTCGAGGAATCCGCGCGCCGACAGCTCGGCCCGCGCGCGCTGCAGCAGGCGGTGGCGCAGGTCCAGGTTGCGGTGGAGCTCGACGCGGCGCAGGTCCAGGTGCCGGTGCCTGAGCCGCAGCTCCTCGGCCGCCAGTGCCTCGTCGCGCCCGCGCGCCACCGGGATCGCCGGCGTCTGCGCCGGCCCGGCGAGCCGCACGTCCACCGCCCGCACCTCGACCTCGCCGGTGGCCATGTCGGGATTCGCCTGCCCTGCCGGCCGCGCCGTCACCGTGCCGCGGACGAGCACCACGGCCTCGCTCGTCAGCGACGAGGCCACGCGGATCGCGTCGGCGTGCTCCGGGGCCACGGCGACCTGCACCAGGCCGGCGCGGTCGCGCAGATCGATGAACACCAGGCCGCCCAGGTCCCGCCGGCGGTGCACCCAGCCGCCGAGGCGCACCTCCTGCCCCACGTGCGCGGCCCGCAGATCGCCGCATCGATGCGTGCGCAACGTCGTCGCGCTCACGCCAGCAACCTCGCCCATCGGGTCCTCAGCAAGAAGGTCATCGCCGCCAGCCCCACGGCCGCGCCGGCCAGGTCCATCAACCAGTCACCGAGCTCCGCGCCGCGGCCCGGGATCGGGATCTCGTGCAGCTCGTCCAGCACGCCGAACAGGGCGATGGCGGCCCAGGCCGGGACGAGCCGGGCCGTCGGCCAGCCGTCGGCGCACGCCGCCCGCGCCACCAGCGCCCCCAGCCCCAGGTACAGGCAGAAATGCGCCACCCAGTCGATGCGCCAGCCGGGCCAGTGCGGCAGGGCGCTGCCCGGCAACGATGTCAGCGTCACCTGGAAGACCAGCCAGGCGACCACCGCGGCCCAGGCGCGCCGCGTGCGCGCGTCCCGCACTACGTCGTTTCCGCGGTCCGCACGACGGCGGCGAACTCCTCGCCGCTCGCCGCCTTGAGCAGCTGCTCGCGCAGGTAGTCCCGGCGCACCAGCCGCGCGATGCGTGCCAGCGCGCGGACCTGCTCGCCCGCGGCCGATTCCGGTCCGGCCACCAGGAACAGCAGGCGGACCGGCTGGCCGTCCACGGCGTCCCACTCCACGGCCTCGCTGGCGCGCCCGGCCACCAGGGTCAGTCCGCTCAGCGTCGGCGTCCGCCCGTGGGGGATCGCGATGCCGTGGCCGAACCCGGTCGACTGGACGCTCTCGCGCTCCCGCACGGCGTGCAGGATGGCGCCGGCGTCGCCTCCCTCGTGCGCCACGAGGAGGTCGACCAGTTCACGGAGAACGCTCGGCTTGTCCCGGGACGCGAGAGGGACCTTGATGCGGTCTGCGGTCAGGAGCTGGCTCAGCAGCACTGTGGCGGAAGTTAAAGTGGCATCGCGACTTGAGCAAGCAACCCCGGGGCGGTAACCTTCGCCCGTGCGCCCTGCTCTCACGCTCCTGCTCTGCTGTGCCCTGCCGGCGCCTCTCGCGGCGCAGGCCGCCGTGGTCACCGACCTGTGGCGGGTGGCGCTGGGGACCCTGACGAGCCCGGCCGCGCTCGGCGCCGGCGCGGCGGCGGCGGCCTGGACGCCGGCCGTCGTGCTCGAGCCCGGCCTGCGCGGCCGGATCGGGGTGGAGGCCGTGCACGGGCCGGCGGAGACCGGCCTGAGCGGCGGGATCGCCGCGGTGAGCCTGCGCGCCGGGCGCGCCACCGTGTCCGCCAGCTACGGCCGCATCGGCATCGGCGACGTCGCGTACACCGAGACCAGCCCCGAGGCCGTGGGCGGCGCGGTACCCGTCTGGACCCAGATGGCGTCCCTCGGCATCGCCGTCCGTCCGCTCCCGCGGCTGACGGCCGGCCTTGCCGCGCGTGTCCTGGGGGGCCGCCTGGGGCCGCTCGAGCGCTCGCAGTTCGGCCTCGACGCCGGCGCGCGGCTGGAGGCGCGGCCCCGGCTCTTCGTGGGAATCGCCACCCAGTTCCTCGATCCCGGCTTCGGCGCGTCGGCCCAGGGCGCCGGCTACAGCGTCGGCGGCGAGTACACCACCGGGTCCTTCGGCGCCTGGGGCGCGCCGGCCGCGGTGGCGGTGCGCTACGGCGCCTCGTTCCTCCGCGGCGAGGGGACCCAGCACCTGCTGGTCGCCGGCCTGACACTCGGGACCGTCGCGATGGATTGGGGGGCGGCCCGGGAAGCCGCGTTCGGCACGCCCCTGTGGCGCAGCCGGTTCGGGCTGGGGGTGCGCTCCGGCGGCTACCAGGTGCAGATCGCGCGCGACGGCGGCGCCAGCGGCTTCGGCGCCACCTGGCGCTTCGGCCTCACCATGGAGTTCCGATGAGCCGCCGGACGGCCGAGCCGCGTTCCAGCATCCTCGACGTGACGCCGGCCGCCGCCCGGACGATGCTGGGCGAGTGGCTGGCCGCGCGCGGCGAGCCGGCCTACCGGCTCGGGCAGCTGCTGGGCCGGCTGTGGCAGCGGCCGGTCGCGCGCTGGGACGACGCCACGGAGCTCCCCGCCGCCCTGCGCGCCGCGCTGGACGCCGAATGGCCCCTCGAGCGTCTCACGCTCGCGGTGCGCCAGGAATCCGCCGACGGCACGGTCAAGTACCTCTGGCGGCTGCATGACGGCGAGGCGATCGAATCGGTGCTGATCCCCGAAGGCGGCCGCCGCACGCTGTGCATCAGTTCGCAGGCGGGCTGCCCCCTGCGCTGCAGCTTCTGCGCGACCGGCACGATGGGACTGCACCGCAACCTGCGGGCCGCCGAGATCACCGGACAGGTGCGCGAACTCCTGCTGGCGGACCCGCCGGTCAAGCCGACCAACATCGTCTTCATGGGGATGGGTGAGCCCCTGCTCAACTGGCCGCCGGTCTCGGCCACGCTGACCATCCTCAACGACCCCGAGGGGATCGGGATCGGCGCCCGTCACATCACGGTCTCGACCGTCGGCATCCTGCCCGGCCTCGCCGAACTCGCCAAGCGGCCCGAGCAGTTCCGGCTCGCCATCTCGCTGCACGCGCCCACCAGCGACCAGCGACTGGCGCTGATGCCGATCGAGAAGAAGTACCGCCTGGCCGACGTGATCGCGGCCGCCAAGCGGTTCCGCCGGCGCGTGACGTTCGAGTACGTGCTGATCGCGGGGGTGAACGACAGCGAGGCGGATGCCGCGGCGCTGGCGAGACTGGCGCAGGAGGTCGGCGCGCTGGTGAACGTCCTGCCCCTGCATCCCGGCGGGGCCGGGGCCCACACGCCCTCGCCCAAACGCCGCCAGCACGGCTTCACGCTGTGGCTCAAGCGTCGCGGCGTCGAGGCGGTCCTGCGGCGCAGCCGCGGGCTCGACATCGACGCCGCGTGCGGTCAGTTACGGGTCGCGAGCGAGGGCCGCCGCGCGCGCGGCGTCGCGTCCGAGCCGGACGGTGACGTCGACGAGACGGTCGGCGGCCGGCGCGGCGCGGACTGACCCTCCGCCCAGCGCGCGCCGCACCCGCTCGCCGGCGGCCAGGTCGCCCCGGCGCACCAGCACCTCGGTGCTGTCGAGCCCGCCCGCCGCATCCTGCCCGAAGTAGACCACGTCGAGGCCGGCATCGCGGAGCCGGCGCGTCACGCCGCGCGCCAGGCCCGTCACCGCCGTCGCGTTGAGGACCTCCACGACCACCCGGCCGTCCTCCTCGCCCGGCACCGCCCGGGCCGCGGCCGGGACCGCCGGACGCGCCGCGCGCCGCGCCACCACCGACGCGGTGATGGCGGCCGCGAGGCCGAGACCGGCCACGATCAGGCCGGCGACGAGGATCCGAGCGCGGCCAGGCTGTTCCAGAATTCCCACGTGTCCCTGCGGATGGGCAGTCCTCGCGCGAGGCCGCCCGCGAGCCGGTGCGCCGCGACCTCGCGCAGGACCGCGGTGCCCTCGCGCGCCGCGCGCGCGATCCAGGCGTCGCGCCGCTCGCGCTCGGCGGCCCGTCCCGGCTCCAGGTAGTCCGCCAGGTAGACCACGCGGCCGGTCTCGTCCCAGCCCGCCCAGCCGACCGAGTGGTAGCGGATCGCGTCCAGCACGCCGGCGTCGGACTCCCCGTGGCGCTCCGCCGCAGCCGCCGCGGCCGGTCCATGCCACAGGGCCCGCGGCCAGTCGCCCTGCGGCGTCCAGCGCGCCCACTCGACCGGGTCGGCGTCCTTGAGCGCGTCGTGCAGCAGCGCCGCGCGCCGCCACCGGGCCGCTTCGGCCGGGCCGACCCCGCGCTCGTCCGCCCAGCGCGCCGTCAGCGCCGCGACGCGCGCCAGGTGCCCGGCGCGCTCGGGCGTCACCACGGCCCACCCCGGCAGGGCCGGGGCGCTCACGCCGCGCTCACCCGCGGGTCGCCGTCGAGACCTTCGCCGAGGATCACGTTGTCGATCAGCCGCCTGGGACCGATCCGGACCGCGACCGCGAGCACGCTGCGCGCCGTGGCGGCATGGCTGGGCAGGAACGTGTCGGGATCGACGACGTTGATGTACTCGGCCGTGAGCCCGTCCGCGGCGCCCAGCACCTTCCAGACGGCGGCCACGACGCTCCCGGCGCGACGCTCGCCGGCGCGGAAGGCCGCCACGCCGGCCGCCAGGGCCCGCGGCACGGCGGTCGCCTGCTGCCGCATGGCGGCGTCGAGGTAGACGTTGCGCGAACTCAGGGCGAGCCCGTCGGCCTCGCGCACCGTCGGCGCGACCACCAGCTCCACCGGCAGGTTGAGGTCCGCGATCAGGCGCCGCACGAGGAACGCCTGCTGGGCATCCTTGCGGCCGAACACCGCCAGGTGCGGCTGGGCCACCGCGAACAGCTTGGTCACGACGGTCAGGACGCCGGCGAAGTGCCCCGGCCGTACCGCCCCTTCGAGCACGGTGCCGACCGGCCCGGGGTGCACGGTGACGACCGGCTCCTCCGGGTACATCGCCTCGGCGGCGGGCGCCCAGAGCACGTCGACGCCCGCCTCGCGCGCCACCCGGCGGTCGCGTTCGGGGTCACGCGGATAGGCGCCGAAGTCCTCCTGCGGACCGAACTGGAGCGGGTTGACGAACACGCTGAGCACCAGGAGATCGACGCGCGGTCGCGCCGCGCGCACCAGGGTCGCGTGCCCGTCGTGGAGGAACCCCATGGTGGGGACCAGGCCGACGCGGCGGCCGGCGCCGCGCGCCTCGGCCGACGCGGCCCGCATCTCGTCGATGGCGGTCAGTTCGAGCATGGACGGTGGGAATGTAACGTGACCCGCGGCGCCCCGGCGGTCCGCACGCGGCCGCCGGCGCGGCTAGAACGAATGCCCCGCGTCCGGGTAGCTGCCGTCCCGGACCTCGGCCGCGAACGTGCTGACGGCGGCGCGGACGGTATCGGCGAGACTGGCATAGCGCTTGAGGAACTTCGGCGAGAACGCGTCGTTCAGGCCCAGCAGGTCGGGGGTGACCAGCACCTGTCCGTCGCAATGCACGCCCGCGCCGATGCCGATGGTCGGCACCTTGAGCGCGGCCGTGATGCGCTGCGCCACGGCCGCCGGCACCAGCTCCAGCACCACGGCGAACGCGCCGGCCGCCTCCAGCGCGGCCGCGTCGGCTTCGACCCGCGCCGCCGACGCGTCGTCCCTGCCCTGCACCCGGTAGCCCCCCAGCGCGTGCACCGACTGCGGCGTGAGGCCCACGTGCCCCATCA
Source organism: uncultured Gemmatimonadales bacterium (assembly GCA_964550365.1). GTDB lineage: Bacteria > Gemmatimonadota > Gemmatimonadetes > Gemmatimonadales > JACORV01 > DASXPG01. The sequence continues at coordinate 3,094 of CAZJZC010000103.1, read as the reverse complement.
CCGGGATCCCGATGTCGACCAGGGCCCGGACGGTCGGCGCCATCGCGGCGCCGCCTTCGATCTTGACCGCGTGGGCGCCCGTCTCCTTCATGACCCGGCCGCAGTTCCGCAGGGCATCCTCGATGCTCACCTGATAGCTGAGGAACGGCATGTCCACGACCAGCAGGGCCCGCCGCACGCCGCGCCGGACGATCCGGCCGTGGTAGATCATCTGCTCCAGCGTGGCCGACAGCGTGGACGGCGCGCCGGCGATGACCTGGTTCACGGAATCGCCGACCAGCACGCAGTCCGCGCCCGCCTCGTCCACCAGGCGGCCGAACAGGGCATCGTACGCGGTGACGGCGACGATCCGCCGTCCCTCGCCCTTCCAGGCGAGCAGGTCGCGGACGGTGACGGCGCGGACCTCAGACGGGGAGCTGGACATCGAGGGCCTGCAGCTCGCGCTGCCAGAAGGGGCGGTTGGGAAGTTCGGGGTGCGGGATCGTGAGGCCGGGTTCCTCGACGCGGCGCGTGCCGAACAGCACGATGTCGCAGTCGAGCGTCCGCGGCCCCCACCGTTCGGCGCGCCGGCGGCCGCGGGCGGACTCGATGGCGAGCAGCGCCTCGAGCAGCGCCCGCGGCGTCAGGGTGGTCTCGACCAGCAGCATCTGGTTCAGGAACGGCCGCTGGGTCACCGGCCCGATGGCCGCCGTCTCCTCCACGGCCGAGGCGTCCACCAGGCGCGTGCCGTCGAGGGCCGCGATCGCCGCGCGCGCCGCGGCCAGGTGCGCCTCGCGCTCGCCCACGTTGCTGCCGAGCGCGACCGCCGCCAGCTCAGGCATGGGCCCGCTCGATGGTCACTTCGACGTGATCGAGCGGCCCGGCGATGGGCGCATGGGGCTTGCGGGCGGCGACGCGCACGCGCTGGACCCCCTCGAGCGCCAGCACCGCGTGCGCGATGCGCTCGCACAGCCCTTCCAGCAGCTTGTGGTGGCTGGTCCCGATGGTCCCGGCGACGGTGTCGTACAGCGTGCGGTAGTCCAGCCGGAGCGCCGGCGCGTCGGCCTCCCCGACGGCCTTGAGGGGCAGGAAGGCCGTGACGTCCAGTTCCAGCGGCTGCGGGTACTTGCCCTCGTGGGGCAGCAGCCCCACGAGGGTATGGAATCGCATGCCGCGCAGCGTGATGGCGTCGTTCAACCGCAGACTCCTAGAGGGTCAGCTGGATGCCCGTGGTGAACGTGGTGTCGAGCTTCCGGAAGCCGGGCGCCGGTTCCGCGTCGTGCCGCAGGAAGTAGCCCAGCCGGATCGAGATGCTGGTCGTGAGCGGCGCCACCAGGTTCGTCGAGGAGCGCGTGCGCAGATCGCCGGTATCGTCGAGGTTCGCCAGGAACTCGAGGCGCTCCTCGATGTAGGCGCGGCCGCCCATGGTGTACCGGTAGCGCGGCGCCAGCCGGGCGACCACGAAGCTGGACGAGACGCCGGCGGCGACCTGCTGGTTGCCGCCCACGCCGACATCCACCTGGAACGAATGCCGCGGCGTCCTGACCGCCTGGTACGACAGGCCGGCCGACTCCTCGAACCGGCGGCCGATGCCGGCATAGGGGTTGCGCTCGTAGGCCACCAGGCCGTAGGCCGCGAGCGTCCCGGTCACGCCGTAATCGGCGCGCACGCCGGCCAGCACCTGGTTGGCGGTCTCGGCGCCGTTGGTCCGGCCGTTGATCCAGGCGGCGGTCTGCGCCAGGGTCCACCGCCGGTCCGGGCGGTAGCTCAGCGCGCTCCCGACGTTCACGGTGCTGAGCCGCGTATTGCCCGCGGTCTGCACGTAGCCGAGGTCGCCGACGAAGCGCCAGCCGAGGCTGTCGTTCGCGTCCTGGGCGCCGGCCGCCGACGTCAGGGCACCGGACGCGGCCGCCGCGAGCGCCAGGCGACGGACCGTCCTGCGCATGCGCACGATACTGCTCCTCCGGTCACGATTGAGGCCGCCGCCCGAAGGGTAGTCGGGCGGCGGCGCGCTTGGCAAATGGCGGCGCGGCCTCAGGCCTTCTTCAGGAGGTCGCGGATCTCCCGGAGCAGCAGTTCCTGCGCCGGCGGCGCGGGCGGCGCGGCCGCCGCCTCGTCCCGGGCCGTCCGCTGCATCGCGGCGATCGCCTTGACCACCAGGAACACGGCGACGGCCACGATGAGGAACGAGATGACCTGGGTCAGGAACAGGCCGTAGTTGAGCGTGACCGCGCCGGCATCCCGGGCGGCGGCCAGCGTCGCGTACGGCGCCGGCGTGGTGCCGGCGCTCAGCACCAGGAACAGGTTCGAGAAGTCCACGTTCCCCAGGACCAGGCCGATCGGCGGCATCAGCACGTCGGCGACCAGGGAGGACACCACGGTGCCGAACGCGGCGCCGATGATGACGCCGACCGCCAGGTCGACGACGTTGCCGCGCATCACGAACGCCTTGAAATCCTCGAGCATCACCCCTCCGGGAACGGTGTCCATGCGTCGCGTGGTCCCGCGCCGCCGCGCCGGCGGTGCGCGCGACCCGGGTCCGGGCCGCCGCCGCTCACGCGCTGGCGAACCGGCGGGCCACGTCGCCGAGCGCGCGCGCCACGGCGTCCAGCTCGCGCGCCGCGCGCTCGAGCTCGCCCAGCTGGCGGGCCTGCGATTCGGCGCGGTCGGCCAGCTGGGAGGCCGCGGCGCGGTTGCTGCCGGAGATCTCGGTGGCGGCCCGCACCCGCTCGGCCAGTCGTGCCAGCGCGTCGTCCTGTCCCGCCGCGGTCCGCGCGATGTCGCGCGCGTGCCGTTCCGCCTCGGCCGTCGCGACCACGATGGCGTCCAGCGCGCGCAGCGCCTCCGCCGACATCTCCTCCACGCCGCCCACGGCCTGCTCGCCGCGCAGCATGGTCGAGGCGACCTGCGTCATCTGGCGCTGGATGGCGTCGACCAGCGCGCCGACCTCGCGCGCCGCGCCGGCGCTCTGGTCGGCCAGCTGGCGGACCTCGTCGGCCACCACGGCGAAACCGCGGCCGTCCCTGCCGGCTCGCGCGGCCTCGATCGCCGCGTTCAGGGCCAGCAGGTTGGTCTGGTCGGCGATGTCGCGGATCAGGCCGATGAAGTCGGTGAT
>CAZJZC010000102.1:0-9002 GCA_964550365.1 uncultured Gemmatimonadales bacterium | reverse complement strand
CTTCGTCGCCGCCTGGACCAAGGTGATGAACCTGGACCGATTCGACCTCGCGTGAACCGGACGGTCGCGTCGCGCCGCGCGCGACGCGTCGGTGCCGCGGCCCGCGACACCCGGCGGCGGCGGACGCGCGCGCCGGACCCATGCTCACCTTGACGCCCGGAGCCGCACCCGACATCCGGGACCCGACGGCCGCGCAGGTCGCCGGCGCCCTGCGGGCCATGGCCGGGCGGGACGACGATTTCGTCATCCTCGGCCGCGACGTGGATGGCACGTTCATCCAGACCGCCGGCGGCGGCGACGCCGGCTACGGGCTCGAGGTCTGCCGCGGACCCGGGCCGGGCGACCTGGTCCGGTGCACCGCCGAGCTCGGCATCGACGAGATCGAGCACGCCTTCGCCGGGTTCGCACGCGGCGATCCGGGCTGGATGGCGCAGTACGCCTGGGAGGTCGTCGAACCGTAGGACCGCTTGCGCCGGGCGTCGTCGCGGCCGCACACTGTGGTGCCGGCGTGCCGTCAGCCGGCGCGGCGCACACCGGTGCGTCGAGCCGACCATGATCGCGGAGGAGGCCATGATCGTCGTCCGCTTCAAGGTGACGTGCAGGAGCGAGAAGACCGAGGAACTGCGCGCGGCGTTCGAGGCCGTCGTGGCGCCGAGCCGGGCCGTCGAGGGTGTGCTTTCCTTCGACATCGCCCGGGACATCACCGACCCCGACTCGTTCGTTGCCACGGAAGTGTTCGAGGATCGCGCGGCGCTCGATCGGCAGGAAGCACTGCCGCAGGTCCAGAGGGTGATCGCGCTGCTCCCGGACGTCCTCGCGGCGGAACCCGAAGCGACCGTCTACCAGGTCGCCTCGTCCGCGCCGTGGGGTTCGTGACGCCGGCATCCTGATCGACCCGGCGGGCGTGCGCCTCCAGGCCTGGAGCGGCGCGTGCCGCGGGGCCGCCCGCGTCGGGCCCGGTGGACCATCCACGCGCCTCGCCGTAGCTTCCGGAGCCTCGGGTGACCCCTGCCGGAACGCATGCGAGCAGCGGGTACGCCCGCCGGCACAACACCTGTCGCCATTGCGACCGCCCGCGCACACCAGGGGGACCACGTGAAACCAGCCGTCACGATCACGGTCGTGTTCCTGCTCCTGATCGCCCTGCTCCACCTCGCGAGGCTGGTCTTCGGGATCGCCGTCACTGTCGACGGCGCGGCCGTCCCGATGCTGGCCAGTGTCGCGGGCTGTGTGGTGCCGGGCGCCCTGGCCGCCTGGCTGTGGAGCGAGCAGCGCTCAGCCGGCCGGCCGGCCGGCTGACCGGGCCCGGCTCCTCCTCCAGCACGGGTCGGCTTCATGCCACGCGAACCCGAACGTCTCGCTGAGCAGCTGCGGCTGTGCCTCGAGGGGCCCGCGTGGCACGGGCCCTCGCTCGCCGAACTGACCGCGGACGTCACGCCCGACGAGGCGATGGCGCATCCGATCGCCGGGGCGCACAGCATCCTGGAACTGGTGCTCCACCTGGCCGGCACCTACGACCTGGTGCTGAGACGCCTGCGGGGGGATGCCAGGACCCTCGGTCCCGAGGAGGACTGGCCGGCGGCGATGCCGCCGGCAGACCAGCAGTGGCCTGCCGCGTTGCGGCGGCTGCGGGACCTCAACGCCGAGCTCCGGCAGGCCGTCGCGCGGTTCGACATCGCGCGTCTCGATGACCCGCTCGTCGACCAGCCGCCATACCCGGCCTACACCCAGTTCATCGGCGTGACCCAGCATGATCTGTATCACGCCGGCCAGATCGCCCTGCTCAAGAAGGCGCTGCGCCGTTGACTGACGCCGTCATCCGTGTGACGGGCCTCTCGCGCCGCTTCGGGGCCACGACGGCACTCGACTCCATCGACCTGTCCCTGCCGGGCGGCGCCGTCTACGGCCTCGTCGGCGTCAACGGCGCCGGCAAGACGACCCTCATCCGGCACCTCCTCGGCCTGCTCCGGGCCGAGCGCGGCTCGGTGCGGGTCTTCGGCCTGGATCCCGTGGCCGACCCCGTCGGCGTGCTCGGCCGCATCGGCTATCTCTCCGAGGAGAACGACCTCCCCGGCTGGATGCGCGTCGATGAACTCCTTCGCTACTCGCGCGCGTTCTATCCCGACTGGGATGACGCCTACGCCGAGGAACTGCGTCGGGCCTTCGGGCTCGACCCGTCCGCCGGCATCCGGACCCTCTCCCGGGGCCAGCGGGCGCGCACGGGGCTCCTCATCGCGCTCGCGCACCGGCCCCGCCTCCTGGTGCTGGATGAGCCCTCGTCGGGCCTCGACCCGCTGGTGCGGCGCGACATCCTCGCCGCGGTCCTGCGCGCCATCGCCGACGAGGGCCGCACGGTGCTCTTCTCCTCGCACCTGCTGGAGGAAGTGGAGCAGGTGGCCGATCACGTCACCATGATCAGCCACGGCAGGATCGCCCTCAGCGCCCCGCTGGACACCATCCGGACCGACCATGGCGGCGCGTCGCTCGCCGACGTGTTCCTCGCGCGCGTCGGGACGCCCGCGCCGTCGGAGCCGGCCGCCTAGTCCATGCGCTCGGCCGGCGTCGCCATCGCCTGGGAGTTCGGCCGGCGGCACCGCTGGGGCTTCGCCGCGCTGGTCGGGTACCTGCTCCTCCTCGGCACCACCGACATCCTGATCCTCGCGCCGGGACAGGAAGTGGGATGGGACGGCTCACCGGACCTGCCGCCGCGGTTCGTCGCCACGGTGCTCGTCCCGGTGTACATGCTCTCGTTCTACCTCCTGGCGGCGTTCAGCTTCGGCCTCAGCGGCGACCTGACCGCGCGCGCGTCGGGGTACCCCGCCCGCGTGTTCACCCTGCCGGTCTCGACCGCGGCGCTGGCGGGCTGGCCCATGTTCTACGGCACGACGACCATCGCGGGCCTGCTGCTGGCGACGACGCGGTTCGTGGTGTGGCCGTCGGGGGTCGACGTGCCCCTGGTCTGGCCCGCCCTGTTCGGAGCGGCCATGCTCGCCTGGACGCAGGTGCTGATGTGGATGCCGTTCGGGCTCCCGGGCCTGCGCGTGGCGATCGGCGTCGTGCTGCTCGCAACGCCGAGCGCCGTGGTCCTGCTGGCGATCGAGGGCGACGTCCCCGCGTCGGTCATGACCGCCGCCATGGCGCCGCAGGTGCCCCTGGCGTTCCTCGCCGCCCGGTTCGCCGTGGGCCTGGCGCGCCGAGGGGTCGTGCCCGACTGGCGCGTGACGTCCGGTGCGCCGGGACGGATCACGGACCTCCTGTCCCGCCGGCAGCGGCGATTCCGCTCGGCCGCGCAGGCCCAGCGGTGGTTCGAGTGGCGGCAGACCGGACGCTCACTGCCCGTGTGGGTGGGCATCCTGCTGCCGTTCGAGCTGGTCCTGCTCTTCGTCGCCGGCCCTCACTCGCCCGCGCTGATCGCGTACACGCTGGCCGGCGCCCTGCTGACGCCGCCGTTCATGGCGGCCTTCGCCGCCCCCGCGGTACGCCGGTCCGATCCCCGGTCGAGCGTCGGCCATGCCATGGCACCGTTCACGGCCGCGCGGCCGATGACCGGCGCGGCGCTCGTCGCCGCCAAGCTCGGCACCGCCGCGCGGAGCACGCTCACCGCGTGGCTGCTGGTGCTGGTCGCGATCCCGGCCGCGCTCACGCTGTCGGACACCTGGCCGGTCGTGCAGCATCGCGTGAGCCGGGTGAGCGACGCCATCGGGACGCCCCGCACGGTCGCGGTCGTGCTCCTGGGGCTGGCCGGTCTCGTGACGTGGACCTGGAAGCAGCTGGTCCAGAGCCTGTACGTCGGCCTGAGCGGCCGGGAATGGCTGATCCGCGCGGCCACCGCTCTGACGCTGACGGTGCTGATCTTCATCGAGCCGATCGTGCAGTGGGTGCGCGAGAGCGACGACGCGCAGATCGCGCTGTGGAACGCCCTGCCGTGGGCGATCGCCGGCCTGGCGCTGACCAAGACCGTGGCCGCCGGCTGGATCGCCACGCGCCTCCATCGTCACCGGCTGCTCACCGACCGCGCGCTGGTCACCGCCGCCGCCGCCTGGCTCACCGCGGTCCTCGCGCTGTACGGACTGCTCGGCTGGCTGGTCTCCGGGCCGCTCGTCCCGCGCCATATCCTCATCCTGCTCGCCATCCTGGCCGTCCCGCTGGCGCGCCTGTCCGCGGCGCCGCTGGCCCTGGCGTCGAACCGGCATCGGTGAGACCGCCCACCGCACCCGGCGACCCCGGTGGCCCGCGACGGGTCATCGGCACCGTGCTGCTGCTCATCGGCCTGCCGCTGACCCTGGCCCTGATCGAAGCAGCGGTCTTCCACGCCCGGAACCGGAGCAACGGCGTCATCATCTCCTCGGGCCAGGAGCGGGAGTACCTGCTGTACGTGCCCGGGAGCTACGACCAGCGCCGGCCCACGTCGCTCGTCATCAGCCTGCACGGCGGCGCGCTGTGGCCGGCCGCACAGATGGCGATCGATCGCTGGAACAGGACGGCCGAACGCCACGGATTCATCGTCGTGTACCCTGCCGGTGTCGGCGGCCGGGGGCCCCGGCACTGGGAGGCGGACGGCGGGCCGGGTCAGGCGCGGGAAGTGCGCTTCATCGCGGAGCTGATCGATACGCTGTCGGCGCGGTATGCCATCGACCGGACGCGGATCTACGCGAACGGCCTGTCCAACGGCGGCGGCATGGCGTTCGTCCTCGCCTGCACGCTGTCCGATCGCATCGCGGCGATCGGCATGGTGGCGACCGCCATCTTCCTGCGATGGCGGGAGTGCCCCGACCAGCGGCCGGTGCCGGTGATCGTGTTCCATGGCACGGCCGACCGGGCCGCGCCGTATGCCGGCGGAAGGACCTGGGTGGCCCCGGTGTCGTTCCCGAGCATCCCCGCGTGGGCCGCGCAATGGGCGCGACGGAACCGGTGCGCGAGCGGCCCGATCGACTCCGCGCTGGCGGCGGATGTCACACTGCGCCGGTACGCGGACTGCGCCGAGGGCGCGGCTGTGGCGCTCTACACGGTGCACGGAGGCGGTCACACCTGGCCGGGCGGCAGGCAGGTGCCGGAATGGGGCGTCGGGCCGACGAGCCGCACCATCCACGCCACGGACCTCATGTGGGCGTTCTTCCGTGCGCACCCGCTTCCAGGGGCGCAGGCCGCACGGCACCGGTGACCCGGCGGCGTGACGCCCATCCATCACCCGGCCCGGGGCCATGCGGATGCGACGTTCGCGGCGCCGGCGGCATCAGGCTCTCTGGCCGGCACATGCCCACCCTTCAGCAGGAGCGGTACCCATGCGCGCTGCCCGCGTTGCAGTCGCCTGTCTGGTGCTTTGGGGATCCGCGGCGCGGGCGCAGACGCCCGCCGCCACGCCGTTGCCGCTGGTGACCCTGCCTCCGGAACTCGATCGCGTCCTGCGGGACTACGAGCGCGCGTGGCGGGCGGGCGACGGGGCCGGCCTGGCCACCCTCTTCACCCCGGACGGCTTCGTGCCGACGCGCAGCGGCTGGCTGCGCGGCACCTCGGCCATCGCCCAGCGGTACGCCAACGCCTCGGGGCCGCTGCGGCTGGGCGCACTGGGGTTCGCCACCGCCGATACCGTCGGCTATATCGTCGGCGTGTTCGGCTACGGCACCGATCCGCGTGCGGCGATGACGGGCAAGTTCGTGCTGGCGCTCCGCCGCGCGCCGGGGGGGCCGTGGCTCATCGCCGCCGACCTCGACAACTAGCCCGGGGTTCCGTGGCTGACGGGCCACCGATGCGGCCCGGACGGGACGGTGCTAGTTTCACCGGACGCTCGCTGTCCAGGGGGGCAGGTGCCGACCGAGTACCGAATCGAACCGGCATTGCAGCTGGTCCGGACCCGCGCCTTCGGCGTGCTCACCGAAGCGGACAGCCTGGAGCACTACCAGCAGATCCAGGCCGATCCGGGATTCGAACCGACTTTCCGCCAGCTCTGTGACCTCACCGACGTGACCGAGCTGCACGCCTCGCAGGCCTTCATCCGCGACCTTGCCTGCATGACCGTCTTCGCGCCCGGTACGCGCCGAGCCTTCGTGGCGCCCCAGCCGCTGTACTACGGCCTCACGAGGATGCTCCAGGCCTTCGCCGAGCTCGAAGGGTCCACCATCGGCGTCTTCCGGACTCTGCGTGAGGCGGAGGAATGGCTCGATCTCCCGAGGGGAGATGACGCCGAGGTCCCGGGCCCCACGGCCCGTGACGCCCACATGAACCAGGACACCGGGGACGGCCGCGAAACATCCACCACCCGGCATTCGTAATCGGTGCAGGCCCGGCTCGGCACGCCACGGGCCGCCTGGAGAGGCGCGGACGATGCTCGTTCTTCCAATGGAGATCATCGGGCCGGTCATCGGCATCGGGTCGCTGATGATGATCGCGGCGGCCGGCGTGATCATGGTGCGGCGGTTGGCCCCGGGAGGCGGGGACGGGGGCGAGCGCGACCGCCTGCTGGACGACGTTCACGCCCGCCTTGGCGAGCTCGACCAGCTGAAGCAGCAGGTCGCCGAGCTGGAGGAGCGGCTCGACTTCACCGAACGGGTCCTGGCGAAGCAGCGGGACGCCGAGCGGCTGGGACCACCCCCCTCGCCCTGACATGACGCATTTACCGGACGCCGGAGGGCCGTGCTGATGCCCCTGTCGCCGGCCGCCGCGCTCCGTGCCGTCCGCTGGCTCCATACCATCGTCTGGGTGTTCTTCGCCGGCTGCATCGTCGCCATCCCGTTCGCCGCCTGGCGGCGTCAGTTCACGCTCTTCCTCTGGCTCGCGGGCATCGTCCTCGTCGAGGTGGCCGTGCTCGCCGCGAACCGGATGCGCTGTCCGCTGACCGGCGTCGCCGCGCGGTACACCGACGAGCGCAGCGACAACTTCGACATCTACCTGCCGCTCCTCATCGCCCGCTACAACAAGCAGATCTTCGGACCGCTGTACGTCGCCGGCCTCCTGGTCGGCCTGATCCGGTGGCTGACGTGACCATCCCGCGCGCGGCCGGCGCCTGGGCCGCGAGCGTGGCCGCGGGCGCCGTCTTCCTCGGGGCCGGCGGGCGCGTCGCCATGTTCCTGTGGCGCCCGTCGGCATCGATCTCCATACTGGTACCCCGGCTCGGCGCCAGGCGCTGGCGCCGGTCGAGACAACCGTCTTCCGGGGAGGAGCGACATCATGCGTGACGCGAGGTCCTTCTGCGGCCGGCCGGTGCCGCGGAGCCAGGAGGCCGTGCCGCCGGGGCGCCGGTAGGCCCGGCATGCCGGCCATCGAGGTCTCGGAGTCTCGCGTGATCCCCGCGCCCGCCGGCGTGGTGTATGACATCATCGCCGATTACCGCGACGGGCACCCCCGCATCCTGCCGCCCGAGTACTTCGGCCGGCTGGAGGTCGAAGCGGGCGGGCGCGGCGACGGCACGAGGATCCGCTTCGAGATGAAGGCCTTCGGACGGGTCACGGTATCGACCGGACTGATCACCGAACCGGTGCCCGGCCGCGAACTGCGCGAGACGCTGGAGGGCGGTATCGTGACGACCTTCCTGGTCGAGAGCCTGGCCGCCGCCAGCGCGCGCGTCACCATCACGACGTCATACGACAAGCCGGGCCTCCGCGGCTGGATCGAGCGGCTGGTGGCCCCCCGCTACCTGCGGCGCGTCTACGCCGCGGAGCTTGCCCTCCTGGCGCAGGCGGCCGCGGATCGCATCCACCGAACCTGATCGCGCCCGGGGCCGCGCCGTTTGGCCGTGCTGGCGCGGGGCCGGCCGGGATCGTATGGTCGATGCGGAAAGCCGCCATCAGCCGGCGACCGCGTGTTCGCGGCCTCACGATGAGTCAGCGGCTCGGCACGAGCCCGCGCGCAGGTGCGGATCATCACGATGGACCGGGCGGGAGGGGCGAATGGAGCTGGGAATCCGGGGGCTGTGTCCCCTGCTCCAGGTCTTCGACATGCCGAGGTCGATCGCCTTCTACCGCGACATCCTCGGCTTCGAGGTCGTGCGCCAGGTCCCCGAGGGCGACCGCTGCGACTGGGCGCTCCTGCGACTGCACGGCGCCGAACTGATGCTGAACACGGCGTACGAGCATCACGAACGGCCGCCGGCCCCGGACCCGGCCCGCGTGGGCGCGCACCGCGATACCGCGCTCTTCCTTGGCTGTGCCGACGTCTACGCCGCCTGCGCCCGGCTCCGCGCGACCGGGATGGACGTGGACGATCCGGTCGTCCGGGACTACGGCATGATCCAGCTGTCGCTGAGCGATCCCGACGGCTACGGGATCTGTCTTCAGCACCCGGTCGGGCAGACCGCCGGGACGGCCACCCGTCGCGCATGACCCACGGCGGCGGGGAGTCCCGCCGACGGGCAGGCAACCTCGACGACAATTCACTGGAGGATCACCATGGCCGGCACCAACACGCGCGGACTGGTTCTCGGCACGATCGCGGCGGGGCTCCGCATCAATGTCGTCGAGTCCGTCATGGACATCTTCGTGCTCGCGGGGCTGATGGAGCGGCTGGTGGCGGCACGGAACCTCCCGGTCGTCATGTCGCTCGGGGCCGGGCGCCGCCGGGCTCACGCCTCACCCCGGGAGCGCCCGTGACGTTCATGGTCATCGAGCACTTCCGCAACGCCGATCCCGTCCCGGTCTACCGCCGGTTCCGCGATCAGGGGCGGCTGATGCCGGCAGGCCTCACCTACGTGGCGAGCTGGATCGTCGCCGACCTGGGGCGCTGTTACCAGGTCATGGAGTGCGGCGACCGGGCCCTGCTCGAGCAGTGGATGGCCCGGTGGGACGACGTGATGAGCTTCGAGGTCCACCAGGTGCTGACGTCGGCGGAGGTGCAGGAGCGCCTTGCGCCGCGCCTCGACGGATGACGCGTCCTTCGAGCGGCCTGGGCCCCCTGGCACCGGCGACCTGCCGCTCGCTGCTCCTGACGCTCGGGGTGTGCCTGTCACCCGCCGTATCCGATGCGCAGGCACCGGCCGTCGGTCAGCGCGTACGGGTCACGGCGCCCCGGGC
>CAZJZC010000101.1:0-9040 GCA_964550365.1 uncultured Gemmatimonadales bacterium | reverse complement strand
ACAGCGGCACGGCGTTCGAGATCCTGTCGATCGACATCGCCGACGTGGACGTGGGCAAGAACATCGGCGCCGAGCTCCAGACCGACCAGGCCGAGGCCGACAAGCGGATCGCCCAGGCCAAGGCCGAGGAGCGCCGGGCGCTCGCGGTCGCGGTGGAGCAGGAGCAGAAGGCGCGGGTGGTCGAGATGCGCGCCAAGGTGGTCGAGAGCGAGGCCCAGATCCCGATGGCCATCGCCGAGGCGTTCCGGAAGGGCCACCTGGGCATCATGGACTACGCCAGGTACCGGAACATCCAGGCCGACACCACGATGCGGGCGGCCATCGCGGGCGAGTCGTCGGACTCGCAGTCGGGCTCCTGACGCTGCCGGGCGCCGGGACCGGGGCGGAAGGCTGAGCCATGGAAGGCATCTGGCCGCTCGTCGTCATCTGGGTGCTGTTCGCGCTCTTCGGCTCCAAGAAGAAGAAGCCGACGGCGCAGGCGGGCCCGCCGGTCCGGCGCGACGTGAGCGACGAGGCCGTGTCCGACCGTTTCGCCCGGGCGCTGGCGGAGCTGAAGCAGGCCGAGGCCGAGGCGCAGGGAGCCCCGTCGGCGGAGGCCCGCGAGGACCAGGCGAAGCGCTATCTCGCCGAGCAGAGGCGGAAGGTGCAGACCCGGAGTGCCCGGGCGCCCGCGCCGGAGGCGAAGCCGGCGCCGTCGAGCGGGCGCGGCGTCAAGCGGCCGGTGCGCCCGCTCGAGCCGGCCGAGTCCGAGATGTCGTCCGAGGTCATGACGGCCGAGGGCGTGGCGGACTACGACGAGGAGGCCGCGGCCGTCGCCGCGGCGCGGATCCAGGCCGCGGCGCGCCGCCAGGTGCGTCGCGACGAATCGCTCGACGAGCTGAGCGATGAACAGCGCCAGCGGCGCAGCGAACGGCCGGCCATCGCGATCGGCGGCCGGGCCGAGCACGAGGCCTGGCACGGCGAACTGCGCGACCTGCCGCCGCCCGCGGCCGTGGCGCGGGCGGCGCGGCCCGACCTGCGCCGCTGGGCCGACGGGTCCCTGCGCGGGGCCGTGGTGCTGAGCGAACTGCTCGGCAGGCCGGTGGCCGAGCGGTGACGGGACCCGCGCGCGGCGGGTGGGAACGGCGCGACGTGCTCGCCCTGACCCTCGCCGCGCTCATCGTCACACTGTGGGTCCAGGCCTTCCCGGCCGAGGCGCGGGTGGACCGGGTCGCCCTGGCGATGGCGGCCGCCTACTTCGTCGCCGCGGCCCTCGGGTACCTGCTGGTCCGCACCATCGGCCACCGCACGCTGGCCTTCGGCTGGCTGGTCTTCACCGGTTCCCTGCTGATCGGCGTGCTCGCCGAACTCACCGTCGAGCCGCGCCTGTGGAACCAGCACGTCCCCTTCGCCGTGGGCCTCACCGGCCTCCTCTTCATCGGCTACGGATTCGTCCGGGTCTCGCGCCGCCATGCGCTCGAGGAGGCGGAGCGCCGGCGGGTGCTGGCCGACCTGGAGCGCAGCGTCTCCACCCTCAGGGCCGTGGTGGAGGGCACCCCCGACCTGGTGACGGTGCGGGACCTCGAGGGCCGCTACCTGGTCGTCAACTCGGCCTACGCGCGGTTCGCCGGCCGCTCGGCCGAGGAGTGCCTGGGCAAGACGGTGGCCGACCTGTTCCCGGAGCAGGTCACCGAGGCCCTCTCGGAGAGCGACCGGCGCGTGCTCGAGACCGGCGAGACGATGACGTACGAGGGCGCCGTGCCCGGCGAGACGCAGAACCGCACCTACCTGGTCACCAAGGGCGTGTACCGGGACCATCGCGGCTTCGCGCTGGGCCTGCTGCGGGTCGCCCGCGACATCACCGACCGGAAGAACGTCGCCGCCAAGCTGGCGCACGACGCCCTGCACGACAGCCTGACCGGCCTGCCCAACCGGGCGCGGTTCCACGAGGAGCTGTCGCAGGCGATCAACCGGCAGAGGCGCAAGCCCGGGCACCTGTTCGGCGTGCTGTTCATGGACCTGGACCGCTTCAAGGTGATCAACGACTCGCTGGGCCACGCGGCCGGGGACGAGCTGCTGTCGGCGTTCGCCCGGACCCTGCGGGGCTGGCTGCGGCCGACGGACATGCTGGCGCGGATGGGCGGCGACGAGTTCACCATCCTGATCGACGGCATGGACGGACTGGACGACGCGACGCGGGTCGCCGAGCGCATCTCGGCGGGCCTGCGCCAGCCGCTCAAGGTGGGCGACCGCGAGATCTTCGTCTCGGTCAGCATCGGCATCGCGCTGAGCACCACGGGCTACGAGCGGCCCGACGACGCCCTGCGCGACGCCGACCTGGCGCTGTACCGCGCCAAGGCGGCCGGGCGCGGCCGGTACGCCATCTTCGACGTGGAGATGCACGCGCGCGCCATCGCGCACCTGGAGCTCGAGACCGACCTCAGGCAGGCGGTCGAGCGCGGCGAGTTCCGCATCGCCTACCAGCCCATCGTGGCGCTCGATACCCGGCGGCTCCTGGGCTTCGAGGCGCTGCTGCGCTGGCAGCATCCGCGCCGCGGCCTGCTGGGGCCGGCCGAGTTCCTGTCGATCGCCGACGAGACCGGCCTCATCGTCCCGGTCGGCCGCTGGCTGCTGCGCGAAGCGTGCCGCCAGCTGGCCGAGTGGGTGGCGGCGCGCCCCGACGCGGTGGGCCTGAGCGTGTCCTGCAACCTCTCGAGCCGCCAGCTCCTGCATCCCCAGCTGGTGGACTACGTGCGCGAGGCGCTGGACGAGGCCCGGCTCTCGGCCTCGCGCCTGCGGCTGGAGATCACCGAGTCGGTCATCATGGAGCACGCCGAGGCGGCGGTGGCGCGCCTGACGGAACTGCGCGACCTCGGCGTCCAGCTCGACATGGACGACTTCGGCACCGGCTATTCCTCGCTCAGCCACCTCCAGCGCTTCCCCCTCCAGGCCGTCAAGATCGACCGCTCGTTCATCGAGCGCATGCGCGGGGGGCGGAACAGCGAGATCGTCAAGGCGATCTTCACGCTGGGCCGCAACCTGGGTCTCGAGGTCGTGGCCGAAGGCGTGGAGACCAGCGAACAGCACGAGGCCCTGCTGGCCATGGGCTGCCCCTCGGCCCAGGGCTTCCTGTTCTCGCACCCGGTGCTGGCCGAGGAGGCCGGCGCGCTGCTGCTGGCCGACGCGGGCGCGGCGAGGGACGCCTAGGCCGGACGCCGGCGCCGCACTGTCCCGCTCGGCGGTCCCTTCCTATCTTCCGTCTCGGCCCGAGTGGTGGAATGGCAGACACAGGGGACTCAAAATCCCCCGCCCGCAAGGGCATGTGGGTTCGACTCCCACCTTGGGCATCCCCCCGGACGCGCTACTAGCCACGCCGGCCCGCCGACGGCTACGTTCTCCGCCGTGTTCAACCACGAGCTGTACGCCTCCGCCTTCGCCCGTGCCGTCGAACTGATGCGCCCGGAGGGCGACGCCTCGCGCGAATCGCAGAAGGCGGCCCTGCGCGCCCTGGTGGCGCTGGCCGAGCTGTCGAGCGCCACCATCCGGCTCTACGACGGCGTGGTGTCGGTCGACGACATCGCCATCCCCGACACCGTGCCGCACCTCGCTACCCTGGTCGCCTGCCTGGAACAGCACGGCGTCGAGGAGATGATGATCGGCCGCCGCACCGGGCCGGGCGAACTGCTGGCCCTGCTCCGGGGCCTGGCCGGCAAGCCCGGCGAAGGGCCGGGCGTGAAGGAGCGCCTGCGTGACGCCGGGTCCACGCGCATCATGGTCATCCTGGACAAGGCGCCCAAGGGCCAGTGGCGGGCCGCCAACGCGGCGCAGGCGCTGGCCATGGAAGAGGTCCAGAAGATGCTGGACGATGCGGCGCCCCCGGCCGCGGCGCGCCGGGTGACGCCCGGCTCGTCCGCCCGCGGCCCCACGGTGGACCGGGACGAGGTGCTGGCCGAGTGGGATGCGTTCTACGCGGCCGAGAGCGGCGACACGCCGAACCCCGGCATCATCATCGACATGGGCGAACACATGCCGGTCGAGCCGGGCGCGGCCGCGGGCGCGCCGCCCGAGGCGGGCGGGGCCGACACCGGACCGCCGGCGACCCCGCCGCCGGACCTGCCCGTGAGCGCCGACACACCCCTCGGCGAAGCGCTCGGCCGGGTGGTGCTGGACCCCTACGGGCCGCGGGTGCTGGACAACCTCACCCGGCTGAGCGAGCGGATCCTGTTGTCCCTGCGCGAGGACCAGGCCGAGGACGCCCTGCGCGCGCTGGCCATCCTCATCGACCTCGAGCCCGGGGCGCCCGAGGGCACGGCCCGCAACAGCTACGGCATCGTGCTCAAGCGCACGCTGAGCCGCGACGTGCTGGCCCAGGTGGCGCAATGCCTGCACACCCCGGCGCTGGTCGAACCCGGCGGGAAGGTGATGCGGCGCTCGCGGGCCGACGGCGCCGAGATCCTGCTGGGGCTCCTGGCGTCGGCCGAGAGCATCCGCGAACGGCGGACCTACATGACGGCCCTGCGCGGGATCCCCGAGGCCACCGACCGCGTCATCGGCATGCTCGAACACCCGCAGTGGTTCGTGGTGCGCAACGTGGCGGAGATCCTCGGCGACCTCAGGGTCGAGGAGGCGGCGGTCCCGCTCGGCAAGGTCCTCGACCACGCCGACCAGCGGGTCCAGCGCGCCGCCGCCGTGGCGCTGGCCAAGATCGGTTCGGTCGCCACGGTGGAGCCGCTGCGCAAGCGCCTGCGGGAAGGCACGCCCGAGATGCGCGCCATGATCGCCGCGGCGATCGGCGGGCCCCAGGCCCGGGCCCTGGCCATGCCGCTGGTCGCCCTGATCGAGGACGAGGGCAGTGCCGAGGTGCGTGAGGAGTACTGCCGGGCCCTGGGCCGCATCGGCACGCCGGAGGCGGTGCAGGGGCTGGCCAACATCGCCCAGCCCGGCGGACGCCTGCTGAACCGCAAGCCGGTCGCCCTCAGGCTGGCCGCCGTCGACGGCCTGCGGCTGGCGCGGGCCGCGGGCGTGCTCCAGGGCCTGACCGAGGACGGCGACAAGAGCGTCCGGGCGGCGGTCCAGGCCGCCCTCGCCGAGGTCCGCGGCTCGCGCTGATCCGGTAGCGGGCGCCGTCGCCCGTCCGTACCTTCGCCCCTCCCATGCTCACCGACCGCCAGAAGTACACCGCCACGCTGGCCCTCACGATCGAACGGGTGCGCGACTCGTCCACCGGGTCCGAGCCCCAGGTGGCGGCCCTGCGCGTGCTGGTGGACCAGGCCGAGGCGCGGTCGGTGGCGTTCCGGATGTACGACGGCATCCTCACCGTGGACGGCGAGCAGATCGAGGAGACGCCCTACGCCAGCCTGCTCGCCGAGTGCCTCGCGGCGCACGGCCTGCTCGAGCTGATCATCGCCCGCTACGCCGAGCCGACGGAACTGCTGGCGCTGGCGCGTGCCCTCGGCGCGAAACCCGGACAGGGGCGCATCAAGGAGCGCCTGCGCGACGTGGCCTCCAACAAGGTGATGGTCATCATCGAGCGGCCCGAGGAGGTGGCCAAGCGGTCCGAGCGCATCAGCATCGGCGAGGCGTTCGCCAGGATCCGCCAGAACGAGACGGCGCTGGCCGAGTGGAACCAGTTCCTGAACAGCGCCGCCCAGCACGCCGAGGAGCATGAGGTGAAGCTCGGGCTGGAGGGGGCCGCCGGCGCTCCCGCCGGCGCGGCGGCGCCGGTGGCCCTGCCGCCGGGCGGCGTGCGGGAGGCGCTCCCGCCGCGAGCGGCGCCACCCGAGCCGCCCGCGCCGGGACTGGCCCAGCCCGCCACGCTCCAGGCAGCCACGCCCCTCGGCATCGCCCTGGCGCGGCTGCTCGGCGACCCGTACGGGGCCGATACCCTGCCGAAGCTGACCCAGCTCAGCCGCCAGCTCGAGGACGCCTTCCGGCAGGACCGGGTCGCCGAGGCCATCGACGTGCTCAACACGGTCATCGAGGTCGAGGCCAAGGCGCCCACGCCGCAGAGCGGGGCCAGCTACGGCGTCATCCTCCGTCGCCTGCTGAGCGGCTCGGTGCTCGCGCTGGTGGCGCCCTACCTGCTGGAGCCGCGGCGCGCGCACCGGGCACGGGCGGTCATGCTGCGGGGCGGCGAGGCCGGCCTGGACCTGATGGTCGGCCTGCTGGCCGGGGCGGCGTCCATCGGGGAACGGCAGGTGTACCTCGACGTGCTGCGGGCCCTGCCGCGCGGCGCGGACCGGGTGGTCGGCCTGCTCCAGCGGCCCGAACTGCACGTGGTGCGCTCCATCGCGGAACTGGCCGGTGTGGCGCGGCTCGACGAAGCCGTGCCCTACCTGGCGCGCTTCATGGAGCACGACGACGAGCGCCTGCGGCGCACCGCGGCCGTGGCCCTGGCGCGCATCGGTTCGGTGAGCACGGTCGAGCCGGTACGCCGCGCCCTGCGCGAGGGCACGCCCGAACTGCGCAGCGCGGTCGCCGGGGCCATCGGCGGCGAGCATGCCCGCGCGCTCACGTCCCTGCTGGTCTCGTCGGTGGAGGGTGAGGGCAAGCCGGAACTGGTGCGGGAGTACTGCCGGGCCCTGGGCCGCATCGGCACCAGCGAGGCCATCCAGATGCTCTCGAAGATGGCCGAGCCCGGAGGCAAGCTCATCGGGCGCAAGCCGACCTCCCTGCGCATCTCGGCCATCGAGGGCCTTCATGAAGCGCGTGCCGCGTCGGCGCTCGACACCCTGTTGCAGGACGGCGACAGGGCGGTCAGGGAAGCGGCTCAGCGGAGCGCGGCCGCGCTGGCGGTTCCCGCCAAGCCGGCCCCCTAGCGGGAAGTCCGCCACGGCGCGAAGATTGCGCTTGCCAATGGCGATGCGCCGGTCGGCCTCACGCGCCCTTTGGGTCACGCTGGTCGTCGTCGTCGCCAGTTGCATCGGCGACAGCACGGGACCCGGTGAACGCCGTCCCGGTCAGCTTGTCCTCTCGCCCAGCTTCGTCAATCCCGCCGCGGCGCGCCTGGTGGATTTCGACCAGGTCCGCATCCGTCTCAACCGGCCCAATGCCGGCGGCGGCGTGCTCGACACCATCATCGCGTTCCCTGCCGGCGCCGACAGCATCGCGCTGAGCCTCCAGGTGGCCGTCCAGGGCGCCTCCGAGCAGTTCGAACTGCGGATGGACCTCATCGACCTGCCCTCGGGGCAGGTCGTCTTCTCGGCGGGGCCGACGATGGTGACGGCGCAGGCCGGCACGACGTCGCGGCCGCCGACACCGCCGTTCGACTACGTCGGCACGGGCGCGAACGCGGCCGGCGTGCGGTTCGTCACGACGGCCTCGCAGGTGTTCTTCCTCGACACCGTCGTCATGACGGCGGAGGCCTTCGACGGGGCCGGCGTCGTCATCCCCGGCACGCCGATCCGCTGGACCAGCTCCGACACGGCGCGGGCGCGCATCCCGGCCGATTCGGTGGGGCGCATCGTGGCGCGCACGACCCGCGGCCCGGTCACCGTCACGGCGGCCCTGCTCACCAACCGGCCGCCCGTGACCCAGAACCTCGTGGTCCAGCCGCGCGCCAGCGCCATCATCGTGCAGGCCGGCAACAACCAGCAGGGCCCGGTGGGCTCGGCCCTCGCCCTGCCCATCACCGCGCGCGTCAACGCGGCCGACAACCTGGGCGTCCAGGGCGTCAGCGTCACCTTCGTCGTCGCCTCGGGCGGCGGCACGCTGTCGGCGGCGACGGCCGTCACCAATGCCAGCGGCGACGCGTCGGTCACCTGGACGCTGGGCGCGGCGCTCGGCGCGCAGAGCGTGACGGCCACGGCGGCCGGCGTGAGCGGGTCCACCGCCGCCTTCGCCGCCACTGGCCTGGCCGGCACGGCGCGGCGGCTGGCCTTCCTCACGGGGCCGTCGAACGCCAACGCGGGCCAGGCCATCGCGCCCCCGGTACGGGTGGCGGTGCAGGACAGCTTCGGCAACACCGTGACGTCGTCCACCGGCAACGTGACGATCGCGCTGGGCAACAACCCCGGCGGCGCGACGCTGGGCGGCACGACGACGGTGGCCGCCGTCGCCGGCGTGGCCACCTTCGCCAACCTGACGCTGAGCGCCGCCGCGGCCGGCTACACGCTGGTGGCCTCCGCCGCCGGCCTGACCGGGGCGACCAGCGGCGCCTTCACCGTGACCAGCGCGGTCCCGACCCGCGTGGCCTTCGACGTGCAGCCCTCCACGGTGGTGGCGGGGCAGGCCATGGCGCCGGCGGTCGTGGTGTCCCTGCGGGATGCGTCGAACAACCTCATCACGTCGGCCACGGACTCGGTGTTCATCGCCCTGGGCGCCAACCCGACGGGCGACGTGCTGGGCGGGACCCTGCGGCTGGCGGCGGTCAACGGCATCGCGACCTTCAGCACGCTGTCGCTCACCAAGGCCGCCGGCGGGTACACGCTGGCCGCGAGTTCGCCCGGGCTGACCGGCGCCTCCAGCACGCCGTTCGCGGTCACGCCGGCCGCGCCGGCGAGCCTGGCGTTCGTGACCCAGCCGCCGGCGATCGTGGCGTCGGGCACCGCGTTCGGCGTCGCCGTCGAGGCGCGCGACGCCTTCGGCAACGTCGCGACGCCGTTCACCGGAACGGTCACCATCGCGTTCGGGGCCAACCCGGCCGGCGGCGTCCTGTCGGGCACCCTCACGCAGGCGGCCGTGGCGGGCGTCGCGACCTTCAGCGGGCTGTCCGTCGGGACCCTCGGCAGCGGCTACACGCTGGCCGCGACGTCCGGGGCGCTCACCGGCGCGACGAGCACGCCGTTCGACGTGCTGTTCGCCGCCAGCGTGAACCAGTGGATCAACCCGGCGGGCGGGAACTGGAGCACGGCGAGCAACTGGAGCAAGGGCACGGTGCCGGTGTCGGCCGAGTCCGTGGCCGTCGTCCTGCCGGGAACGTACACGGTCACTCTCGACACCACGTTCACCGGTTCGTTCATCATTGTCGGCGGCGCCTCGGGGACACAGACGCTGGCGCTCACCTCGCGCACGCTGACGGTCGCCGGTGCGCTGTCGGTCGGCGGCGGCGGCGTGCTCGCCA
>CAZJZC010000100.1:0-9068 GCA_964550365.1 uncultured Gemmatimonadales bacterium | reverse complement strand
CAGTGCACCGACGCGCGCGTCAACATGGTCACCCGCGTGCTGTTCGCGAAGTACCGCACGGCGCACGACTACGCCGCCGCCGACCCGGCCGTGTTCGAGCAGGAGATCCGCAGTACCGGGTTCTTCCGCAACAAGACGAAGAGCGTCATCGGCATGGCGCAGGCGCTGGTGGAGCGCTTCGGCGGCCGGGTGCCCGACACCATGGAGGAGCTGGTGCCCCTGCCCGGGGTGGGACGCAAGACCGCGAACGTGGTCCTCGGCACGGCCTTCGGGAAGAACGAGGGCGTGGTGGTGGACACCCACGTGGGCCGTATCGCGCGGCGGCTCGACCTCACCAGGCACGACGACCCGGTGAAGGTCGAGCAGGACCTCATGGCGCTCGTGCCGCGCCCCGAGTGGACCCGGTTCTCGCACGTCCTCATCCATCACGGCCGCCAGATCTGCGACGCGCGCGCGCCGCGCTGCGAGATCTGTCCGGTGGCCGACCTGTGCCCGTCCGCCCCGCGGACGCGGAGCGAGGCATGATCGACAACGAGTTCGAGACCCTGGTCGCCATCCGCCGGGACCTCCACGCCCACCCGGAACTGCGCTACCAGGAGACGCGCACCGCCGGCGTCGTGGCGAAGCGGCTCGCCGAGCTGGGCTTCGAGGTCCGGACCGGCGTGGCCGGCACCGGGGTGGTGGGCCTGATGACGGGCCGCGCGGGCCCGGGGCCGACGGTGCTGCTGCGCGCCGACATGGACGCCCTTCCCATCCAGGAGGCCACCGATCTGCCGTTCGCCTCCACCCACCCCGGCGTGATGCACGCCTGCGGCCACGACGCCCACGTGGCCATGGGCCTGGGCGCCGCCGCGCGGCTGGCGCGCACGCGGGACGCGTGGCGCGGCACGGTGAAGGCGGTGTTCCAGCCGGCCGAGGAGGGCGGCCGCGGCGCGCTGAGGATGATCGAGGCCGGCGTGCTGGAATCGCCCAGGGTGGACGCGGCCTTCGGCCTGCACGTGTGGAACGACCTCGCGGTCGGCACCGTCTCGGTGACGCCGGGCCCGGTCATGGCGTCGGTGGACGAGTTCGCCATCACCATCACGGGCCAGGGCGGCCACGCGGCCCGGCCGCACCAGGCGGTGGACCCGATCGTCTGCGCCGCGCACGTCATCACCGCGCTCCAGACCATCGCCAGCCGCAACGCCAGCCCGTTCGAGAACCTGGTGGTGAGCGTCACCCAGCTCGACGGCGGCACCGCGTTCAACATCATCCCTGAAGAGGTGGAGCTCCGCGGCACGGTGCGCACCTTCGGCGGCGCCGTGTTCGACCTGGCGCCCAAGCGCATCAGCGAACTGGCGCAGGGCGTCGCGTCGGCCATGGGCTGTTCGGCGAAGGTCCGCTACGACCGCCAGAGTCCGGCGGTCATCAACCACGGCGGCATGGCCGACCTGGTGAAGGCCGAGGCCGAGGCGGCCTTCGGCGCCGAGCGGGTGTCGTCGGGCCTCAGGTCCATGGGCGGCGAGGACTTCGCCTTCTTCCTCCAGCACGTGCCGGGCTGTTTCGCCTTCATCGGCACGCGCAACCCGGCCAAGGGCATCGACACGCCCCTGCACAGTCCACGCTTCCTGCTCGACGAGGACTGCATGCCCGTCGGCGTGGAGCTGCTCGAGCGCGCGGCCCGGCGGACGCTGGCGTGAACCGGCTCGGCGGCGCGGCGTCGGCCTACCTCGCCTCGGCCGCCCACCAGCCCGTGGCGTGGTTCCCCTGGTCCGACGACGCGTTCGCCGCGGCCCGCGCCGGCGACAAGCCGGTCCTGCTCGACATCGGCGCCGTGTGGTGTCACTGGTGCCACGTGATGGACGGCGAGTCGTACGAGGACGCCGCGCTCGCCGCGTATCTCAACGAGCACTTCGTCTGCGTGAAGGTGGACCGGGACGAGCGGCCCGACGTGGACGCCCGCTACCAGCGCGCCGTGCAGGCGCTCACCGGGCAGGGCGGCTGGCCGCTCACGGCCTTCCTCACCCCGGCCGGCGACGTGTTCTACGGCGGCACCTACTTCCCGCCCGACGGCCGCTTCGGCCGCCCGGGGTTCCGCAGCGTGCTCGAGCGCGTGCTCGAGATCTACAGCGGCCAGCGCGAGAAGGTGGAGGCCAGCGCCCAGGAACTGCGCGGCCACGTCACGGCCGCCCTGCTCGAGCACAAGCGCGGCGAGCTGACACCGGACCTGCTGGTCCAGAGCGGCGAGCGCATGGCCCGGCTGTTCGACTGGCGCTACGGCGGCTTCGGCACGGCGCCCAAGTTCCCGCACGCGGGCGCCGTGGACTTCCTCATCGCGCGCTGGTGGGACACCGGCCAGCCCTGGGCCCGGGAGATCGCCGAGAAGACGCTGACCGGCATGGCCCGCGGCGGCATGTACGACCAGGTCGGCGGCGGCTTCCACCGCTACAGCGTGGACGAGCGCTGGTGCGTGCCGCACTTCGAGAAGATGTCGTACGACAACGCCGAACTCCTGCGCGTCTACGTGCGCGCCACCGCGGCGTGGGACACGCCCCTGTTCCGCCGGACGGCCGAGGGCATCGTGGCCTGGTGCTTCGAGGTGCTCGCCGACCACGAGCGGGGCGGGTTCGGCGCCTCGCAGGACGCCGACGTGGGCCTCGACGACGACGGCGACTACTTCACCTGGACCGTCGAGGAGGCGAAGGGCGCGCTGGGCGAGGAGGAGTGGGAGGCGGCGCGACGCCGCTGGGACATCGCCGAGCAGGGCGAGATGCACCATGATCCGGGCAGGAACGTGCTGTGGGTGGCGCGCAGTGTCGAGGCGATCGCCGGGGAGCTGGGCGTCGGCCCCGCGACGGTCGAGGCCCTGCTGGAGCGCGCGCGAACGACGCTGAAGGCCGCGCGCGACCGGCGGACCGCCCCGTTCGTGGACCGCTCCGTCTACGTCTCCTGGAACGCCATGCTGGCCGAGTCGTTCCTCGAGGCCGGCGCGGTGCTGGGCCGCGACGACTGCACCTCCTTCGCGGTGAAGACGCTCACCCGCCTGTGGGACGAGGCCTTCGTGCCGGGCCACGGCATGCCGCACCGCCTCGCGCCGCGCGAGGGCGCCGAGGCCCGCTCCAGCCGTGACGGCCCCTGGCTGCTCGACGACCAGGTCCAGTCCGCCTCGGCCTTCCTGTCGGCCTTCGAGCACACCGGCGACGGCCGCTGGCTCGACCGCGGCCGCGAGCTGACCGACATGGTGCTGGCCTTCTACTGGGACGCCGAACACGGCGGCTTCTTCGACGCGCGCGAGCAGGAGGGCGGATTCCTGGCCGAGCGCGCCAAGCCCATCCAGGATGCGCCCACCAGCTCGGCCAACGCCACGGCGGCCCTGGTGCTCCTCAAGCTGGCCGTGATGAGCGGGGAGGACCGGTTCCGGGCGCGGGCCACCGAGCTGCTGGAGGCCTTCGCCGGCTCGGCGGCCGAGTTGAGCATCCACGGGGCCACGTTCCTGCGGGCCGCCGACTTCCTGATGAACGGCGAGTCAAAGGTAGTAGTAAACGATACTACTATCATGGGCGACCTGACCCGGGTCGCGCTGGCGTCCTACCGGCCCCGGCGCGTCGTGGTCCCGTCGGCGCGCTCGCCCGTCGCGGGCCGGGGCGCGCCCGTGGCCCTGGTCTGTGCCGGCAGCGCCTGCGCGGCGCCGGTCGGATCGGCCGAGGAACTGCGCCACACGCTGGCAACCTTCGGCCGTTCGGGGTAGGATTCCCCGATGCTGGACGCCGCCAAGAAGACGCTCGGTGACGAGATCGAGCGCCTCAATCATGAATTGAACGTCACCATCCCGGAGACGCTCAAGAAGGCGCTCGCCCTCGGCGACCTCAAGGAGAACGGCGACTATCACGCCGCCCTCGAGCGGCAGGGGTTCGTGCAGGCGCGGCTCAGCCACCTCCGGTCGCGGCTCGCCAAGATCAACCAGATCGATCTGTCGAAGATCCCGATCGACAGCGCGGGCCTGGGCTCGAAGGTTGTGGTCCAGGATCTCGGCACCAAGGAGAAGATCAGCTACGAGCTGGTGGTGCCGGACTCGATGAACTTCGACGATCCGACGCACATCTCCATCGCCTCGCCGCTCGGCCGCGCCATGGTCGAGAAGAAGGTGGGCGACACGGTGCACGTCCAGCTCCCCGGGGGCACGCGCAGGTTCAAGATCCTGGAACTGCTTACCTTCCATCAGCAGAACGCCAACCTCGAATCGGTCTGAGGGCGGCGCGGCGCGGCGCGCCGCGGCCTGCCTTCGAGCGTTCGACCCTTCAGGACCCTCATCCAAAGACCCTCGATGCCCAAGCATGCAACGTTCGACACGGCGAGGGGCTCCTTCGTCGCCGAGCTGTATCCCGCCGAGGCGCCCGGCACGGTCGCCAACTTCGAGAAGCTGGCCAACAGCGGCTTCTACGACGGCACCCGGTTCCACCGGGTCATCAAGGACTTCGTGGCCCAGGGCGGCGACCCGCTGTCCAAGGACCCCAAGAACCCGCGGGTCGGCACCGGCGGCCCCGGGTGGACCATCAAGTGCGAGACCAAGGGCAACCCGCACAGGCACGAGGCGGGCTCGCTGTCCATGGCGCACGCCGGCAAGGACACCGGCGGCTCGCAGTTCTTCGTCTGTCACGGCGGCCTCAAGCACCTCGACGGCGTGCACACCGTGTTCGGCAAGGTGAGCGCCGGCGGCATGCCGGTGGTGCTGAGCATCGCGCAGGGCGACGTGATCAACTCGATCCGCGTCAGCGACAGTTGATCGTCGCGCTCGCCGTCGTCTGCGACCACGCGCTCATCGACCAGGCGGGCAAGCTCTCGGTCATCGGCATCTTCGAGCGCATCTGGGTGGAGCGCTTCCCGGCCGTCCACCCCCGGCTGCACCTGGTCCTGCGGCTCAAGGGGCGGCGCACCGAGATCGGCGAGCACCCGATCGTCATCACCCTGCGCGCCCCGGACGGGCGCGAGGTCCTCCGGGGCGACGGCAACGTGCAGATCGGGGAGCCGCCGGCCGGCGTGACGGAGGTCGAGGCCGGGGCGGTCCTGGCCTTCGACGTGCCGCTCGACCAGGCCGGCACCTACACCTTCGACATCGTGGTGGACGGCGAGCGCATGGCCTCGGTGCCGGTGGCCGTCTCGCCCATGCCGGCCCAGGCCCAGCAGACCCCGCCCGGCATCCACTGACCGCCCGCCGCCGGGCCCGTTGACCGGACGGGCCGGCCGTGTCAGCTTCTTCCCATCACCCCGACAGGCAGGTCCCATGACTCGCACCGCCCTCGTCGCGGCTTCGGCCGCGTTGTTGCTCGTCCCGTCCCGGCTCGCCGCCCAGATGGAACACGCGCACGCCGGCCCGCCGCCGGCCAGTCTCGGCCGGGTGGCGATGCCGACCTCGTGCGCCCCCGCCACGCAGGCCAGGATCGAACGGGCTACGGCACTGCTCCATTCCTTCTGGTACGAGGAGGCCGGCCGGGCCTTCCGTGAGGCCGCCGCCGACTCGGCCTGCGCCATGGCCTGGTGGGGGCTGGCCTCCAGCTACCTGCACCCGTTGTGGGCGGCGCCCACGGCCGAGGAGACCCGTGAGGGCAACGCCGCCGTGGCCCGCGCCCGGGCCCATCCGGCGGCCACGCCCCGCGAACAGGCCTGGGTGGACGCGATCGCCGCCTATTGGGACGGCACGGGAACGCCGCACCCCCAGCGCCTGCGCAACTGGTCGGCGGCCCTGGGCCGGCTCCACGCGGCCCACCCCGATGACGGCGAGGCGGCCACCTTCTACGCGCTCAGCCTCATCGCGGTGGCGGGCACCTCGCCGGCCGACAGCACCTACGCGCGCCAGCGGCAGGCCGCGGACATCCTCGAGCCGCTGTTCCAGCGGCACCCGGACCACCCCGGCCTGGCCCATTACCTGATCCACGCCTATGACGCGCCGGCGATGGCGAGCAGGGCGACCCGCGCCGCCGATCGCTACGCGCGCATCGCCCCCGCGGTCCCTCACGCCCGTCACATGCCCTCGCACATCTACATCCGGCTGGGCCTGTGGGACCGGTCCATCAGTTCCAACGCCGCGTCGGCCGAGGCCGCGCTGGCGTACGAGCGGCAGGAGCACCTGCCCGGCATCTGGGACCAGCGGCTCCACGCCATGGACTACCTGGCGTACGCCTATCTCCAGCAGGGGCGGGATGCGGCCGCCCAGCGCCTGGCCGACGAGGTGGCCGCGGTGACGCGCTGGGTGCCGGAGCGGAGCATGACCGCGGAGTACGCGCTCGCGGCCATCCCGGCCCGGGTCGCGCTCGAGCGCGGCCGCTGGCGCGACGCCGGCAGTCTGCCGGTCCGCGCCGGCCTGCAACCGGCCGCCGAGGCCGTGACGCGGTTCGCCCAGGCCGTCGGCGCGGCCCGCGCCGGCGACATGGCGGTGGCCGAGTCGTCGCTGGCCGTGCTGGCGCGCATCGACGACGACCTGTCACAGCGGCGCGTGCCCCTGTGGACCGAGGCGGTACGCGCCCAGCGCCTCGCGGCCGACGCCTGGCTGCGGCTGGCCCGCGGCGACACGGTGGGCGCGCTGGCCGCCGCGCGCGAGGCGGCCGACCTCGAGGACCACAGCGAGAAGCACCCGGTGACACCGGGGGCCATCCTGCCGGCGCGCGAACTCTATGGCGACCTGCTGCTGGCCACCGGGCGCCCGGGCGAGGCGCTCGCCGCCTACGCCGACGCCCTGGCCCGCCAGCCGGCCCGCTCGCGCAGTCTGGCCGGCGCCGCGACGGCCGCGGACGAGGCGGGCGATCGCGCCGCGGCCCAGCGCTACCGCCGCGAACTGCGCACGCTCCAGTCCCGGGCCGACGCCGCCCGCCGCCCGGCCGGCGGCCGCTAGCCCTCCGGTCTCTCGCGCGCGGCGGGCACTGTCGCCCTCCGCGGAGCGCCCGCCCCTCACACGGGGGGCGGGCTTTCCGTATCATTCCCGGCAACGTCGCCGCCAACTCAACCGTACCGGGACCCACATGGACCGCGCCGCCGCCCTCGCTCTCGTCCACGAGTACACCACGTCCGACGCCCTGCGGAAGCACATGTACGCCGTCGAGGCGGCCATGCGCGCCTACGCCCGCCGGGCGGGCGAGGACGAGGAGACCTGGGGCGTCGTCGGCCTGCTCCACGACTTCGATTACGAGCGCTGGCCGAACGAGGCGCACAGCGCGACCGAGGAGCATCCGGCCGAGGGCTCCCGCATCCTCGAGGCGAAGGGCTATCCGGAGCACCTGCGACGGGCCATCCTGGGCCACGCATCGTATTCGGGGGTGCCGCGCGATTCCGCCCTGGCGAAGACGCTGTTCGCCGTGGACGAGCTGTGCGGGTTCCTGGTGGCCTGCGCCCTGGTGCGGCCCAGCCGCAGCCTGGCCGATCTCGAGGTCGCCTCGGTCAAGAAGAAGCTGAAGGACAAGGCGTTCGCGCGCGGCGTGAACCGCGACGACATCCGCCAGGGAGCGGCCGAGCTGGGGGTCGAGCTGGACGAGCACATCGCCTTCTGCATCAACGCCTTGCGCCCCGTGGAGCGGGAACTCGGCCTGGGCGCGGCCTAGGCCGCCGGACTGTCGTGCATCCTCAACACCCACCCCCCTCCCCGCGTATACCAGACGAGACCGACGCCGCCCTGGCGGCCCGGGCGGCCCGGGGCGACCGGGACGCGTTCGGGGCCCTGGTGTTGCGATACCAGGCGCAGGTCCGGCGGGTGGCCCGCTCGGTGACCGGCGACGAGGCCGACGCCGACGATGCGGCCCAGGATGCGTTCCTCTCGGCCCTCGACCGGATCGAGACCTACGATCCGGGACGGCCGTTCGGTCCCTGGCTGATGCGGATCGCCAGCAACGCGGCGATCGACCTGCTGCGGCGGCGCGCGGTGCGGAAGGCCGACGCGATCGACGAGACGGTGGCGGCCCGGGGCCGTCTGCCCGACCGCGACGCCGAGACGGCCGAACTGCGCGAGCGGCTCCGGGTGGCCCTGGCGGCCCTGCCGGAGCGGCAGCGGGCCGCGATCACGCTGTTCGATCTCGAGGGCTATGCCCATGCCGAGATCGCCAAGGTGCTGGGCGTGCCCGAGGGCACGGTCCGGTCCGACGTCTTTCACGCGCGGCGCAGGCTGCGCGAATCGCTGGGGATGTACGACCCGGCCGAGGAGCAGGAGCGATGAACGAACATCTGCGTGACCTTCTGGATCCGTCCGACGACGGCCGCGCCTTCACGGACGCGGTGCTGCTGCGCGCCAGCGGCGCGCTGGCGCGCCGCCGCGCCGCGGCGGCCGCGGCGGCCGCCAACGGTTCGCCGTGGGCCTGGCTCGAAGCGTGGGCCCGTCCGTGGCTCGTGGCCGCGGCGCTGACGGCCGCGGTGCTGGCGCTGTGGCCCGCCCTCGGCACCGCGCGCTCGTCCGTCGCCGCCGCCGAGTCGGAGCCGGCCGAGGTGCTGCTCGCGACCGAGCAGCCCGAGGTGGCGTTCACCGTGTCGTTCGCCCGCTAGGAGCAT
Source organism: uncultured Gemmatimonadales bacterium (assembly GCA_964550365.1). GTDB lineage: Bacteria > Gemmatimonadota > Gemmatimonadetes > Gemmatimonadales > JACORV01 > DASXPG01. The sequence continues at coordinate 563 of CAZJZC010000100.1, read as the reverse complement.
CGCCATGCTGACCAAGTCCAAGCTGATGGCCGTGGGCCTGCTGGCCGCCGTGGCCGTGGGCGGCTTCGCCGCCGGCGCCGCCACGCGTTCCTACGCGTCCGAGGAGCGTCGCGAACCGCGCCCCGGACACGAGCGCTGGAGCTACTCCGGCATGCTCAAGGAGGAGCTGGGCCTGAGCGACGCCCAGCGTGACTCGGTGCGCGCCATCATCCGCCGCCACCGTCCCGAGATGCGCGCCGTCTACGAGTCGGTGCGGCCGCGCCTGGATTCCATCCGGGCGCACGTCAACAGCGAGATCGCCGCGCTGCTCACCGCCGAGCAGCAGCAGCGCTACACCGAACTGACCGCTCGGCTGCGGGCCGAGCGCAGTGAGCGCATGCGGGCCGACAGCGCCGGTCGCCGCGACTGACCCGAACCGTGAACAGGACCATGACCCCCTTCATCAGACTGACGCTGGCCGTCGGTGTCGCGGCGCTCGCCGCCGTGCCGGCCCGCGCCCAGGAGCCCAGGCGCGTGACGATGGCCGAGGCCATCGAGCTCGCCGTGCGCAACCAGCCGACCAT
>CAZJZC010000099.1:0-9090 GCA_964550365.1 uncultured Gemmatimonadales bacterium | reverse complement strand
CGCCCGAGAGATGCTCGTCGATCATCCGGTTCACCGCGTTGCCGCCGCCGCCGCCGACGCCCATGACCTTCATCCTGGCGCCCTGCGTGACGGTCTCCTCGAGCTCGAACACGTTCATGTCGCGCCCCCCGCTGCGCTCGGTCTCAAAAGAACTCCGTGAGCCACTTCCTGATCGAACCCGACAGCCGGTCCAGCGTCACCGACCCGGCTCCCGCCCGCTCGGCACCCTTCGCCTGCATCTGCATCCCGTACAGCGCCAGGCCGGCCGCCGCCGCGAACCGCGGCTGCTCGACGTGGTCCACCAGGCTGCCGATCAGCCCGCGGCCCGGCTGGCCGACCCGGACCGGCATCGCGAACACCTCGCGCGCCAGCTCGGTCACGCCGCGCAGCTGCGCGGTCCCGCCGGTCAGCACCACGCCCGCCGCCAGCCGCCCCGCGTAGCCCTCGCGCTCGATCTCGCGCGAGACCATCGCCAGCACTTCCTCGAGCCGCATGTGGATGATGTGCGCCAGCAGCTCGCGCGGCACCTCGCGGGTGCCCTGGCCTTCGGTCCCCGGCAGCTCGATCAGCTCCGAGGGGTCCACCAGCGGCTCGTAGGCCAGCCCGAACTTCTCCTTGAGCCCTTCGGCGTCCGCCTGGGTGACGGACAGGCCCTGGGCGATGTCGCTGGTGATGTGCGCGCCCGCGAAGCCCATCGTCGCCACGTGCCGGAACTTGCCGTCCTGGAATATGGCCAGGTCGGTACTGCCCCCGCCCAGTTCCACGAGCGCGACACCCAGCTCCTTCTCGTCCTCCGTGATCGTGGCGTAGCTGGCCGCCAGCGGCTCCAGCACGAAGCCTTCGATCCGGTACCCGGCGCGCTCCACCGCCTTGCGGAGGTTCTGCGCCGCCGTGCTCGACATGGTGACGATGCACACGTCCACCTCGAGCCGCGTGCCCGTCATGCCGATCGGGTCCGAGATGCCCCGCTGCCGGTCCACCAGGTACTCCTGGGGCAGCGTGTGCAGCACCTCGCTGTCGCTCGGCAGGACCACCGCCTTGGCCACGTCGATGACCCGCTGGCGGTCCGACTCCCGGATCTCGGTCCCGGCCACGTTCACCACGCCCGGCGAGGTGATGGCCCGCACGTGCTCGCCGGGGATGCCGACGTACACCCCCTCGACCTTGAAGCCGGCCATCCGCTCGGCCGCCGCCACCGCCTCGCGCACGGCGCGGGTCGTCTCGTCGATGTCCCGGACCACGCCCCGCCGCACGCCGCTGGCCCTGGACCGCCCCACGCCGAGCACCTTGGCCAGCGGAGCGCGAGGCATCTCGCCGGCGACCTCGGCGATCACCGCGCACGTCTTCGTCGTCCCGATGTCGAGCCCGCAGATCAGCACGTCGCGCATCAGGCGGCCGTCCGCACCACGACCCAGCCGCGGAACCGGCCGTCCAGCTCGCGCCAGCCTCGCGCGCGCGCCTCGAGGTCCCGCCGCACCGCCGACACGGCCCGCACCACGGCCGGATCCACCGGCAGATCGAACCTCACACGGCCCTGCGTCAACTCGAGCACCACTTCCTTCCCGTAAGCACGCGCGGAGGCGATCTGGGCGTACAGCCCCGCATCGGCAGTCTGGATCGTCCCCAGCGCCTCCGTCAGCCGGCGATCGGCGTCGCCCACCACCGGCGCGTCCAGCGGCGCCGTCGTGACGTCGTAGGGCAGCGGCCGCCCCTCACGGTCCACCGGCACCAGGCCCTCGGGACCCCGGGCCAGCGCCACCGGGTCGGCCTCCCGCACCTTGACCCGCAGGGTGCCCGGCAGCCGGCGCTGCACCTCGGCCTCGAGCACGCCGCCCAGCGAGCGGACCCGCGCGCGCAGCGCCTCGCGGTCGTCGAACACGCTGGCGTCCGGCCGCAGGCCCAGCGCCGCCACCACCACGTCGGGCGCCAGGTACCGCGTCCCCTCGACCTCGACCCGGCGCACCGCGAAGAACGTCATCGGGCGGAGCAGCCGGGGCAGCCACCACGGCGCCGCGGCCAGGACCATGACCGCCCCGACGGCCGCCGCCAGTCGCGCGCGGTTCATCGTGCCGCTCCGGCCAGCACGCCGACGAGCTCGCGGCCCACCCAGGTGATGTCGCCCGCGCCCATCGTCAGCACCGCGTCGCCCTTCGCCACCAGGCCCGACAGCCTCGCCGGCAGGTCCCGGCGCTCGGGCACCCAGTGCACCTCTCCGGCCCCCGCGGCCGCCGCGGCGTCGAGCACCATCCGGCCGCTCACGCCTGCCACCGGCTGCTCCCGCGCGGCATAGACATCGGTGACGACCACCACGTCGGCCGCCGCCAGGGCCCGGCCCATCGCCTCGCCGTGCTCGGCCGTCCGGCTGTAGAGGTGCGGCTGGAACACCGCCACCAGCCGCCGTGCCGGGTACGCCTGCCGGGCGGCCTCGAGCGTCGCGGCGATCTCGGTCTCGTGGTGGGCATAGTCGTCGATCACCACCACGCCGCCCGCCTGACCGACCAGTTCGAAACGCCGGCCGACGCCGCCGAACGCCTCCAGGGCTCCCAGGACCGGTTCCAGCGGCGCCCCCAACTCGGCGCACACCGCCAAAGCGGCAGTCGCGTTCCGGAGGTTGTGGGTCCCCGGGACCCGGAGCCGCAATTCCGCGACCTGACCGGTCGGCAGGTTCACGACCGCCACGCTCCGCTCCGGCGTCCGCTCGACGACCTGGATGCGGATATCGGCCTCTCCCAGGCCGAAGGACCAGGTCGGCCGGCCCGCCCGACGCGCGACCCGGGTCGCCGATGTGGAATCACCGACGATAACCCTTCGGGCCGGATGTGCAAAACTCGCGAACGCGTTCTCAAGCTCCTCGACGCTGCCGTAGCACTCGAGGTGGTCCGGCTCAACGTTGTTGATCACAGCGACTTGCGGCGTCAGGGCCAGAAAGGACTTGTCGTACTCATCCGCCTCGACGACGAACACGTCGCTGCCGCCAAGCCTGGCATTTCCACCCCAACTGCCCACACGACCGCCGGCGATGCCGGTCGGATCCAGACCGGCCGCCGCCAAGGCCTCGGTCGTCATCACCGTGGTCGTGGTCTTTCCGTGGGTCCCGGCGATGCAGACACCAAGGCCGGGGGCGATCGCGGCGGCCAGCGCTTCGGCGCGGCGCACGACCGGCACGCCAAGTTCGCGTGCCCGCACGAGTTCGGGATGGTCAGAGGGCACCGCCGAGCTGACAACCACCGCTCGCGCGCCCTCGACATGGCCTGGATCGTGGCCGGGGAGCACCTCTCCCCCTGCCCGCCGCACGTCCGCCGAAGCCGACGCGCCCCCTTCGAGTACATCCTTGTCGCAACCCGAGACGCGGACTCCGCGACGCAGGGCGACCATCGCCAGGGCGCTCATGCCTGCACCGGCAACCCCCATGAAATGCACGGGGCGAGGGTCGTCGGAGGCGAAGAGCCGCACGGACGGCAAATCTAAAACGCCGTCCATGTTTGGAAAAGAGTTGAGTTTACGAGTTTGGGAGCAGTGCCAGCGCCGCGGCGGCGATGTTGTCGGCGGCGAGGGGTCTGGCGCGCCCCCGGCCGGCGGCCGCGAGGCGTGCCATTCCTGCAGGATCGTCCAGCAGGCCGGTGACGGCCGTGACCAGCGAATCGGCGTCGAGATCCCGTTGCTCCCTGAGGACGGCGGCGCCTGCGGCGGCCAGGGCGCGCGCGTTGACCAGCTGGTGGTTCGCCGCCGACGTCGGCAGGGGGACGACGATGGCCGGCAGGGCCCAGGCCGCCACCTCGGCAAGCGTGAGGGCCCCGCCCCGGCAGACGACCAGGTCGGCGGCGGCGTAGGCCATCGCCATCGGGTCGATGAAGGGCGAGAGGCGAACGGTCGCCGTGCCCAGGTGGGCGAAGTCCCCGTGGCTGGCCTGGCCCGTCTGCCACAGCAGTTGGGTCCCGCCCGGCCAGCGGCCCGAGGTCACGGCGCCGGCCACCACGCGGTTGATCGCCAGCGAACCCTGGCTGCCGCCGGCGACCAGGACCAGCGGCCGGTCGGCGGCGAACCCCAGGGCCTGCTTCGCGGCGCCCCGGGCCGGTCGCGGCTCGACCGGCGGCACGATCGGGTTGCCGGTCACGCTCACCACTGTCTCCGGCCCCGGCTCGAGGTAGCGGGCCGCCTCGGGGAAGCCGAGGTGGATCTGCCGTGCCTGGCGGGCGAGGCGCCGGGTGGCGAAGCCGGGAAAGGCGTTCTGCTCCTGGAGCAGGTACGGCACCCCCGCCCGCGCCGCGGCCCACACGGCCGGCCCGGACACGTAGCCTCCGGTGCCCACGGCGAGCGCGGGCCCCTCGCGCTCGAGCACGTCGCGCACCATGGCGTGCGAGCGCCAGGCGCTGAGCGGCAGCCGCCAGTTCCGCCACCACTGCCGGCGGTAGATGGGCTCGAACGGCAGCAGGGCGTGACGCCAGGGCCGGGCCGGGAGGACCTGCGCCTCGATGCCGCGCCGCGCGCCAAGGAAGAACGGCTCGACGGAGGGGTCGAGCCGGACCATCGCCTCGGCGATGGCCAGGGCCGGCATCAGGTGACCCCCCGTGCCGCCGCCCGCGAAGAGGACCACGCTCATTCGAGCGCCTGCCGCCGGCGCGTGCCGAGGTTCACCAGCAGTCCGGTGGCGATCAGGGCCGTGAGCAGGCCCGATCGGCCATAGGAGATGAACGGCAGGACCAGCCCCGTGGTCGGCACCAGGCCCAGGGAGACGGCCATGTGGGTGAAGGCGTCGAGGCCGATCATCGTGGCACAGCCGACGCCCAGGTACTGCCGGAACGGATCGTTCGAGGCGCGCGCCAGCCGCAGGGCCACCAGCACCAGTGCCAGGAACATCGTCACCAGGGCCACCACGCCCACGAACCCCCAGTCCTCGGCGATGGTGCTGAAGATGAAGTCGCTGTACGGATACGGCAGGAACCCCAGCTTCTGCTGGCCCTCGCCGAACCCCCGGCCGAGCAGGCCGCCCGAGCCCACGCCGATGAGCGACTGGTCGATCTGATAGGAGTCGCCCAGCCGGCCGGCGCCCGGGTCCAGGAACGTCGTCAGCCGCAGCAGCTGGTACTGGGCCTGCTCGATCCGGCTCCACAGCAGGGGGATGCCCAGCGCGCCGAGCAGGATGAAGTGCCCCACCCTGGCGCCGGCGGCGAACAGGATGATCAGGGGGATCGCGACGATGGTGACCGCGGCCGACAGGTCGGGCTGGATCAGGATCAGGCCCGACAGCGGGAGCACGATGACCAGGACCGGCAGCAGGCCGCCGCGCAGGCGGCGGACCTCCGCGCCCTTCTTGGCGCACAGCATGGCGGTCCAGATGACGACCGCCAGCTTGGCGACCTCCGAGACCTGGATGGTGAAGCCCACGTCGAGCCAGCGCCGCGCGCCGTTGATGCGCGGGGCGACGAACCCCGTGCCCGGCAGCACCAGGATGAGCAGCAGCAGGGCGGTGACGGCGACGATCGGCCAGGCCAGCGCGCGCAGGCGGTCCAGGTTGAAGCGCGCCGCCAGCAGCATCAGCAGCCCGCCGACCGCCGCGCCGACCAGCTGGATCAGCATGCGGGTCGATCCCACGGGCCGGCCGCGTTCCAGCAGGACCGAGCTGGCGGCGTACACCGACACCAGGCCGAAGACCACCAGCACCGCCGTCAGGAGGACCAGCAGGCGCGCCTCCCACCCGAGGACCCACTCGCGCCTAGCCACCGGCGGGCCGCCTCATCCGAGCGCCCGGACCCAGGCGGTGAAGACGTCGCCCCGCTCTTCGGCGTTGGCGAACATGTCGAAGCTCGAACAGGCCGGGCTCAGCAGGACGGCGTCGCCCGGCCGCGCCAGGCCCCGCGCCCGGGCCAGCACCGCATCGAAGCCGCCGCGCTCGCGCGCCACCGGCGCCCGGCCCTCCAGCTCGCGGGCGATGCGCTCACCGGCCTCCCCGTAGGCGACGACGCCGCGGGCGCCGGCCAGCACGGCCGCCAGCTCGCCGAAATCGCCGCCCTTGTCCCTGCCGCCCAGCAGGAGGACCACGGGCCGGGTCACGCTGGTCACGGCGGAGCGCGCCGCCGAGACCGTGGTGGCCTTGGAGTCGTTCACCCACAGCACGCCGCCCACCTCGCCGACCGGCTCGAGCCGGTGATGGAGGGCCCGGACCCCGCGCAGCGCCGCCGCGATGCGGTCACGGTCGGTGCCCGGCGGGACGGCCAGCGCGGCGGCCAGCGCGTTGGCCACATTGTGGTCGCCCAGCAGGCGCAGGTCGGCGCGCCGCAGCAGCGGCATGCCGCGGACGATGAGCCAGCCCGCCGACCGGTCGAACCAGGCGTCGGCGAGCTGGACGTCGAGCGAGAACCGCTCGTGGGTCCCCGCGGCGCCGGCGCTCATGGCCACGACCGCGGCGTCGTCGCCGCTGGTCACCCAGCGGCTGTCGGCCGAGGCGTTGGCGAACAGCCGGGCCTTGTCGGCGTAGTACGCCTCCAGCGTCGGGTACCGGTCGAGGTGGTCGGGCGAGAGGTTGGTGAGGACGCCGACGGCCGGCGCCAGCGCGGGACAGTCATGGAGCTGGAAGGAGCTGGCCTCGACCGCCAGCCAGGCCGGCGCCGTGCCGGCCAGCGCCACGTCGGCCAGCGGCGCGCCGATGTTGCCCGCCGCCAGGCCCGGACCCAGGCCGGCCGCCTCCAGGATCGCCGCGATGATGGCCGACGTGGTGGACTTGCCCTTGGTCCCGGTGGTGACGATGAGGCGGGTATCGGGCAGGAAGCGGGCGGCGAGGTCCAGCTCGGAGACGACCGGCACGCCGGCGCCGAGGGCGGCCCGGACCGGCGCCGCGTCGGGCGGCACGCCCGGCGAGAGCACCAGCACGCCCGCCCGCGCGATCCGGTCCGCGTCGTGCCGTCCCAGCTCGACAGCGCAGCCGATGGCCGCCAGCCGTTCGCTCTCGGCGCGGAGCGCCTCGCCGCTCGCGGCGTCGGAGGCGTAGACCGCCAGGCCGTGGGCCCGGAGCAGCCGCGCGGCGGCGACGCCGCTGCGGGCCAGGCCGACCACCGCGACCTCGCCCCGGCGCCAGCCGTCGGGGATCATGGGCCCCCCGGGCGGCCGGTGCGCGCCCGGGGGGCGCGCGCGGTCACCGGATCTTGAGCGTCGACAGGGCCACCAGCGCGCACAGCAGGCCGAGGATGTAGAACCGCGTCACCACGGTCGACTCGTGCCAGCCCAGCTGTTCGAAATGGTGATGCAGCGGCGCCATGCGGAACACCCGGTGCTGCTGGGCGTACTCCCGGCCGTAGCGGCGCAGCCGCCAGCGGAACACCGAGGTCTGGATCATCACCGACAGCGTCTCGGCCGCGAACACCGCCCCCACCAGCAGCAGCAGGAACTCGGCCTTGAGCAGGATCGCCACGGTGCCCAGCGCCCCGCCGATGGCCAGCGAGCCGGTGTCGCCCATGAACACCCGCGCCGGGTGGGCGTTGAACCACAGGAACCCCACGCAGGCGCCCATCAGCGCCGCGCAGAAGATCGCCAGCTCGCCGGCGCCGGGCAGGTAGAACACCTTGAGGTACTCCGACGTGTCGGTCCGCCCGAACACGTAGGCGAAGGCCGCGAAGGTGATCGCGGCGATGGCGCCGAGGCCCGTGGCCAGGCCGTCGAGCCCGTCGGTCAGGTTGACCCCGTTCGAGGTGCCCGCCACCACCACCGTCACGAATCCGATGTACAGCCACCACGACATGACCACGTAGACGTACTTGAAGAACGGCACCGTGGTCGCCGTCGGCGGGAGCACCGTGCCCTGCCACGGCCAGATGATGAGCACCGCGCCCAGGACCACGCCGAAGACGATCTGGCCGGCCATCTTGTAGCGCGCCACCAGGCCGCTCGGCCGCCGCTGGACCACCTTGAGGTAGTCGTCCACGAAGCCGATGGCGCCCATCCACAGGATGGCCATCAGGCTGATGATGACGAACCGGTTGTCGAGCCGCGCCCACAGCAGGGTCGGCACCACCGTGGCGATGATGATGATGAGCCCGCCCATGGTGGGCGTGCCGCGCTTGCCCAGGTGCGTGGCCGGGCCCTCGACCCGGACGATCTGGCCGACCTTGAGCGCGCGCAGCTTCTCGATGATGCCCGGGCCGATGACGAAGGCGATCAGCAGCGCCGTGACCACCGCGGCCGCCGCCCGGAAGGAGATGTAGCCGACCAGGTTGCCGAGATCGGAGTTGGCCGCGAACCGCTGCAGCAGGTAGTGGAGCACTAGCGGGCCTCGGCGGCGGCGTGAGCGGGCCAGAGCAGCGGGAGCAGGGTCTCGAGCCGGACGCCGCGCGACGCCTTGAGGAGCAGGATGTCGCCGGGCTCCAGCGCCTCGCGCAGGGCCGGCGCCACGTCGGCCGGGCCCTCGCCGGTGATGAGCCGGGGGCGCCGCGCCTCCTCGCCCAGCGCCGCGAAGGCCGGCACGAACTCGCCCACGGCCACGACGACGTCGGGGCCGGCCGCCAGCACCGCTTCGGCCGCGGCGCGGTGCATCGCCGCCGAGGCGTCGCCGAGTTCCCGCATGGTGCCGACGACGACCACCGCCCTGCGGCGGCCGCGCATGGCCGTCAGCAGGTCGAGCGCGGCCCGCAGCGAGCCGGGATTGGCGTTGTAGCTGTCGTTGACGACCGTGACGCCCTCGATCTCGGTCACCTCGCCCCGGCCGCCGGGGATGCGGGCCTCCCGCAGGGCCCGGCCCGCCTCGGCCAGCGGCACCCCGGCGGCGTCGGCCACGGCCAGCGCGATGAGCGCGTTGCCGACCAGGTGCGCGCCGCGCAGGGCGAGCTCCACCTCCACGCCGCGCACCGTGAAGCGCGGCCGGCCGTCGTCCAGCAGCTGCACGCGCTCGGCCGTCCAGTCGGCCGGGCCCTCGACGGCGGCCGTCACCACGCGGCCGGCCTGCTCGGCGGCCTTCGCGGGGAGGGTCGCGGGGCGCCGGCCCACCACGGCGGTCGGCACGCCGGCCAGCAGCGAGACCTTCTCCTCCATCACGGCCTCGATCGAGCCGAACCCCTCGAGGTGGCCGGCATCCACGTTGGTGACCACCGCGATGTCGGGCCG
>CAZJZC010000098.1:0-9256 GCA_964550365.1 uncultured Gemmatimonadales bacterium | reverse complement strand
AGTAAGGCGGAAGCTGCACAGGGGCCGGCGAAGGTTGCCGGCCCCGCGCAGTTCCCGGAGTTTGTGACCTGGGTCACAATTCTCCATCCCCATCCCGCTGTGGCGGTTACGGCCTCTCCACGGCCCGCCCTATATTCGACCCGTGATCCTGCGCGATGAGCGGCGAGGCATCGAGCACACCGTCGGCGACGACGGCGTCCGGCTCGGCCGCGACCCGGCCCTCGAGGTCGTCTTCCCGGAAGAGGACAACGTCGTCTCGGCCCGCCACTGCCGGATCGGCCGCCAGGACGACGGATCCTGGTGGATCGAGGACCTCCACAGCACCAACGGCACCTGGGTCAACGGCCGTCGCATCGAGGGGCCGGAGCGGCTGACCAGCGGCACCCGCATCACCCTCGGCCAGCGCGGCCCGGCCCTCAAGGTGGTCATCCCCGGCCAGCTGATGAGCACGGTGGCCGAGCCGGCGGTCGATCTCGGCCAGCCACAGGTGCGCCTGCGCCGGGTGCAGGGCGGCGAGGACCTCATCGGCACCGGCCGCGAAGTGGTGATCGGCCGCGCGGCCGGCTGCCACATCCCCCTCAGGACCGTGGTCGACACCGTGGTCTCCAAGCGCCACGCCGCGGTCGAGTTCGACGAGACGCTGACCCCGTTCCTCAGCGACCTGGCCAGCCGCAACGGCACCTTCCTCAACGGGAAGCAGATCCAGGGACGCACGCCGCTGCGGGTCGGCGACCGCATCATGCTCGGCTGGCAGGGACCCCTGTTCGAGGTCCGCGTCCTCGGTGCCGCCGTGATGGACGAAGGGGCCGGCGCGCCCTACCAGCCCAAGCGCGAGCCGCCCAAGACCCTCGCCGGCATGGTGGCGGTGGCCGAAGAGGCCGCCCGCGGCCCCGGCGGGCTGCGGCCCGGGGCGTTCGTCACGTCGTTCGCGCGCATGGCGGCCACCGAGTCGTCGCGCGTCTTCCGTCTGATGACGCTGGCGGTGCTGGTCGGCCTCACCGCGGCGGTGATCTTCGTCTACCAGTCGGGCGCCCGGCGGACCGAGCGCGCCGAGGCCCGGCTGGTGAGCACCGAGCGCCAGCTGGCCGAGCAGCTGCGGACGGCCGGCGAGGAGCAGCGGCGGCAGAGCCAGGAACTCGAACGGCTCCGCGGCCAGCTGGCGGCGGCCCGGGCGTCGAGCGTGAGCCGCGGCGTGCTGGACAGCCTCGAACGGCGCGTACGGGATGCCGAATCGCGCGCGGCCGCGGTCCAGCCGTCGGCGGCGAACCAGGGCACCGCCCCGGCGGCCGGCGCCGCCGCCGACTTCGCCCGCGTGGCCCGCGACAACGGCCGGGCCGTGGGCCTGGTCATCGCGCGGTTCATCGGCGACTCGGTGATGGGCAGCGGCTTCGCCATCACCCCCTCGGGCTACTTCGTCACCAACCGGCACGTGGTGCAGGGCGAGTCACGCGGCGCGCCGCGGACCATCCTGGTGGTCATGTCGGAGACCAACATCGCCCTCTACGCGGACCTGGTGAGCGTCTCGACCGTGCCGGCCGAGGACGTCGCGGTGCTCAGGGTGCGGGGCTTCCGCGGCCCCGCCGTGCGGGCGGTGGACTGGAGCGGCACCGGCGCCGTCCAGGGCGCGCCGGCCGCCATGATCGGGTTCCCGTTCGGCACCCAGATGGCGGTCGACGCCGGCGGCATGATGCGCGCCTCGCTGTTCGGCGGCTACATCTCGCAGACCGGCGACTGGATCCGCTTCTCCGGGACCACCTACGCCGGCGTGTCGGGCAGCCCGGTGTTCAACGCGGAGGGCCAGGTCATCGCCGTCCATTTCGGCGCCCCGCGCGATGGCCCGGGCCTGGGCATCTCGGTACCCATGTCGCTGGTGCGGCGCTGGCTGCCGGCGGAGGCGCGCGCCGAACTGGGCCTCTGAGGCCCCGTGACCGCGCCGGTCCCCCGAACGCCAACGATGCCGGGTCCCGCGGGGACCCGGCATCGTGTCGTTTTCAACGTCGGACGGCCGCGCCGCCGGCTCAGCTCTTCTCGGTCTCCGGCGTCTCGTCCTCGCTGGCCCAGTGCCACAGCATGATCCGCGGGGCCGCATGCGCCGCGCCGCCGTCGTTGACGACGATGCCGATGGGCTCGTTCTGCAGGATCGCTGTCGCCATGGTGGTGCCTCGCTCTTCTCTGTTGGTCCGACGTTTCGGGCGACCGCCGGACGCGGCCACCCGATCGGAGAAGGGGCACGGATCATGCCGTGGACGACTGGATTATAAGTCCATATAAGACAACATGTTACAGCGCCATGTGACGACTGACAGCCCGTCATGCGTGTCGTTTGGACACGCGCACACTGCTTCACACTGACGCGGCGGTGTCGTCGGGCTCGGGAGGGCGGATGGCGCTGAAGCCGATATTGCGCGGCTTGCGGCTGGCCGGGACGTGCGGCCGCTCGATGTGCCAGTCGGCGTAGTCGCGGCGCAGGGCGTCGGACGAGAGGCGCCCGCCGCTGCCGTGTCGCTCGGGAGCGCCCGGCATCACCGCGTGGCGGCCGCCGGGCGGCGTGGCGTCCTTGAGGCGGCCGATGATCGCGGCGCGTTCCTGGACGCCGAGCGGCGCGAGCGTGGCGACCTCGATGACGCAGGCGCAGAAGGCGATGGCCGCCGGCTCGAAGCGCTCGAGGCGCACCACCTCGCACTCGATGCGTCCGCCGAGCTGCTCGTTGATGGCCCGGTTCTCCAGGCCGTAGACCGCGGCGATGTCCGGATCGCAGACCCGGACCAGGGCGCCGCGGGCCGCCAGGAACAGGGCGCAGGCGCCGTCGGAGGCGCCCACCAGGAGGACGTCGTCGCCGTCCTCGACCAGGTCGGCGAGCTCGGCGACCGGGTCGTGCTCGGCCAGCCCCCAGTGCGACGGTTCCGACTGGGCCGCGCGCAGGGCGACGTACTTGTCCCGCCAGCGGCGGAAGGCGGGGAGCCGCAGGCGTCGGCGGATGATGGCATCGACCTGGTCGCGCAGGACCACTTCGGTGAGCAGCAGCTGGTCGGCGCCGGCCAGTTCCTTCATGGCCTCGTCGCCGATCTCGAGGATGTCGCCCCGGGGCAGGGAGTCCTTGTACTCCTCGATCCGCTGTTCGATGAACAGGTCGTACTCGGCCCGCAGGCTGCGCGGGGGGCGGCGGGCGCGGCGGCGGGTCCCGGCGCTCAGCACGGCTCGACGTGCACCACGACGGCGCCCAGGCGCAGGTCCCGGCGCAGGCGCGCCTCCACGGCGTCGGCGATGGCATGGCCCTGGGCGACGCTGATGTCGCCGCGGACCCGGATGGTGAGCTCGGCGAAGCCGGTGCCGGCGGCCGCGCGCGAGCGGATATCGTAGGCGGCTTCGACGCCCGCGACGTCCTCGGCCGCGCGGCGCACGGCGCCGGGGTCGCGCGCGGCCTCGTCCACCAGGGCCGGCATCGCGCGGCGCACGATGCCCCAGCCCATCCGCGCGATGAGCCCGGTGACGACGATCGCGATGACCGGGTCCGCCCACGGGACGCCGCGCCGGCTCAGGGCCGCGCCGAGCAGCACACCGGCCGTGATGTACACGTCCACCCGCGTGTGGGCCGCGTCGGCCAGGAGCAGATCGCTCTCCAGCGCGCGGCCCCGGCGGCCCTCGTACCAGGACACCCAGACGCTCACGGCCAGTGTGGCGGCGAGCAGGGTCAGATCGGTGCCGGTGAAGGCCGGCGGGGGGGCGCCGCGCACCAGCCCGGCCAGCGCGCCCTTGAGCAGTTCGAAGCAGGCGACCGAGAGGAAGATGAGGATCCCGACCGCGCCGAGCACCTCGAACTTGGCGTGGCCGTAGGGGTGGTCCTCGTCGGGGCCGCGGGCGGCCACCCGGGTGAGGGCCATGAAGAGGACGTTGTTGAGGGCGTCCATCGAGGAGTGGACGGCGTCGCCGAGCACCGACAGGGAGTCGGCGCGCACGCCGATCACGACCTTGGCGCCCACCACCGCCAGGTTGGCGGCGAGCAGGCCGAGGAACACGCGGCGGATGGCGGCTGCGCGCCCCGGCTGGGCGGCCAGCGCTCCTGACATGGACACAAGCTAGATTTCCGGGTAACGCGATACAATCCCCGTGCACCTCGACCTGCATTGTCACTCGACCTGCTCCGACGGGAGCCAGAGCCCCGACGCCCTCGTATCCCTGGCGCGCCGGGCCGGACTGCACGCGCTCGCCCTGACCGACCACGACACCACCGCGGGCATCGCCGCCGCCCGGGCGGCCGCGGGCGACAACGGCCTGCTGATCATCGCCGGCTGTGAGCTGACCTGCCTGCTCGACGGCCGCGACATGCACCTGCTGGCCTATGGCCTCGACCCCGACGACGCCGGTCTGGCCGCGATCACCGCGCGGATGACCGGCCTGCGCCGCGAGCGGGTCGCCGAGATCGTCGAGCGGCTCCAGCACCTCGGCGTCGCCATCGCGCCCGACGACGTGGTCCTGCCGGCGGGGAACGTGGCCGTCGGCCGGCCCCACGTGGCCGAGGCCCTGCGGCGGCTCGGCGTGGTGCGTTCGGTCCAGGAGGCGTTCAACCGCTACATCGCCGACGGCGGACCGGCCTGGGTGCCGAGCCGCGGTCCCGACGTGGCCGAGGCGATCGCCGCGGTGCGCGCCGCGGGCGGGTGCGCCGTCTGGGCCCATCCGTCGCTGGAGGACGCGCGGCGGTTCCCGCGCCTGGCCGCCATCGGACTCGAAGGCGTCGAGGCCCTGCGGCCGTCGCTCCCTCCCATGGAATCGGCCGCCCTCGAGCACGCGGCCCGCGACACGGGCCTGTTCGTCACCGGCGGATCGGACTGGCACGGGGGAACCCCCGCGCTGGGCAGCTGGTATGTCACGGACCGGCACGTCGCCGGGTTCCTGCAGCGTCTCGGCATCGACCGGGACGGAGGACGCTTCACGTGAGCGCTCGCGTCATCGCCCTGCTCTGGCCGCTGGCCGCGGCTCTGCCGGCCGCCGCGCAGCAGCCGCGCGCACCGGTCCGCCCGGTCCCCCCGCCGTCGGCGGCCGGGGCGCACGCCCAGCTGCGGGGCGTGGTCTACGACAGCCTGGCCCGATCGCCGCTGGCCGGCGCCCGGGTGCTGGTCCAGGGCACGGCGCTCGGCGGGACCACCGACGACGGCGGACGCTTCCGCATCGACAGCGTGCCGGTCGGCCGCCGCACGCTGTTCGTCGAGCACCCGGCCCTCGACACGGTGGGGCTCTCGAACCTCACCCAGACGGTCACCGTCACGGCCGGCCGTCCGACCGTGGTCGAGGTGTCCCTGCCGTCGCTGTGGACCATGCGGCGCGCGGCGTGCGCCGGGCGGGCGGTGCCCATGGTCCGCGACAGCGGGCTGATCTACGGCGCCGTGCGCGACGCCGCCAGCGGCGTGCGGCTGGCCGGCGTTCGCGTGCTGGTCTCGTGGATCACCGCGCGCCGCGGCCAGACCGGTGTCGAGGTCGAGCGCCCCGGCGTCGAGTCCCGCACCGACAGCCTGGGCAACTTCTACGCCTGCGACGTGCCCACCGACATCGTGGTGACGGTGCAGGCCGCGGCCGGCTCGTTCGTCACCGGCCGGACCGAGCGTCTGCTGGGCCCGCGCGGCGTGGCGCGGCACGACCTGACCCTGAGCCGGTCCGGGACCACCGTGCTGGATACGGTGGCGGGCGCCCAGCGCGGGCGCGCGGCGCTCGCCGGCACCGTGCGGAACGAGGATGGTGGCGCGCGCCCCGGCGTGCGGGTGGGCGTCGACGACGCCGTGGGCGAGGCCTACTCGGACGCCGACGGCCGATTCCTCCTGACCGGCCTGCCGGCCGGCTCGCAGATGGTCATGGGGCGGCTCATCGGCTTCACCGCGGCGCGGGCGATGGTGGACCTGCGCGACGGCGATACCGCGCAGGTGGAGCTGGCCATGCGCGCCGTGAACGTGCTCGACACCATCCGCGTGACCGCCTCGGCCCGCGCCTCGGCGGAGCTCGACGAGATCCAGCAGCGGGCCCGCATGGGCGCGGGATATCGCCTGTCGGAGGAGGAACTGCGGACCAAGAGCACCATGCGGACCGTGTTCGCCGGCATGCCGTCGCTGGTCGTCGAAGGACCGTCGGTCTTCAACTTCCGCCTGCTCGGCCGCGTGGCGGCGGGCTACTGCGGCGTCAACCTCTACATCGACGGCCGGCGCGCCGCCACCGACGAACTGCAGAGCTACCGGCCCGACCAGCTCATCGCGGTGGAGTACTTCCCCCGGAGCGCCGAGGCGCCGATGCGCTACCAGGGCGCGTCGACGTGCTCCGTCATGCTCGTCTGGACGCGGTTCATCCAATAGCCCGCAGCAGCGCGCCCTTGAGGTAGCCGGTCTCGGGCACCGTCAGCAGCTCGGGGTGGTCGGCCGAGGCGCCGAGGATCTCCACCAGCTGGATGCGGCGGCCGCTGTCGGCCGCCGCCTCCGTCAGCATCCCGAAGAAATCGCCGCGGTGCACGTGGTGCGAGCACGAGGCGGTGAAGAGGTGCCCGCCGGGGGCCAGCAGCCGCATGGCGCGCAGGTTGAGTTCCTTGTAACCGGCCAGCGCCTTCGCCAGCGTCCGCTTCTCGCGCGCGAACGCCGGCGGGTCGAGCACGATCACGTCGTAGGTCCGGTCGCCGCCCGCCGCCGCCGCGTGGAGCCAGTCGAACGCGTTGGCCTCCTCGGTCCGGATGCCGCCCAGCCCGTTGGCCGCCGCCGTCTCCCGCAGGACCGCCAGCGCCTCGGCCGAGCTGTCGAGCGCCGTCACCTCGGCGGCCCCGCCGGCCGCCAGCTGGAGCGCGAAGCCGCCGTGGTAGCAGAACACGTCGAGGCACCGCCCCCGGGCCAGGCGGCCGACCAGCTGGCGGTTGGTCCGCTGGTCCAGGAAGGCGCCGGTCTTCTGGCCGGTGCGCGGGGCGGCGGCCAGCGCGAGACGGCCCTCGGTATACGGCGCGCGGTCCGGCACCTCGCCGAAGGCCAGCGTGGTCTCCCGCGGCAGGTGCTCGAGCTGGCGCACCGTGGGGTCGTTCCGCAGCAGCAGGCCGGCCGGGCGCAGGACCTCGCGGATCGCGGCGATCACGTCGTCCCGCACCGCCTCGAGCCCGGCGGACAGCAGCTGGGCCACCGCCACCTCGCCGTAGCGGTCGACGATGAGCGAGGGCAGGCCGTCGGCCTCGGCGTGCACCGCGCGCCAGCCGGTGTCGGCGATGCCCTCCCGCCGCGCCACCGACGCGGCGACCATCGCGCGCCACCAGCCGGCGTCCACCGTGACGCCCTCGGCCGCCAGCCACCGGACGCGGATCTCCGAGTGCGGCGAGAACAGCGCGGTGCCCAGGCCCCGCCCCCGCTGGTCGGCGAGACGGACCAGCCCGGCGTCGACGCCGTCGGCGGGCCGGAGGTCGGACCGGTAGACCCACGGGTGGCCCTGCCGCAGCCGTCCGACGCCCTTCGGTGTGACCGTGATGGAGTGCATGGGGACCGGCCGGGTGGAGGGAGAGGCGCTCAGGACGGCAGGCGCGCGAGGCCGGCGTCCACGGCGTTGCGCAGCTGGCGCGCCGCGGCTTCGGCGTCGGCGGCCGCCAGCACGGCGCCGATGACGGCGACGCCCGCGGCGCCCGCGGCCATCAGCGCCGGCACCTCGGCCGCGGTGACCCCGCCGATCGCGACCGCGGGCAGGCCGCCGGCCTGCCGCACCAGCGCGAAGCCGTCCGCGCCGATCGCGTCGCCGGCATCCGCCTTGCTGGGGGTCGGGCGGACCGGACCGATGCCCAGGTAGTGCGCGCCCTGGCCCGCCGCGCGCCGCGCTTCGTCGCTGGTGCCGGCCGAACCGCCGACGATGAACCCCGGAGGCGCCATGCGCCGGGCGTCCGCGATGGGCAGGTCGTCCTGGCCCAGGTGACAGCCGGCCGCGCCGACGGCGAGCGCCACGTCGAGGCGGTCGTTGACGGTGACGCAGGCGCCCGGTGCGGCGGCCAGCACCGCCCGCGCCAGGCCGGCCAGCGCCTCGGCGCTCAGGCCCTTGCCGCGCACCTGGAGCATGGTGGCGCCGCCGCGCGCGGCCGCCGCGCCGATCGCAGCCAGGTCGCGGCCCCCGGCCGCGGCCGCGTCGAGGACGACCACCAGCCGCAGCCGGGCCGGCAGGCCGCCGGTCACGGCCGCGCGGCGCGCGCCGCCGCGATGCTGTCGCGGCGGATGCTGTCGCGTTCGGCCTCGAACCGGGCGCGCAGGACCCGCGCCAGCGCCACGGAGTCCACGTGCTCGCCGCCGGTGCGCGAGAACATGTGGCGGCCGTCGGGCCGCGCCACGAAGTAGAGGTAGCCGTGCGATTCGGGCTCGAGCGTCGCCTCGATGGCGCTCGGGCCGGGGCTGCCGATCGGTCCGGGCGGCAGGCCGGGCACCATGTAGGTGTTGTAGAGACTGCGCTCCTTGAGGTGGCTGAACAGCACCCGGGTGATGGGCCGGCCGTCGCGCAGCTCCACGGCGTAGATGACCGTCGGATCGGCCTGGAGCGGCATGCGGCGACGCACGCGGTTGAGGTACACGCCGGCGATGCGGCGCTGCTCCGAGCGCAGCCGCGCCTCGGCCTCGACGATGCTCGCCAGCGTGATCACCTCGTGCCGGCTCAGGCCGAGGGCCTCGGCCTTCCGGTCGTGGGCCGTGTCCCACAGCGTGGTGAACTGCCGCAGCATGTACCTGACCAGGTCCCGCGGGGTCGCGTCGTACGGGATCCGGTAGGTCTCGGGCAGGAGATAGCCTTCCAGCGGCTCGCGCACCGAACCCGGCACGCTGATGCCGAACTCCGCCCGCAGGGCCGGGTCCCGCGCGGCGACGAGGAACGAGTCGCGGATGGCCTCCCGCACCGAGTCGCGCGCCAGCCGCAGGCGCGACGACACCAGGTCCGCCATCTCGCGGATCGTCAGGCCTTCGGGGACGGTGAACAGGATGTCGTCGGTCCGGCCGGTCTTGAGCGCCACCACGATGGTGGACCAGCGCTCGCCGAGCGGGAAGGCGTAGAGCCCGGGCCGGATGCGGCGGGCCAGGCCGCTGACGCGGCCGTACAGCCGGAAGGTCCAGGCCGTCTCGATCACGCCGTGGGCCTCGAGCGAGTCGGCCACGCTGGCCAGCGAGGCGCCCCGCGGGATGTACACGTGCGCCCTGGGCGCGTCGGCGTCCGGCCCGCCGCAGGCCGACGTCAGCGCCGCGCCCGCCAGCGCGCCGGCCGCGGCGAGGGCCCGGAGGCCCGC
>CAZJZC010000097.1:0-9368 GCA_964550365.1 uncultured Gemmatimonadales bacterium | reverse complement strand
AGCACCTTGTCCATCAGCCGGTGGGTGCCGCCGTACACGTTCTCGCCGCACACCACGTGGTCGCCGGCCGACAGCAGGGTCAGCACGCCGTGGATCGCGCCCATCCCCGAGCCGAAGGCGAAGCCGTGCGCGCCGCCCTCGAGGGCCGCCACGTTCCGCTCCAGCGCCTGGCGGGTGGGGTTGACCGTCCGGGCGTAGTCGTAGCCCCTGGTCGCGCCGAGCGCTTCCTGGACGTAGGTCGATGTCTGGAAGATCGGCAGGGTCACGGCGCCGGCGAGCGGCTCGGGCTCCTGGCCGGCATGCACGGCCCTGGTGGCGAGGCCGCCGGTCCCGTCGCGATCGAGGATCCTGGTCACGAGGCGAAGGCTACATCGCGCCGCACGGGGCCGCAACGGAACCCGGGCCGCCTGGCGGCATCGGCGCGTGCCGGCGCGGCGGCGCTGTGCCGCACGGCGGCGGCCGCCTAGATTCCGGACATGACGAGCCAGCTGATGCGGTCGGTATCGGGCCTGCGAGGCATCGTGGGCCGGGACATCACCGACGATGTGGTGGGCCGCTACGCCCGCTGTTTCGGCACCTTCCTGCGCTCGCGCTCGCGCGGGGGCACGACCGTGGCCCTGGCCCGCGACTCCCGGCAGTCGGGTCCGGCGTTCGCGCGGGCGGCGGCCGCGGCGCTCGCCGAGGCGGGCGTGGACGTGGTGGACCTGGGCATGGTGCCGACGCCGACGGCGCAGATGGCGGTCGAGACCATGGACCTGGCGGGCGGGATCGTGGTCACCGCCAGCCACAACCCGGTCGAATGGAACGCCCTCAAGTTCATGGGGCCCGGCGGCCGGTTCCTCTCGCGCGAGGAGGCCGCCGAGTTCTTCGCCCTGGTGGATGGCGCGGTGCGGATCGACCGGGCCGGGCCCGAGGGCGTCGTGCGGACCGACGCGGCGGCCGTCGAGCGCCACCTGGAGCGGGTCTTCTCGCTCCCGTGGCTGGATCTCGAGGCCATCCGGCGCCGGCGCTTCACCGTGGCCCTGGACTGCGTGCGCGGGGCCGGCGCCACGGTCATGCCGCGCCTGCTCGAGTCCCTCGGCTGCACGGTCCACGGCATCCACCTGGAGCCGGACGGCCGCTTCCCCCGCGAGCCGGAGCCGGTCCCGGAGCACCTGGGCGAGCTCGGCGCCCTGGTGCGCGAATCGCGCGCCGACATCGGCATCGCGGTCGATCCCGACGTCGATCGGTGCGCCCTGGTCGACGAGCTCGGCCGGCCGATCGGCGAGGACTACACCCTGGCGTTCGCGGTGCGGGCGGTCCTGGCCCGGGTCCCGGGCCCGGTGGTGACCAATCTCTCGACCAGCCTGGTGGTCGACGATGCCGCGCGGGCCCATGGGCAGTCGGTCGAGCGCGCCCCGGTCGGCGAGGCCAACGTGGTCGAGCGGATGCGGGAGCGGGGCGCGGTGGTCGGGGGCGAGGGCAACGGGGGGGTCATCCTCCCGGCCGTCCACCTGGGCCGCGACGCCCCGGTGGCGGCCACGCTGGCCCTGGCCCTGCTGGCCGGGCGGGGCGGCACGGTCAGCGGCATCGTGCAATCCGCACCGCGCTATGCTATTGTGAAGGCGAAGCTTACCCGCCCGGCGGGCAGTCTCGAGGGCTGGTACGAGGCGCTGAGGGCCCGGATGGCCGATGCGGCCGTGGACCGCCAGGATGGCATGCGGCTTGCTCTGGCGGACCGGTGGCTGCACGTCCGGCCCTCGGGGACCGAGCCGGTCGTGCGCATCATCGCGGAGGCGCCCACCCGGGCCGCCGCCGAGGAACTCATCAGCCGCGGCGAGGCCGCGCTCGAAGAAGCGGGGACCTGAACGACATGTGCGGGATCGTCGGCTACGTGGGGACGCAGAAGGCCACGCCGCTGCTCATCGACGGCTTGAAGCGCCTGGAGTACCGGGGCTACGACTCGGCGGGCGTGGCGGTCGTGTCGGGCGGGTCGCTGGTGGTCCAGAAGGCGGCCGGGAAGATCAGCGCGCTCGAGGCCCAGCTCAAGGGCGACGTGCTGACGGCGACGACCGGCATCGGTCACACGCGCTGGGCCACGCACGGCGCGCCGACCACGCGGAACGCCCATCCGCACACCGACTGCGGCGGCATCGTGGCCGTGGTCCACAACGGCATCATCGAGAACAGCGGCGCCCTGCGCACCATGCTGTCGGAGCGCGGTCACAAGTTCACCTCGGAGACCGATACCGAGGTGATCGCGCACCTCATCGAGCAGTTCTACGGGAGCGCGAGCCTCGAGGCGGCGGTGGCCGCGGCCCTGCGCGAGCTGGAGGGCGCCTACGGCATCGCCGTCATCTCCTCGCGCGAGCCCGACACCATCGTGGCGGCCCGCAAGGGCAGCCCCCTGCTCGTCGGCCTCGGCAGCGGCGAGAACTTCGTGGCGTCGGACCCCTCCGCGGTGCTGGCGCACACGCGCTCCGTCATCTACCTCGACGAGGGCGAGATGGCGGTCGTCCGGCCGGGCAGTCACCAGATCCGCAACGGCGACGCCGTGCCGCTCGACAAGCAGGTCACCGAGATCGACTGGGACCTCGAGACCATCGAGCGCGGCGGGTACCAGCACTTCATGCTCAAGGAGATCTGCGAGCAGCCCGAGAGCGTGCGCAACACGCTCCGCGGGCGCCTGCTCGAGGAAGAGGGCACCGCCCGGCTCCAGGGCCTCAACGTCCGCGATGACGACCTGTCGCGCATCGACCGGATCGTGATCACCGCCTGCGGGACCTCGTGGCACGCCGCGCTGGTGGGCGAATACATGCTCGAGGAGATGGCCCGCCTGCCGGTCGAGGTCGAGTACGCGTCGGAGTTCCGCTACCGGAACCCCATCGTGAACGACCGCACCCTGGTGATCGTCATCTCCCAGTCCGGCGAGACGGCCGATACGCTGGCGGCGCTGCGCGAAGCCAAGCGCCGCGGGGCCCGCACCCTGGGCATCGTGAACACCGTGGGGAGCACCATCGCGCGGGAGGTGGACGGCGGGCTCTACCTGCACGCCGGTCCCGAGATCGGCGTGGCGTCCACCAAGGCCTTCACCAGCCAGATCGTGGCGCTCGCCCTGTTCACCCTGCGGCTCGGGCGGCTGCGGTCGATGAGCATCCTGCAGGGCCGCGAGTTCGTGAAGGCGCTGCGCCGCCTGCCCGAGCAGATCGAGCAGGTGCTGGCCAAGCGCGGCGAGATCGAGGCGCTGGCCGAGCGCTACACCCGGGCCAGCAACGTGCTGTACCTCGGGCGGGGCTGCAATTTCCCGGTGGCGCTCGAGGGCGCGCTGAAGCTCAAGGAGATCTCGTACATCCATGCCGAGGGCTATCCGGCGGCCGAGATGAAGCACGGGCCCATCGCCCTGATCGACGAGCTGATGCCGGTGGTCTTCATCGCGCCCACCGACTCGGTGCACGGCAAGATCGTGTCGAACATCGAGGAGGTCCGGGCCCGCGGCGGGCAGGTCATCGCGGTCGTCACCGAGGGCGATACCACCATCGCGCCGCTGGTGGACCACGTCGTCAGCATCCCCGCGACGACCGAAGCGCTGACGCCGGTGCTCACGTCGGTCCCGCTGCAGCTGCTGGCCTACTACATCGCCGTGCGCCGCGGCTGCAACGTGGACCAGCCGAGGAACCTGGCCAAGAGCGTCACGGTCGAATAGGCCGTGCGGGTCGTGGTGCAGCGCGTGAGCCGCGCCGCCGTTCGCGTGGACGGGCAGACCGTCGGGGCGATCGGGCGCGGCTTGCTCGTGCTGGCCGGCTTCACCGCCGGCGACGGCGCGCCCCAGGTCCGGTGGATGGCCGAGAAGCTCGTCGGCCTGCGCCTGTTCGGTGACGCCGAGGGGAAGATGAACCTGGCGCTCGGCGACGTCGGCGGCGCGCTGCTGGTCGTCTCGCAGTTCACCCTGTACGGCGACGTCCAGAAGGGCCGACGCCCCTCGTTCATCGCCGCCGCGCCGCCGGAGGCCGCCGAGCCGCTCTACCAGGCGTTCGTCGCCGCCCTGCGCGAGCTGGGCGCGCGGGTGGAGACCGGCCGGTTCGGCGCCATGATGGACGTCGAGCTGGTGAACGACGGCCCGGTCACGCTGGTCGTGGAGCGTGATGGGGGTGGGGGTGGGTGAGGGGGGGTAGGGGTGCGGAGAGGTGGTGGGTGATAGGTATGGGTGATCGGCCGCTGTCCACCGCGAACGAGGTCCCTCTCGTCCTTGCGTCGTCGTCGCCGCGGCGGCGCGAGCTGCTGGCGCTCCTCGGCCTGGTGCCCCTGATCATCCCGCCCGACATCGATGAGACCTGGCAGAGCGGCGAGCAGCCGGCGCCTCATGCCGAACGCCTGGCGCGCGAGAAGGCGGCCGCGGTGCGCCGGCCTGATGCCGCGGTCGTGGCCGCCGACACGATCGTCGTGGTGGACGGCGACATCCTCGGCAAGCCGGCCGACGCCGCGGAGGCGGCGCGCATGCTGACGCGGCTGGCCGGCCGCGACCACCTGGTGCACACCGCCATGGCCGTGGCCTTCCGCGGCACGACGGTCTCGGGGGTCGAGACCACGCGGGTGTGGATCCGGCCGCTCGACGCCGCCGCGATCGCCGCCTACGTCGCCACCGGCGAGCCCATGGACAAGGCCGGCGCCTACGGCATCCAGGGCTACGGCGCCGTGATCGTCGAACGCATCGAAGGCGACTACTTCACCGTGATGGGCCTCGGCCTCGGACGCCTGGTCGCCCTGATGCGGCAGGCGGGGCTGACCTACCGCTTCGGCCCGCTGGCCGCGTCCGGGACGGCGCCATGACGGGCCCCGCGCCGGGCCAGGTCCTCGCCGGCCGCTTCACCGTGGTGCGACCGCTGGGCACCGGCTCGTTCGGCCGGACCCTGCTGGCGCGCGAGGACGCGGCCGGGCGCGACGTGGCGGTCAAGCTCCTCCAGCCGCGCGCCGCGGCCGACTGGAAGGCGCTCGAACTGTTCGAGCGCGAGATCGCCGTCCTGCGCTCGCTCCGCCATCACGGGATCCCCGAGGTGTACGACGTGGTGCAGGGCGAGCATGACGGCGCCGCGGCCACGCTCCTGGTCATGGAGTTCGTCGACGGCGTCCCGCTGGCGACCGTCATCGCCGAGGGCCGGCACGTGTCGCCGGAACGCGTGATCCACTGGCTGGTCGAGCTGCTCGGCATCCTGGACTACCTGCACGGACGGGTGCCGCCCGTGCTGCACCGGGACATCAAGCCCGCCAACATCCTGGTGCGGCCCGACGGCTCGCTCGCCCTGGTGGACTTCGGCGCCGTGCGCCGGGTCGTGCTCGGCTCGGACGAGCACGGCTCCACCGTCGCGGGCACCTACGGCTACATGCCCTACGAGCAGTACATGGGGCAGGCGACGGCGCCGAGCGACCTCTACGCCCTGGGCGCCACGTTCCTGCACCTGATCACCGGCCGTCCGCCCGCCGCGTTCATGTCGGACGAGGGCCGCCTCCAGGTGCCGGAGACCCTGCCGGGTGACCCGCGCCTGCGCGCCGTGCTGGCGCGGCTGCTCCACCCCTCGCCCGCCGACCGGTTCGCCAGCGCCCGCGAGGTGCGCGAGGCGCTGTTCGGCTCGACGTCGACGGCGCTGGCGCCGCGTGCCGTGGCGCCGCGCACGGCCCTGACCCTCGCGTCCCTGGGCCCCGCGCCGCGCCCGCTCGAGGGGGAGGCCAGGGCGCTGTACAGGAAGGTCGCGCCGAGCGCGTTCGACCTCATGGACGGCGGGTCCAAGCGGAGCGAGTCGCCCGGCATCATGGAGTTCCTGTGGCTGGCCTTCTTCTCGGTGCTCACGGCGGGGGTGCTGCCGGCGGTGTTCTTCAGCGTCGCCCATGGCCGCCGGGGCGTCCTGCGGCGCTTCTTCCGCGACGGTGTCGGCGCCGAGGCGGAGGTCACGGCCATCGAACTGGAGGACATCGCCTTCGGGGAGAAGTGGGCCCGGGTCTCCTACGCGTTCACCATGGACGGCAAGTCGCACCGCGACTCCGACCGGGTGCTCCCGTCGCTGGCCCACCGGTGGCGGCCCGGCGACCGCATCGAGATCCTGGTGATCGCCGAGGAGGGCTACGACAGCGTCATCATCAGCACGTCCTAGCGCCGCGTCCCGCCGCGGTTCCGCCGATCAGCCGGCCCGGGCGAGCGCCAGCCGCAGGCGGGCCATGACCTGCTCGACGCCGATCCGCTCCATCCGCCCGAGACGGTACTCCATCGAGACCGGGTAGTCCTCCCCCGGATCGCCGTAGGCATCCACGACCAGCTCGGTGAAGCGGCGGTAGGGCCCGACGCGCTTGGGGTTGGTGTAGCCGTACAGCCCGACCGCCGGCACGTTCATCGCCACGCACATGTGATAGGGCCCGGTATCGCTCGAGACCACGGCGTCGCAGCAGGTGAGCAGGCCGATGAGGGTCCGCAGGCCGGTGCCCAGCGCGTCGACCGGCCGCGCCGCGGCCGCCGAGCGCAGGATGACATCGGCGGCCGCGCGCTCGATGGGCGTGTTCCCGCCCAGCAGCACCACGCCCGCCCCGGCCTCGGCGTGCAGGCGCAGGGCCAGCTCGGCGTAGCGCTCCGGCATCCAGTTCTTGGCCGGCTTGCTGGTGGCGACCACGAAGCCGACCAGCGGCCGCCGGGCGCCCGCGACCAGCGCCTGCGCGGCGGCGCGCTCGGCGGGTGTCGGGCCCAGCCGCCACACGGGCTCCCCGTGCGGCACGCCGATGGCGTCGAGGAACTCGAAGTACTGGTCCTGCACGTGCTGGGGCGCGTGCGGCGGGATGCGGTGCGTGGTGAAGAGCCAGTTGGCGTCGCGGGCCCGGGCCAGGTCGAATCCCAGCTTGACGGGGCTCTTCGCCAGGGCCGTGACCAGGCCGGCCTTGAAGTACACCTGGAGCGCCAGCAGCAGGTCGAACGGCCGTCGCGCCAGCTCGCGGCGCACGTCGGCGTAGGCGCGCAGGCCCCGTTCGCGGCGGAAGATCACCGTGTCGTCGACGTCGGGATGATCCTGCACCATGACCGCGGGACCGGGCTGCAGGACCCAGGTGACGTGGGTGGACGGCGCCTGCTTCTTGATGGCGCCGAGCAGCGGGAGGACGTGCACCGCGTCGCCCAGCGCGCTCATCATGACGACGCCGAGGCGCCCGCCGGTCCAGGGCGCCAGGGGGCTCACGCGCGGCCCTCGACGGCCGCCGTGAACGCCAGCCGGTCGTGCGGCGTCAGCCGGGGTTCGCCGGCGGCGTTCCACTTGTCCCACGAACGGAAGAACCGGGCGATGTTGGCGCTCCGGGCCGACCGGTCGGCCGGGTCCGACGGGCGGCAGGTGTCCACGTCGAGCAGCCAGGCGGCGAGCCGGAAGGGCGGCGCGGCGAGCCGCGGCAGGTCGACCAGGACGTTGCGCAGCTGGAGGTCGGGGTGGACCCAGCCGGCCGCGTGCAGCTTGCGGACCAGCCGTCCGGCGGCGTGGAGCACCGCCGTGCGCCGCTCGCCCTCGGGCGGCTCGGGGCCGAAGAAGATCGCGTGAAGGTCCCGGCCGGCGGCCCGCGCGGTGGCGACGTCGGCACGGTGGAACAGTCCGGCGGGGTAGACCGCCGCGGCCAGGACCGGCGGCGTCGGGACGCCGGCTTCGAGCAGGTCGGCGGCGAGACGGATCTCGCGCCAGGCCCGCGGCGCGCCGACGAACCGGTCGCCGAGGAGCGGGGCCACGGCGCCGCCGCGCCGGGCGTGCCGGACCACCGCCTCGGCGCCGCCGAGGGTCACGCCGAACGCGGCGCCGCGGCCCTGGAAGGCGACGCGGCCGGGCTGGGCGGAGGCCCAGGCATAGAGCGCACCGTGGCTGTCGAGCGCGGCGCGCACCGCGTCGACGACGTCGATGCGGGCGGCGGCCGTGCCGCCGTCGAAGGTCCAGCTGTCGTAGTCGGGAGGCAGCGCCGGCGTGACGCCCAAGACTAGAACTTCGCGAGGTAGACGGGGACCGGTTGGGCCTTGTTCTTGACCTTGAGCGGTTCGCGGTCCTCGACCTTGGGCGGGAACTTGAGCCGCCGGAACAGATACTCCGAGATGATGATCTCGTCCTTGCCGGCGTTCGAGCACAGCCGGGACGCGGTGTTCACCGCGTCGCCCAGCACGGTGTACTCGAGCCGCTGCTGGCTGCCGATGTTGCCGGCGAACACGGTGCCGAAGTTGATGCCGATGCCGATCTGGACCTTGGGCTTCCCGGTCTGGGCCCAGTGCTCGTTGAGCTCGACCAGCTTGCGCTGCATGTCGATCGCCGCCCGCATGGCCTTGTCGGCGTCGTCCTCGGTGTTGAAGGGCGCGCCCCACAGGGCCATGATCGCGTCGCCGATGAACTTGTCGAGTGTCCCGCCGTGGCGGAACACGATCTCGACCATCTCGGTGAAGTACTCGCGCAGCAGCTGCGCCACGTCGTCGGGGTCCATCTTCTCCGACATGGACGTGAAGCCGCGGATGTCGGTGAACAGGATGACCACGTCGCGCTTGGTGCCGCCGAGCTTGACCTCCTCGCCGTGGTCGGCGATCTGCTTGGCGAGGTCGGGCGAGAAGTACCGCTGGAAGTTGGACAGCACCAGCGCTTCGCGGCGCAGCCGGTCGGCCAGGGCGCTGTTCTCGATGGCCACCGAGGCGACGCCGGAGAAGCCGATCAGGAAGTCGAGGTCGTCGGCGCTGTAGGCGTGGGTGCTGGTGAGGTTGTCCACGTACATCACGCCGAGCACGGTGCCGTCGGACGACATCAGCGGCGCGCACATGGCCGACCGCACGCTCTGCATCAGGATGGACTTGCCCTTGAAGCGCTCGTCCTCGGCGGCGTTGTCGGTCAGCACCGCGACCCGCTCGCCGACCACCTGGGTGACGATCGACCGCGGCACGTGGCGCGCCGAGGCATAGCCCTCGCCCAGCCGGCTCTTGGAGATGCGCGGGATCATCTCCTCGGGGCTGGGGCCGAGGAGGATCGACACCCGGTCCACCGCCATGACCTGGAACGACATGTCGGCGATGGACTCCAGCAGCTTGTCCACGTCCTGCTGGCGGGACAGCGCCTTGGAGATCTCCAGCAGCAGCTCGAGCTTCTTGGCGCTGCGGGCCGCTTCCTGGGTCTCCTGGGTGGTGGCCGGCGCCTCCATGGACAGGCGCCGCACCCGGCCGCTCGACAGGTTGAAGTCGGGCGCCAGCTGCCGGACGATGGTGGCCTGCGGGGCCTTGGGCTGGGGGAACCCGCCGCCGGCGGTCGCGCCGGCCGGCTTGGGCGCATCGGCGGGCTTGGGGGGCGACAGCTCGCGGACGTAGAACGAGACCTTCCCGAACATCACCACGTCGTTGGGCGCCGCGACGGCCT
>CAZJZC010000096.1:0-9541 GCA_964550365.1 uncultured Gemmatimonadales bacterium | reverse complement strand
CATCATCATCGGCGGCGTGGTGATGATCACCACCCTGCCGCACGTGCGCGCCTGGTTCGCGGCGCGGCGGCCGGTCGTGGCCGGCGACTGACGGCGGGCCGGCCCGAGGGGCCGGCGCCGACGGCCCCGGCGCGGCTCCGGGGGGAGCGGTTGCGCCGGCCGCGCCGGGCGGCGAGCGTTCCGGCCTCATGGACGCCGCCGCCCTCTCGTTCGATTCGGTGCGCAAGGAGTACGGTCCGCCCGGCGGCCCGCGCCGCGCGGTGCTCGCCGGCGTCACCCTGTCGGTGCCGGCCGGACGGGTGGCGGCCATCGTCGGCCGGAGCGGCAGCGGCAAGTCCACCCTCCTGCACCTGGCGGCCGGCATCGACCGGCCCACGTCGGGCCGCGTCGCGGTGGGCGGCCGTGACCTCGCGACGCTCGACGACGCCGCCCGCGCGCGGCTCCGCCGCGACGGCGTGGGGCTGGTGTTCCAGTTCTTCCATCTCCTGCCGCACCTCTCGCTCAGGGACAACGTGGCGCTCCCGTCGTTCATCGCCGGCGGCGCCGACCCGTCGCCGCGGGTCACGGCCCTGCTCGAGCGCGTGGGCCTGGCCGACCGGGCCGGCGATCCGGTGCAGACGCTGTCGGGCGGCGAGATGCAGCGCGTCGCCATCTGCCGCGCGCTGCTGCGGCGGCCCGCGCTGGTCCTGGCCGACGAACCCACCGGCAACCTCGACGACGCCAACAGCGGCCTGGTGATGGCGCTGATGCTGGACCTGGTGCGCGAGGAGGGCGGCACGCTGGTCTACGTCACGCACAGCCGGGAGGTGGCGGCGCTCGCCGACCAGACCTGGCTGCTGCATGACGGCCTGCTGGAGGGAGCGTGATCGCCTACGGCCTGCGGTCGTTGCGCGCCGGCCTGCGCTCGGGCCGCGCGCTGCTGGCCCTCACCGTGCTGGGCGTGGCCCTCGGCATCGCGTCGGTGCTGAGCATCCAGATCATCAACCGCAGCGCCATGGCGGCGTTCCGCGGCAGCGTCCAGGCCATCAGCGGTGACGCGGACCTGAGCGTGGTCCCGCGCCTGCCGACCCTGGCCGAGAGCCTGTTCACCCGCGTGCTGGCCGACCCGGACGTGGCCGCGGCCTGGCCGCTCTACCAGCTGACCGCCGCGGTGGACGGGCGCGAGCGCTACTACCTCGACGTCGTCGGGGTGGACCTGGTCACCGCCGCCGCCCTGCCCTTCACCGGCGGGAGCGGCGAGATCGCCGAGCCGCTGGCGCGGCCGGGGTGGGCCGCCGTCACGCCCGAGCTGGCGGCGGAACTCGGGCTGACGCGCGGCGCGAGCCTCGACGTGACCAGCGGCTCGCGCCGCGCCCGGCTGGTGGTCGGCGCCCTGGTGGACTTCCGGCGCTATACGCCGCTCGCCAGCCGCAAGCTGGTGGTGATGGACATCGCCCAGGCCCAGCGCCTGCTCGGCCAGCGCGGCGCGATCACCCAGATCGACGTGCGGCTCGCCGATGGCGCCGACCCGGCGCCCGCCGCCGCGCGCCTGCGCGCGACGCTCGGCCCCGCCGTCGACGTGCTCAGCCCCGAACAGCGCGAACGGCGCGCCGAGGGCCTGATGCGGGCCTTCCGCCTCAACCTCACGGCCCTGAGCCTCATCAGCCTGGTGGTCGGGTTCTTCCTGGTGCACTCGGCCACGCAGGCGGCGCTGGTGCGGCGGCGCGTCGAGTTCGGCATCCTGCGCGCCACCGGCGCCACCCGCGCGCAGGTGGCCGGCCTGATCCTCGGCGAGGTGGCCCTGCTCGGCCTGCTGGGCGTGGCCATCGGCCTGCCCATCGGCGCGCTGGCCGCCCGCGCCAACGTGGCCATGGTCAGCGCGACCATCTCCAACCTGTACCTGCTCAGCGAGATCGAGCGGCTCGACGTGCCCGCGTGGCTCTACCTGATGGCCGCGCTCGTCGGCATGCTCGCCGCGGCGGCCGGCGCGCTCGGCCCGGCGATCGACATGGCCCGCAGCGAGGTGCGTGACCTGCTCGCTTCGCTCACCCTGCACCAGCGGGCCGGCGCGGCCGCCCGGCCGATGCTGGCCGCCGGCGCCGCCCTGCTGGCGCTGGCCGCCCTGTGGTACCTCACGCTCGGGCGACACTGGCAGCCGGCCGGGTTCGTGCTGGCCATCGCCCTGCTGGCCGCCATGCCGCTGGTGGCGCCGCAGTTCGTCGCGGCCGTCGCCGGGCGGGCACGGCTCCGGCGCTTCGGGCTCGCCTGGGCGCTCAAGAGCCTCGCCACCCGGCTCCAGACCACGTCCTTCGCGGTCGCCTCGCTCGGCATCGCCGTCGCCATGCTGGTCGGCATCACGGTCATGGTCGGCAGTTTCCGGCGCACCGTGACGGTGTGGATCGGCGGCACGCTGCAGGCCGACGTCTACGTCACCACGCCGTCCTGGCGCGGCGCCGGCGCCGAGGGCACCCTGGACCAGCCGCTCGTCGACGTCATGGCCGGCCTGCCCGGCGTCCGGGCCGTGGACCGCCTGCGAGGCTTCCCCGCCTGGAGCGGCGAGCGCCGCATCGCGCTCGCGGGCGTGGACTTCGGGCTGGCCGGCGGCGAGGCGCGCTTCCCGCTGCTGGCCGGGGAGACCGCGAGCGCCTTCCGCGAGGTCCGCGAGGACGGCGCCGTCATCATCAGCGAACCGCTGGCCCGCAAGACCGGGCTCCGGGTGGGCGATTCCCTGCCGCTCACCACCCCGGCCGGCCTTCGGCGCTTCCGCGTGGCGGGGGTGAACTACGACTACAGCACCGAGAACGGCGCCGCCGCGATGGACCTCACCACGCTGGCCGAGGCCTGGGGGCCGGGGCCGCTCAACTCCATCGCGCTGTACCTGGCGCCCGGCACCGACCCCGAGCGCTTCATCGACCTGGTGCGGGCCCGGCTCCCCGACGCGCCGCTCCACCTGCGCAGCAACCGCGGCCTCAGGACCGAGGTCCTGCGCATCTTCGACCAGACCTTCGCGGTGACGCGCATCCTCCAGGTGATGGCCCTGCTCGTCGCGGCCAGCGGCATCACGCTGACGCTCCTCATCCTGGCGCGCGAACGGCTGAGCGAGCTGGCCCTCTACCGCGCCCTCGGCGCGGACCGGGGCCAGATCTTCCGGTTCTTCCTCGGCAAGGGGCTCGCGATCGGCCTGTTCGGCCTGGTCCTCGGCGCGCTGGGCGGCGGCGCGCTGGCCTGGGTGCTGATCGTCGTGATCAACCGCGCGTACTTCGGCTGGACCATCCACCTGGCCCTGCCCTGGCGCGAACTCGCCGACGCGGCGCTGACGATCCTGGCCGCCGCCGCCGCGGCCAGCCTCTACCCGGCCGCGCGCGCCAGCCGCACACCCGCCACGGAGCTCTCCCGCGATGACCTCTGAGACCGGCGACACCGACCCGGGCCCCGCCTCGGCGGCCCCCGGGCGGCCCCGCCCGCGGGCCGAACGGGCCTGGCGCGCCGCGCGCGTCGCGCGCGTCGTCGCCGCCGCCGCGGTCTGCCTGGCCGCCGCCCAGTCGGGCGACTGGCTGGCGGCCCGGCCCGGCTACCGCTGGCAGTTCCCGCGCGACCACTGGTCGCATCCCGACTACAAGACCGAGTGGTGGTATTTCACCGGCCACCTCGGCGTGTCCGGCGACACCGCGGCCCGCTATGCCTACCAGTTCACCGTCTTCCGCGTCGGCGTGCTGCCGCGCGCCCCGGAGCCCGGCTCCGACTGGGCCGCGCAGATGCTGGTGATGGGCCATGCGGCGATCACCGACCTGGCCACCGGACGGCACGTCTTCTCCGAGGTGCTCTACCGCGCCATCCCGCTCCTCGGCGGGTTCGGCGCGCCCGGCGACTCGCTGGTCGCCTGGTCGCGCGGACCGGCGGGCACCGACGACCGCTGGACCCTGCGGTGGGCCGATTCGGGCTTCGCGTTCCGCATGGCCGACACCCGGCTCGGCCTGGCGTTCGACCTCGTCACCCGGCCGCGCAAGCCGCTCGCCTTCCAGGGCCCGGGCGGCCTCAGCCGCAAGGGAGCCGGGCCGACGGCGGCCAGCCTCTACTACAGTTTCCCGCGGCTGGACACGCGCGGCACGCTCACCCACGAGGGCCGCACCATGGCCGTCGAGGGCGTGAGCTGGATGGACAAGGAGTTCGGATCGAACCAGCTGGGCGCCAACCAGGTGGGATGGGACTGGTTCAGTCTCCAGCTGGACGACGGACGCGACCTGATGCTCTACCTGCTGCGCGACTCGACCGGCCGAACCGACTTCGCGAGCGGCACGATCATCCCGCCCGAGGGCGAGCCGCGGTATCTGTCCGCCGCCGACTTCGGCGCCGAGCCCGGCCGCCGCTGGACCAGCCCCTCGAGCCGGGCGGCGTATCCGCTGGGCTGGACCATCACCATCCCCGGCGCGGACCTCCGGCTCACGATCGAGCCGCTGGCCGACGACCAGGAGAACCACAGCCGCATCATCCCGCGGCTGTTCTACTGGGAGGGCGCGGTCGCGGTGCGCGACGCCGCGGGCCGCCGCGTCGGCCGCGGCTTCGTGGAGCTGGTCGGCTACGGACGGGGGATGCGGCCGGCGCTCTAGCCGCGCCGGATGGACGCCAGCGCGGCGAGCGCGCGTTCGCGCGCCTCGGCGTGGTCCACCATCGGCATCGGGTAGCCGTCGCCGAGGCTCACGCCCGCGGCCGCGAGCTCCATGGGCAGGGCCTCCCACGGCGCGTGGATCGCGCCGGCGTCGAGCCGGGCGAGTTCCGGCACCCAGCGCCGCACGTAGTGGCCGGCCCCGTCGAACTTCCGCCCCTGCGAGACGGGGTTGAACACCCGGAAGTACGGCGCCGCGTCCGCGCCGCATCCCGCCACCCACTGCCAGCCGAGCGTGTTGCTCGCCAGGTCGGCATCCACCAGCGTGTCCCAGAACCAGCGGGCTCCCGCCTGCCAGGGCAGCAGCAGGTCCTTCACCAGGAACGAGGCGACGATCATCCGCGCGCGGTTGTGCATCCAGCCGCAGGACCACAGCTCGCGCATGCCCGCGTCCACGACCGGGAACCCGGTGCGGCCGCGCTGCCAGGCGCGCAGACCCGCCGTGTCCGTGCGCCAGGGGAAGCGCGCGAACTCGGGCCGCAGCGGCGCGTCGGTCGTGGCGGGGAAGTGCACCAGGAGGTGATGGGCGAACTCGCGCCAGCCCAGCTCCGACAGGAACTTCTCGGCGCCGCGCGCGGCGCCCGGCATGCCGCCCTGGGCCTCCAGCGCGCGCGCCGCGTGGAACACCTGGCGCGCCGAGATCTCGCCGAAGTGCAGGTGCGGCGACAGCCGCGAGGTGGCCGGGCTGTCCATGCGGTCGCGGCCGGCCGGGTACTCGCTCGCGCCCTCCAGCAGGAAGCTCGCCAGCCGCTCCGACGCGCCCGCCTCGCCGGGCGTCCACGCGGCGCGCAGGCCGGCGGCCCAGTCCACGGCGGGCTCGAGGCCCAGTGAGGCCAGCGGTGCCGACGCCGGCCACCGATCCGGCGCCGGGATCGAACGGGGCGCCGGCAGGACCTGCGCCGGCGCCGGTCGGGCCCGGCAGGCCTTCCAGAACGGCGTGAACACCTGGTACGGGCCGCCGGCCCTGGTCCGCACGTCCCCGGGCTCGAACAGCGTCACGCCGCCGAACGACTCGAGCGCGAGGCCTTCGGCGGCGAGTCCGGACGCGACCGCCGCGTCGCGCGCCAGCGCCGCGGGCTCGACGCGCCGCGAGCAGTGCACCCGGTCGGCGCCGGTCTCGCGCGCCAGCGCCGTGAGCGCCGGGAGGCTCGGACCACGCCGGAGGACCAGGTCGGATCCCCTCCCCTTGAGCGCCGCCGTGAGCCGTGCCAGCGACTGGTGCAGCCACCACCGCGAGGCGGCGCCGGGCGCCCACGGCGCCTCTTCCTCGGGCGCCCAGATGAACACCGGCACGACCGGCAGCCCGCGCGCCAGCGCGGCGGTGAGCGCCTGGTGATCGGCCAGCCGCAGGTCGAGCCGGAACCACAGCAGGGTGGCGCTCACGGCGCCGCGAGCGTCAGCCGGACCGTGGTCCCCGCGCCGTCCGTCGATGCGATGCCGATCTCGCCGCCCCAGCTCTCGACCAGCCGGCGGGCGATGGCCAGGCCCAGTCCGCTGCCGGACGTGGTGGTGCTGAAGCGCGGCTCGAACACCCGCGGCAGGACGTCGGCGGGGATGCCGGCGCCGTCGTCCTTCACCAGCAGGGTCACCCGGCCGGTCTCGGCCCGGGCGGCGATCTCGACCCGCCGCGCGCCGGCGTCGCGGGCGTTCTCGCACAGGTTCACCAGCACCTCCGTCAGTTCGTCACGCCGCCCGCGCGCCAGCGGCGCGCCCTCGATCGTGCTCTCCCAGGTGACCGGCCCCTGACCGACGCGGTAGAGGTGGACCACGTCGCGCACCACCGCGGCCACATCGACGACCTCCAGCGGAGCGGCGGGCTCCCCGCCCGGCATGGCGAACCGGCTGAACGCCCTCGCGATGGCGTCGAGACGGTCGATCTCGGCCAGGATGCGCTCGCCGGTATCGGGCAGCTGACCGCCGAGGTCCGCCGGACGTTCGCGGCCCACCCGCAGGAGATGCTGGATGCCGAGGCGGATGGGCGTCAGCGGGTTCTTGATCTCGTGCGCGACCTGGCGGGCCATCTCGCCCCAGGCCAGCACGCGCTGGGCCTGCTGGCCGGCCTCGACGTCGCGTGCGGCCTGCAGCAGCGCGCCGCGCACCGGCTCGAGTTCGACGGGAACCGGGCCGATCTCGCTCGGCATCTCGCCGGCACCGACCCCGAGCGCGGCGCGGCGCAGGCGGTCGATGGGACGGGCGAGCCGTCGCGCGGCCACACCCGAGAGCACCAGGGCCGCGAGCACGCCAAGCACGCTGGCCACCAGCACCGCGGTACCGAGATCGGCCTCGCGACGCCGCAGAGCCTGGTCGCCGAGGAACTCCGGCGAGGCGATGATCGTGGGCGCGGCGGGATCGGCGCGGTCGAGCACGCGGTAGCCTACCAGCGTCGGCGCCGGCGCCGCCGCCTGCGGCGCGGCGCCCTCCACCTCGTCGCCCCAGGCGAGCCGGGCATACACGCGGCCCGGGACCAGCAGGTCGACCAGGCCCAGGTCGGCCAGCACCGGCGCCGACGAGGCGGTCAGCGCGCCGCCGTGCGACACCAGCAGCTCGGCGCCCACCTGGCGCGCCGCGGCGGCGATCGCGCCCGGCGCGGCGGCCGTCCCCAGGGCCGCTCCGGCGTCGCGCAGGGTGCGCTGGAGCAGCAGCTCGCGGGTGCCGCGGACCTCGTCCTCCAGCCGGCCGAAGCTCCACAGCGTGAACGCCACCGTCGGGATCACGAAGAACAGCGCCAGGCTCACGGTGAGGCGCAGGCGCAGGGCGCCCTGCGCCCGGCTCCACCAGGCCGCCACCGCCGGCCGCGCGCGGCCCGAGCCGAGTTCGATCAGCGACCACAGCGCGACGAGCACGACGATGTCGAGCACCAGGACCAGGGCGCCGCGCTGCAGCACCGCCGAGGGGCCCCGAAGGTCGACGGCGGCATGCGCGTGCCGGGTACCGCCCGGCAGGGCCAGCACCCGTTCGCCGCGCACGACCCAGCCTTCCCGCCGCCAGGCGACCGGCGCCCCGGTCCGGGTCTGGCTCCGGCCGGCCGGCGCCAGTGCCAGCTGGTAGGGCGCGTCGGATCCGCTCGCGGTGCCCAGGAGGAACTGCGCCAGCCTGGTCGGCGCGACCAGGCGCGAGCGCGGCCCGACGCCGATGGTCAGCACCCGGCCGTCCGGCAGGGGGATGGCCGCGACCGCGTGGGTACCCGGCACGCGCACCTCGGCCCGCACCAGGGGCCGCGCCGCGCCGACCGCCTCGCCGGCGATCGACTGCATCAGGGCCGGCGGCAGGTCCAGCTCCGCCAGGTCGAGCGCCAGTGTCCGGCCCTCGCCCGGCACCCACATCGCGAGCGTCGCGGGATAGCCCTGAGCGCCGAGGGCGCTGCGGCGCCACAGCAGGAACAGATCGCCGGCACTCGTCAGCCGGCGGCCCCGCATCGGCTCGTTCGCCAGCCGCTCGAGCAGGGCCATCGCGAACGGGTCGGTGCGCTCGCCCAGCCCCTCGACGTCGCGCGCCGCGAGCACCATCCGGCCCTCGGCCGCGGCGCCCCAGGTGAGCAGTGCGGCCGACGAGCCGGCGACCAGGCCGATCGTGGCCAGCGCGGTCCGGAACGGCATGGGCCGCAGAGCCAGCAGGAGGGCCGGCGCCCACAGGTAGGGATACCACGGCGGCCAGGCGGCGTCGGGCTGCCACAGCCACAGGCCCGCCACCGCCGCCGCCAGCGCGATGCCGGCGGCCGCCAGGGGCCGCCGCCACGCCGGCCGCGGCGGAGCCGTGCCGCGCACCAGGGCGGCGGCCGCGAGGACGATCGCCGAGGCGCTCAGCGCCAGCGCCGTCTGCCACAGCAGCCACAGTTCGACCGGCACGCCATCGGCCGGTGGCGTGATGCCGCGCGCCAGGCGCTGGAGCAGGTAGGGCGCGAGCAGGGAGCCGCCGACCGCGAGCGCGGCCCGTGGCCAGGTGGGCCGCAGGCCGCGGCGCCACAGCGCGGCCGCCAGTGCGAACAGCACGACCGCCAGCAGCAGCAGCGTGCCGACCGACGCCGAATACGGTCCCAGCAGGCCGGTGAAGTAGGTATCGGGCCAGAAGGGCGAACCCGGCCCCCAGGTCTCCCGCAACGGGGCCCGCGCCAGCACCACCAGCGCCGCGGCCGCCGGCGCCATGGCGAGCGGCCCGGCCGGTCCGGCCCGCGCGGCCGCCGCCGCGGCGGCGGCCAGCAGCAGCAGGCCCAGCAGCGCCGCGCGCCGCCGCGCATCGCCCAGCGCCCGCTCGTAGTAGTCACCCTGCGCCGGCGGCACCGGCTGGACCGCGAACAGCGTGTCGCCGGCCGAGGCAGGCGAGACATAGTCGAAGATGTCGGCGCCGTCCGGCGCCAGGGCCCGCGGCAGGAACCGCAGGCCGACCCCGGTCCGCTGGGCGAAGCGGTCGGTCAGCGCGATGCCCGAGGCCGGGACGTCGTCGGAGCGCGCCAGCAGGACCATGGACACGGCCGTGCCGGCGCTCGTCTGGCGGCGCGCGATGAGCCACAGGTAGTATGGAGTCGTGATGACCGAGAACTGGGGCCCATCGGGCTCGGGCCGCACGCGCTGGACACCCGCCCAGGCGCGCAGATGGCCGTGGGTGTCGTACAGCACGACGCCGTGCGACGGACCGCCGCCGATCAGCCCGTCGAGCGCGGCGAACGCCCCGGCCGGCGGATGCGACAGCGCCGGCGCCGCGCGGGCCGCCAGCGTCCGCGCCAGGCCCGCGGCCGCGTCGAGTTCGCCGCCGAGCAGGCGCGAGGCCCGGGTCACCGCCGCCTCGCGGACCGACGACCAGTCGTGGCGCACCTGGTCGAGGCGCCGGGTCGCGAGCACGGCATGCAGGGCCAGCAGTCCGGCCGCAGCGGCGGCCAGCGCCGGCGCGCCGCCCGGCTCGCGC
>CAZJZC010000095.1:0-9656 GCA_964550365.1 uncultured Gemmatimonadales bacterium | reverse complement strand
TCACGGTCGGCGCGCGAGAGCGGCGTACAGTCCTTGAGCCCGTCCGCCACGTTCCCCGCGATGCTCATGGTCGGGAACGGCGTGGGCTTCTGGAACACCATGCCGATGCTGCGCCGCACCCGGATGGGGTTGATGCCGCGCTCGTAGATGTCCTGCCCTCCCAGCCGCACCCGGCCCTCCACCCGCGCCCCGGGCACCAGTTCGTGCATCCGGTTCAGGGTGCGCAGGAACGTGGACTAGCCGCAGCCCGAGGGTCCGATGAGCGCGGTGGCGGTGTGTTCGGCGAAGCGGAGGCTCACGTCGCGGATGCCGGCCACGTCGCCGTACCAGGCCGTCACGTGCTCGGCCGCCAGCACCGGCTCGGCGGCCGGCGGACTCGCCGGGGCCGTCACCGGCGCGGCCGTGTGGCCGGCCGCGCCCGCGGCGGTCCCGGCGCCGCGCGGGCGATGGACCGGGCCGCTCACCGCGGCCACCGGCGCGTCAGGCGGTGCGGCGTGCACGGACGGTGAGCCTGGCGATGATGCCGAGCAGCAGCACCAGGACGATGAGCACCAGGGCGCCGGCCCAGGCCTGCCGGTGCCACTCCTCGTAGGGGCCGATGGCGTAGACGTAGATCTGGAGCGGCAGCGCGGCCATGGCGCGCGACAGGTCGGTGGAGAAGAACTGGTTGCCCAGCGCGGTGAACAGCAGCGGCGCCGTCTCGCCGGCCACGCGCGCCACGGCCACCAGGCAGCCGGTCACGATCCCGGCGCCCGCGGTGCGGACCACCACCGTCAGCGACGTGCGCCAGCGCGGATAGCCCAGGGCCAGCGCCGCCTCGCGCAGCGAGTTCGGCACCAGCCGGACCATCTCCTCGGTGGTGCGGGCCACGATGGGCGCCAGGATGCATGCCAGCGCCACGCCGCCGGCGAAGCCCGAGAACCGCCCGGTCGGCCGTACGATCCAGGTCCACGCGAAGATCCCGATCACGATGCTGGGGATGCCGTTCAACGTATCCGCCACGAACCGGACCAGCCAGCCGAACCGCCCGCCGCCGAACTCGGCCAGGTAGATGCCGGCGCCGACGCCCACCGGCACGCCGATCGCGCAGGCCAGCGCGACGATCATCACCGTGCCGGTGATGGCGTGCGCGAACCCGCCGCCGCTCTCGCCGAGCGGCACGCTGGAGCGGGTGAAGAAGGCCACGTCCACGGCGCCCGCGCCCTTGACGATGAGCATGGCGAGGATGGCGGCCAGCGGCAGGAGCGCCAGCGCCGCCGCCCCGTAGGTGGCGCCCGTCATCGCGGCGCCGAACACGCGGCGGACCACGGGGTTCGCCATCAGAGGGCCGCGCTGCCGGCGGCGGAGCCGCGGGCGACGCGCCAGATCATCCAGCGCGCCAGGGCGTTGACCGCCGCGGTGATGAGCAGCAGCGACAGGCCGGCGTAGACCAGGGCCGAGAGGTGCATCGCGGTCACCGCCTCGGCGAACTCGTTGGCGATGGCCGCCGCGATCGTGTAACCGGGCTGGACCAGCGACAGGCCGATCTCGTGCCGGTTGCCGATGACCATGGTCACAGCCATCGTCTCGCCGAGCGCGCGGCCCAGGCCGAGGACCACGGCGCCCATGATGCCGGTGCGGCCGTAGGGCAGGATCACCGTCCAGACCGCTTCCCATCGCGTGGCCCCCAGGGCCAGGGCCGCCTCGCGCTGCGACGCCGGGACGGCCAGCAGCACCTCGCGCGAGACGGCCGCGATGTACGGCATGGTCATGATGGCGAGGATCATGCCGCCGGCCAGCACCGAGGGGCCGTAGAACACGCCGCGGAAGAACGGCAGCCACTGGAGCGCCGGCTGGACCACCGGCCACACCACGTCGCGCAGCAGCGGGATGAGGACGAAGATGCCCCACAGTCCGTAGATCACGCTGGGGACCGCCGCCAGCAGCTCGACCATGGTCGCCACCGGGCCGCGCACCCGGCGCGGCGCGAACTCGGTCAGGAAGATGGCGACGCCCACGGCCAGCGGCACGGCGATGACCATGGCGAGCAGGGACGAATAGAGCGTCCCGAAGATCAGCGGCAGGGCCCCGAACCGCCCGGCGACCGGGTCCCAGACGCTCTCGGTCAGGAAACCGAGGCGGAACTCCCGGATCGCGGGCCAGGCGCCCACCACCAGCTCGCCGACGATGGTCAGCAGCAGCAGGGGCAGGGTGAGCGCGAAGAGCGTCAGGGCGACGCGGTAGACCGTGTCGCCCCGGCTGATGGTGCGCAGGTCGTGCCACCGCTCCCCGCCCGAGGGGCGCGTGGCGCGGGCGGGCATGCCGCCCTCGGCGACCGTCACGTCAGGTCACCGCCGGGTGCCGGGGTAGCCTGCCGGCAGGGCCGGCCGGCCGCCGACCGTCACGCTCCGCAGGCGCGCTTCGAGCAGCGGAACGACCCGCGCCGGCAGCGGGGCGTAGCCCAGCTGCTCGGCGAAGCGCTGGCCGTCGTGCGTGGCCCACCAGAGGAACTCGAGCAGGGCGCGGGTGTTGGCCGCGCTGGTCGCTTCGCGCTGGATGAGGATCCAG
Source organism: uncultured Gemmatimonadales bacterium (assembly GCA_964550365.1). Taxonomy (GTDB): domain Bacteria; phylum Gemmatimonadota; class Gemmatimonadetes; order Gemmatimonadales; family JACORV01; genus DASXPG01. The sequence goes on along the minus strand of CAZJZC010000095.1, from coordinate 7,109 downwards.
GTGAAGGACGCGATCGGCCAGGCGTCGGCGCCCGACGGGTCGGTGATGGAGACGCGGAAGTCGGTATCGGCCGCGAACGAGGCGCTCGCGGCGGCGGCAGTGGTGGAGGCCAGCGTGGCATCCACGAACGTGCCGGCGCGATTGCGCACCAGGCCGTAGCTCATCCGGGTCTGCACGGCGTAGACGAGTTCGACGTAGCCGATGGCCCCCGGCGTGCGCCGCACGGTGCTGGCCACGCCCTCGTTGCCCCGGCCGCCCAGGCCCACCGGCCAGCTGACCGACGTGCCGCGCCCCACGCGCCGCGCCCAGTCGCCGCTGACCTTGCTCAGGTAGTCGGTGAAGACGTAGGTGGTGCCCGAGCCGTCGGACCGGTGGACCACCACGATGTCGCGGGCCGGGAGCGCGACGCCGGGGTTGGCCGCCGCGATCCGGCTGTCGTTCCACCGCGTGATCTGGCCGAGGAAGATCCCGGCCAGCACGTCGGGCGTGAAGCGCAGGCGCTGGGTCAGGCCGGGCACTTCGTACACCGGGACCACCGCGCCGAGCACCGTGGGGATGTGCAGCACGTTGCCGCGCACCAGGGTGATCTGCGAATCGGCCATGGGGCCGTCGGTCGCGCCGAAATCCACGGTCCGGTCGATGAACTGCCGGATGCCGCCGCCCGAGCCGATCGACTGGTAGTTGATCTCGACGTTGGGGCGGGTCTTCACGTACTCCAGCACCCACTTCGAGTAGATCGGGTACGGGAACGTCGCCCCGGCGCCGGTGAGCCGGATGTCGCTCTGACAGGCCAGCGAGCCGGCGCCGGCGAGGGCCAGCAGGGGGACGAGGATCAGGCGGGTACGCAGTGCTGACGTCATTCCGGCGCTCCTAGAAGTTGGCCTGCCACGACATGCGCAGCGCCCGGGCCGAACGGCTGGCGCCGGCGGCGTCGTGGTAGCGGAACAGGTCGACGCCCGCCCGCAGGATCGTGGTCTGGCTGAAGTAGACGTTGAGGACCGGCGTGATCAGCAGGCCGGCGTCGGCCCCGGTGCCGGTGTTGGGGTCGGTCCAGTCCACCCGCAGGGCGGGCTCGAGGATCTTCACCAGCCGGGTGCCGGCCGGGTCCTCGAACTGCCAGCGCCAGCCGGCCACGACCTGCACCGAGGCGAACGTGGCGAAGGCGGAGTCCGGGGCGTTGGGGCGGACGTTGCCGAAATTGCGCGGTCCGCCGTCCACGCGGCAGGCGATGGGCGTCGCGCCGTTGAGGCAGAACGTGCCCGCCCGGAGGGCGGTGCCGGTGACGACGTCGGCGATCAGGTGCAGGCCGGGGCGGAAGTCGCCGTACTCGGCGTCGAAGGCGACGGCACCGGTGCGGCGGCTCGAGTCCGGCGCGAAGCTGGTGCTGGTGGCGGTGGTGCTGACCGCGCGGTCGCGCGAGATGACCGCCGCACCCAGGCGCAGGACCGGGCGGCCCTCGGCGTCCTGGACGGCCGTGGCCGTCAGCCGCGCCGCGAAGGTCTTGCCGTTGTTCACGTCGGCCGCGCTCTCGCCCGAGCCGTTGTAGAACCCGGCCTTGAGCGCCACGCGCCCGCCCGCCGTCCAGCCGTCGAGCGCGGCGCCCAGGTCGTGCTCCACGTACCCGTTCTCTTCGAGCAGGTTCACCTGGGCGGCGGCCGTTCCGGAGAAGCCGCGCAGGCGGAGGCCGCGCTCGATGGACATGAGGTTGTTGGAGCTGGTCAGCGAGTACCGGTTGAAGGGCTTCTTCTCCTGGCCCATCGTCAGGCCCACGCCGCGGGTGGGCGACTGTGCCATGACCACGCGCAGGAAGGCGTCGCGCATCCGGAGGGCGCCCATCTCGAAGCTCGGCTGGACCACCAGGTTCACGTTCTCGCCGATGCGCACGTCCGCCTGGATGCGCAGGCGGCGCACCTCGAAGGCCGAACCGACCACGGCGGAGGGGTTGTAGCTCGAGGAGGAGTCTCCCGACGAGGTCGAGAAGTGCGTCTGCACGCGTCCCGCGACCCGGATGTTCGGCGTCTGGGCCCCCGCGGCCGGCACCTGGGCCGCGAGCGCCAGGAGCGCCACGAGTGCCGTGCGGATGCGCTGGTGTGCTGCCATCATCGGTGGTCTCCCCACGATCGTTGTCGCGTCGGACATCCGTCGGATGCGCATGGAAGGTCGCGGCCCGCCGTAACGGCGGGGCCGGCGGCCGGGTAACGATCCGGTAACGGCGGACCAGCCTAGGCGGCGGGCAGTACCAGGCGGATGGTGGTGCCGTCGCCCAGGGCGCTGAGCGCCTCGACGCGCCCGCCATGGGCCTCGACGAGGTGTTTCACGATGGCCAGGCCAAGACCGGTGCCGCCCAGTTCCCGCGAGCGGGCCGGGTCCACGCGGTAGAACCGCTCGAAGATGCGCGGCAGGTGCTCGGACGGGATGCCCGGGCCGGTGTCGGCGACCTCCAGGCGGACCGATCCGTCGGCGCGCGTCGCCCGGACGCTCACCCGGCCGCCGGCCGGCGTGTAGCGCGCCGCGTTGTCCAGCACGTTGGTGAGGATCTGCCGCACGGCCTCGGGGTCGGCGCGCACCCGGTCGGCCCCCGCGCCGATCGCGACGCCGAAGACGATCGCCGCGGCGTTGCCGCTGTCGGCCAGCGCCGTCCAGACCTCGCGGACCAGCGGCTCGAGGGCCACGTCGGCCGGCTCCGGCTGCCAGGCCCGCGACTCGATGCGCGAGAGGTCGAGCAGGTCGTCGATCAGCCGGTGCATGCGGTGCGCGTTGTCGAGGATGGACCGCAGGAAGCCGCCGCGCACCTCGGCCGGCGTGTCGTCGGCGAGCAGGGTCTCGGCGTAGCCGCGCACGACGGTGAGCGGCGTCTTGAGCTCGTGCGACACGTTGGCCACGAAGTCACGGCGCACCGCCTCGAGGCGCTTGAGGGCGGTGATGTCGTGGATGACGATCACGGCGCCGCCGGGCGCCAGGTGGTGGGCCGACAGCAGCACCGTGCAGTGATCCAGGTCGGCCTCGATGCCCGCCGCCGTCCGTCCGCCCAGCGCCTCGGCCACCGCCTCGCGCGCCGCCCGCGCGCGGAACAGCTCGCCGGCCGGAGGCGCGGGATCGGTCTCGCCGAGCCCGAGGAGGCGTCGCGCCGCGGGGTTCATCGTGGTGACCCGACCGCGCTCGTCGCAGGCCACCACGCCCTCGACCATCGAGCCGATGAGCGCCGCCATCTCGGACCGCTCGCGCTCCAGGTCGCTCAGGCGCGCGCCGAGCCGCTCGTCGAGCCCCTTGAGTGCGCGCGCCAGGTCGCCCACCTCGCTCCGGCCGCGGACATCGATGGCGGGGCGCTCGCCCCGCGTGATGGCCTGGGCGGCGTCGCGCAGGCGCACCAGCGGCCGGGCGACGTTCACCGCGAACCCGATGGCGAGCAGGGCGGCGACCAGCACGGCCACCATGGCGCCGATGGCGAGGGCGCCCTCGGCCCGGCCGACCACCTCCTCCACCTGCGGCAGCGGCGAGCTGACCCGCACGGCCCCCCCGGCGAACGGCACGGCGACCTTGAGTTCCAGCCGGCCGGTCGAGGCGCTGAGCCGGAGGTCCGTGCCCGTCCGGCCCGCGAGCGCATCGCGGACCTCGGGCCGGTCGGCATGATTCTCCAGTGCCGCCAGCTGGGAGGCCCGGAAGTCGGAGTCGGCGATGACCCGGCCGTCGCGACCGATCACGGTCAGCCGCCGCCCCGTCGTCCGGCCCAGGCGGTGGACCAGCGAGTCGAGGCCCGCGGCCCCGCGCGTGCCCGCCGCCGCGGCCAGGTAGAGCGCCTCGCGCTCCAGCGCCAGTGCGGTCTCGTCGACCAGCCGCTCCCGCAGTTCGCGGTCGGCCGCCACCGTGAGGACCCCGCCGGTGACGCCGATGATCGCCAGGTAGGAGAGGAGCAGGCGGCGCGTGAGCTTCATCGCGGCCGCCCGGCGCGGTCCTCGGCCCGCAGGCGGTAGCCGAAGCCGCGGACGGTCTCGATGAGTTCGCCGGCGTCGCCGAGCTTGCTGCGCAGGCGCCGGATGTGCATGTCGACGGTCCGCGTCTGGAGGTCGGACTGCGCCTCCCAGACCTGCTCCAGCAGCTGCGGCCGGCTCTGCACCCGGCCCCGGCGCTCGGCCAGCGCCAGCAGCAGGCGGTACTCGATGCGCGTGAGGTCCACCGGCCGGCCGGCCACGCTCACCGCCAGCGCCCGGCGGTCGATGGTGACCGGGCCGATGGTCAGCACCGAGCCGCCTCCACCCGCCGCCGGCGAACGGAGCCGGCGGAGCACGGCGCCGACCCGAAGGACCAGCTCCTCCGGGCTGAACGGCTTGGTCAGGTAGTCGTCGGCGCCGGCGGCCAGGCCGCCGATCCGGTCGGCCTCGTCGCGGCGGGCCGTGAGCAGGATGACGCCGGCGTCCCGGGTGGCGCCGCGCGCGCGGAGCTCCTCGAGCACCTCGAGACCGCTGCGGCCGGGGAGCATGAGGTCGAGCACGATGAGGTCCGGCGGCTCGGCGGCCATGGCGGCGAGCGCTTCGGTCCCGTTCGCGGCGGTGGTGACGCGGTAGCCCGCCCTGGCCAGGTGATAGGCGACCAGGGCCGTGATGTCGCGCTCGTCGTCCACGACGAGGATGCGTTCGTTGCTCGGGGCGCCGCCGGGGGCCATCGGGCGGGAACGTTGCGCCGCCGGTTGGCGGGAGTCAATCGGCGCGGTACATTTGGTCGGCACGATGCCCACGCCGTGCCATGCCCTCCTTGCCGCGCTGCTCGCTCTGCCGCCGGCTCCGCAGGCCCCCCGGGACACCGTCACGCTGGTCATCGCGGCCACCACCGACGTGCACGGCCGCGTCTTCGACTGGGACTACGAACGCGACCGGCCGGCCCCCCTCGGCCTGATCCGGGCGGCCACCGTCGTGGACTCCCTGCGCCGGGCCCACCCTGGCCGCGTGGTCCTGGTGGACGCCGGCGACCTCATCCAGGGCAACCCGTTCGCCACCTATTTCGCCCGGGTCGCGCCCCGGCGTCCGCACCCGATCCTCGAGACGATGAACCGGATGGGCTACGACGCGGCGGCGCCCGGCAACCACGAGTTCAACTTCGGGCTCGAGGTGATGCGCCGCGCCCTGGCGGACGCTCGCTTCCCGTACGTGTCGGCCAACATCATCGATGCGCGAACGCGCCGCACGGTGTACCCGGCGGGCGTCCTGGTCCGGAAGGCCGGCATCGCCGTCGGCATCGTCGGCGCGACCACGCCGGGCGTGCTGGTGTGGGACATGGCCAACGTCGCGGGACGGGTCACGCTGACGGGCGTGGCCGAGGCCGTGCCGGACGCCGTGGCCGACCTGCGTCGGCGCGGAGCCGACGTCACCCTGGTGGTGGCGCACGCCGGACTCGACGGCGCGTCGAGCTACCCCGCCGGCGCGGCGCCGCCGGAGAACGACATGGGCGCGGCCCTCCGCGCCGCCGGCCCCGACGTGGCGGTGATCGGCCACACCCACCGCGAGATCGCCGACAGCCTGGTGGGCGTCACCCTGGTGGTCCAGCCCCGCAACTGGGTCCAGAGCGTCGCCGTGGCGACCCTGCGGCTGGTGCGCGAGGGCCGCGGCTGGCGGATCGTCGAGCGGCAGGGCCGGCTGGTGCCGCTGGCGGACGTGACGCCCGACAGCGGCCTGGCCGGCGCCATGCGGTGGGCGCACGAGGCGGCGCGCGGCTGGGCCATCACGCCGCTGGGCCGCAGCGCGGCGGCGATGCGGGCCGACAGTGCCCGCCTGGTCGATACGCCGGTGATCGACTTCATCAACGCGGTCATGCGCGAACGCAGCGGGGCCGACCTCTCGGCCACGGCGGCCTTCAACACCCGTGGCGGCCTTCCCGAGGGCGTCGTCACCCGGGCCGACCTCGCCGGGATCTACCCCTACGACAACACCCTCACGGCGGTGCGGGTCTCCGGCGCCGACCTGCGCGCCTTCCTCGAGCACAGCGCGCGCTACTGGCGCGGCCTGGGACCGGCCGGTCCGCTCGCCGACTCGGCGGTGCCCGGCTACAACTTCGACCTGCTGAGCGGCGCCGAGTACGAGCTCGACCTCGGCCAGCCCGTGGGACGCCGCGTGGCGTTCCTCAGGGTGCGCGGCCGCGAGGTGGCCGACACCGACAGCTTCACCCTGGCGCTCAACAACTACCGGGCCCAGGGCGGCGGCGGCTTCGCCATGCTGGCCCGCGCCCGCGTGGTCTACGACCGCGGCGAGGACATCCGCGACCTGCTCGGCGAGGAACTCGCGCGCCGCGGCACCATCCGGCCCGAAGACTACTTCGTGCCCAACTGGCGCATCCGCGGCGTGGGCCCGGCCGCGCCCTCCCGCACCCAGGCCGACCCGTGACGATCACCAAGGACCTCCTCCGCCGGCTCCCCAAGGCCGAACTGCACGTGCACCTCGACGGCAGCGTGCGGCCCGCGACCCTGCTCGAGCTGGCCGCGGCCCAGGGCGTGACGCTGCCGGCGGCCGACGCCGCCACGCTCGCCGAGTACATGCACGTCACCGACGCGCGCAACCTGGTGGACTACCTGGCCCGGTTCGACGTCACGCTGTCGGTGATGCAGACGCCCGAGGCGCTCGAACGCATCACCTACGAACTGATCGAGGACGCCCACGCCGAGAACGTGCGCTACCTCGAGATCCGCTACTCGCCGATCCTCAACACCCGCGGCGGCATGCCGCTCACCGAGGCGGTGGACGCGCCCCTGCGCGGCATGGCCCGGGCCGAGCGCGAGTTCGGCGTGAAGGCCCAGCTCATCATCTGCGGCATCCGCAACATGAGCCCCGAGGTCTCGCTCGAGCTGGCCAACCTCACGGTGGCCTACAAGGGCCGCGGCGTGGTGGCGTTCGACCTGGCCGGCGCCGAGTACAACTTCCCGGCCAAGAAGCACAAGGAAGCCTTCTACACGGTCATCGACCACAACATGGCCACCACGGTCCACGCCGGCGAAGCCTACGGCGCCGAGTCCATCGCCCAGGCCATCCACTACTGCCATGCCGACCGCATCGGGCACGGCACCCGGCTCTACGAGAACCCGGATCTGGAGCAGTACGTCTGCGACCGGCGCATCCCGCTGGAGA
>CAZJZC010000094.1:0-9718 GCA_964550365.1 uncultured Gemmatimonadales bacterium | reverse complement strand
AGGTACTCGGCCGCCTCGTCGAGCCCCATGGCGCCGATCGCCGCCAGGAACTGGTCGGCGATCCGGGCGATGGGGATGTCCCAGATGTCGATCTCCTCGCGGCGGATCAGATGCAGCAGCAGGTCGAGCGGGCCGGAGAACCGCTCCAGCTGCACCGTGAAGCCGGAGTCCGCCGGCGCGATCGGGGGCAGCGCGCTCACGGCGCCGCCAGCGCGTACGGCGCCAGCGCCACGGCGGCCAGGTCGTTCAGTCGGCTCACCGGCCACAGCACCGTGTCCCAGGCCCGCGGCGCCACGAACAGCGCCAGCATCATCACCAGCAGGCCGTAGCGGCCGACGGCGCGGTAGCCCGCGCGCCAGCCGGGCGGCAGGGCGTGGACCATGAGATGCGAGCCGTCGAGCGGCGGCAGCGGCAGGAGATTGAAGAACGCCAGCAGGATGTTGAGCGAGATCCCCGCCGACGCCATGCGCTGGAGCGTGGCGAAGACGTCCGCCCCGCTGGCGCGGCCGGCGACCCCCACCAGCACGTAGAGGCCCATGGCCAGCACGGCGAGCACGATGTTGGCCGCGACACCGGCCGATGAGACGATGAGGTCGCCCCGCACCGGGCGCCGGTAATTGGCCGGCACCACCGGCACCGGCCGCGCGGCGCCGAAGGTGAAGGCGCCGTTCGACAGCAGCCACAGGGCCACCGGCACCACCACGCTGGCGAACGGATCGAGATGGACCATCGGGTTCAGCGTCAGCCGGCCCTGGCGAAAGGCGGTGTCATCGCCCTCGCGGTAGGCCGTCCACGCGTGGGCATACTCGTGGGCGACGACCGAGAAGAGCAGCACGGGCAGGACGAGAAGGAATTCAGCCACGAAGCCGGGAAACCTAGCCGCCCCAGCGACCCTTGTCAAAGCGCCGAACCCTGGGTAAACTAGTGGCTTGCTTGGAGTTAATGAGTAGTCGAAATCCCTTCGGCTGCCGTCGCGTCTCTACCGGAGTCGTTCGTGCCCAGGATCAAGTCCGCCAAGAAGCGCATGCGCCAGACCAAGGCGCGCACCGAGCACAACCGGGCCCAGCGCTCGGCCGTGCGAACCGCCGTCAAGAAGGCCCGCACGGAACCGACGAAGGAGTCGGTGGCCTCGGCCATCGTCGCGCTGGACAAGGCGGCGCGCAAGGGCATCGTCCACCGCAACGCCGCGGCCCGCAAGAAGTCCCGGCTGGTCAAGCGCCTGGCGAAGGCCTAGGCGACGGCGGCTAGAGCGCCGCCAGCTCCGCGCCGCACTTCTCGCAATACCATTCGGTGGGACGGTTCGCCGTCCCGCATTCGCCGCACTTGAGGCCCGCCGCTTCCTCGGCGGGCTTCGTCTTTGCCGCCGGCGCCGGCGCGGGCGCGGCGTCCTTCACGGGCGCCAGGTCGATGAGATGCGGCGCCGGGTCGATGGACACGGCCGCGGGTGCCGCCTCGGCACGCCGCTCGGGCGCCGGCGGCGGCGGCGCCGCCTTGGCTTCGACCTTCTCGCCGCCCTTGCTGACGCGCGCCGTCCGGGCCGGGGGCATGGCCGACGTCACCGACCGCAGGAACTCCAGCTCGTCCTCGGCGGCGGCCCTCGGGGCGGGCGCCGCGGCGACCTTCGGCTCCTCGCGCGGCCTGGGCTCGGCCTTCGGGGCCGGCGGCTTCTCGGGCTCCCGCGTCGCGGCGGGAGGAGGAGGAGGCGGCGGCGGCGGGGGGGGCGGCGGGGGCTCGGGCTCCGGTTCGGCCGCAGCCTTCACCGCGCTCGCCGGTGTCTCCTTCTCCTCGTCCTCGGCGATGACATCGAGGATCTCCTCGTACCGCTCGATGTCGCGCCGGGCCGACGCGAGGTCCTTGCGCAGGCCGTCGAGCGCGGCCTGGAGCGCGCGACTCTCCTCCTCGAAACGGGCCTGATCGAGCTCGCCGACGTGCTGGCGCAGCCTGAGTTCGGCCAGTTCATCCTGCTTGGCGCCCTGCTGGGACTCGAGGCCGTCGAACCGTTCCTCGGCCTCCGTCAGCGCCTCGCGCAGGGCGTCGGTGTGCTCGGCCAGCTCGCTCATGACCGACGTGAGCCGGGCCCGGTAATCGTTCCGGACCCGCTCGACGACGTGCGCGGGCATGTCCTTGGTGTCGCCGGTACCGAGCTTGGCGAGCCAGTCCTGATACTGGCGCCGCTGCTCGATCAGCTTCTCGACCGTGGCCAGCGTGGTGCGGTTCCTGCGACTCATCCCGTCCTCCTGCCCAGAACCGTTCATTATGGGCTCCTGCCCCCGGCCACCGAAAGGTCGTACGTCACACTGGCACGCCGGCCCGGTCGCCCTGACGGTGGACGACGGCCCCGCCGACCAGGGTCCAGCGCACCAGGCCGCGCAGGTCCCGGCCCGCGAACGGCGTGTTGCGGCTGCGCGAGAAGAAGGCCGCCGGCTCGACCGTCCAGGGCGCCGACGGGTCGAACACCACGACGTCGGCCGGGGCGCCCGGCCGCAGGGTCCCGGCGTCGAGGTGCGCCAGTTCCGCCGGACGGGTGGCCAGGCGCCGGATCAGCTCGCCGAGCGTCAGCAGCCCGGGCTCGACGAGCTCGGCCAGGCAGATCCCGAGGGCCGTCTCGAGGCCGACGACGCCGAACGGCGCGTCGTCGAACGCCGCCTCCTTGGCGTCGTAGGGGTGCGGCGCGTGATCGGTGGCGATGCAGTCGATCGTGCCGTCCTTCAGTCCCTGCTTGAGCGCCTCGCGATCGGCGTCCTCCCGCAGCGGCGGGTTCATCTTGGCGTTGGTGTCGTATCCCTCACAGCACACGTCCGTCAGCACCAGGTGATGCGGCGTGACCTCGGCCGTGACGTTGGCGCCGCGGGTCTTGGCCTCGCGGATCATGGCCACGGCGCCCGCGGTGCTCATGTGCGCCAGGTGCACGTGTCCCCCGGTGAACTCCGCCAGGGCGATGTCGCGCGCCACGATCACGTCCTCGGCGGCCCGCGGCCACCCCTTGAGCCCCAGCCGCGAGCTGGTGAGGCCCTCGTGCATGGTGGCGCCGGACGTGAGCGAGCGGTCCTCGCAGTGGTCGATCACCGGGATGCCGAAGCTGCGCGCGTATTCCAGCGCGGTGCGCATCAGGTGCGCCGTGGCCACCGGCCGGCCGTCGTCCGACACCGCGACCGCGCCGGCCGCGACCAGTTCGCCGAACTCGGTCATCTGCTCGCCCCGCTGGCCGAGCGACACGGCGCCGATCGGGTACACGCGCGCGGTCCCGGCGCGGCGGGCCTGGGCCAGCACGAAGCCCACGGCCGCCTGGTTGTCGCACACCGGGTCGGTGTTCGGCATGGCGCAGATCGACGTGAAGCCGCCGGCCACGGCCGCGCGCGCGCCGGTGGCCACCGTCTCGGCGTCCTCGCGGCCCGGCTCCCGCAGGTGCACGTGCAGGTCCACGAACCCCGGCGCCACCACGCAGCCGGTCGCGTCGAGCACCTCGGCGCCGTCCGGCGTGCCGAGTCCCTGCCCCACGGCCGCGATCCGGCCGCCCTCGAGCACCACGTCGGCGGGCGCGTCGTGCCCGCGCGAGGGATCGACGACGCGCCCGCCCCGCACGACGACCGGTCTCACCGGTCGCCTCCGCCCTTGGCCGCCTCGGCCAGCTCCGGCCGGCCGCCCGCGAGGAGGTAGAGCACCGCCATCCGGATCGCCACGCCGTTGGTCACCTGGTTGAGGATCAGGGAATGCGGGCCGTCGGCCACGCGCGAATCGATCTCGACGCCCCGGTTCATGGGCCCCGGATGGAGGATGAGCAGGTCGCGCGGCGCGCGCGCCAGGCGCTCCTGGGTCACCCCGAACACCCGGTAGTACTCGCGCAGGCTCGGGATGTACCCGGCCTCCATGCGCTCGAGCTGGAGCCGCAGCACGTTGAGCACGTCGGCCCACTCGATGGCCTCCTCGACGCGCCGGAACACGGTGACCCCCAGCTGGTCCACGCCGCGCGGCAGCAGCGACTGCGGCCCGCACACCGCCACCTCGGCGCCGAGCTTGAGCAGGCCCCAGATGTTCGAGCGCGCCACCCGCGAGTGCAGCACGTCGCCCACGATGCACACGCGGGTGCCGGCGATGGGCCGGTGATCGCGGATGGTCAGCAGATCGAGCAGGCCCTGCGTCGGATGCTCGTGCTTGCCGTCGCCGGCGTTGACCACGTTCGATTCGATGCGGTCGCCCAGGAACTTCGCCGCGCCCGAGGAACCGTGCCGGATGACCACCATGTCGATCCGCATGGCCTCGAGGTTGCGCGCCGTGTCCACCAGCGTCTCGCCCTTGCTCACCGAGCTGCCGCTGGCCGCCACGTTCACGGTATCCGCGCTGAGGCGCTTCTCGGCGAACTCGAAGGAGATGCGGGTGCGCGTCGAGGCCTCGAAGAACAGGTTCACGATGGTCTTGCCGCGCAGCGCCGGCACCTTCTTGATGGCGCGCTCGGAGACCTCCTTGAACGGCTCGGCGGTGTCGAGGATCAGGCGGATCTGCTCGGCGCCCAGCGGCTCGAGCCCCAGCAGGTCCTTGCCGAGCGAGCGGCTCATGCCCGGGCTCCGCGGACCAGCTCCACGGCGTCGCGGCCGTCGAGCTCGGCGACCAGCACCTCGACGCGGTCGCCCGGCCCGGTCGCCGCCCGCTCGCCCACCACGTCGGCCTGGATGGGCAGCTCGCGGCCGCCGCGATCCACCAGGACGGCCAGGCCGATGCGCGCCGGCCGGCCGAAGTCCGCCAGCTCGTCGAGCGCCGCGCGCACGGTGCGGCCGGTGAACAGGACGTCGTCCACGATCCAGACGTGGCGTCCGTCGAGGTCCACCGGCAGGTGGGTCTCGCCCACGATGGGCCGGGGACCGACCGTCTCCAGGTCGTCGCGGTAGAGGGTGATGTCGAGCGCGCCGCGCGGCACCGGGGCCGCGTCGCTGCCGAGCGCCGCCGCCAGCCGGGCGGCGAGTTCGACGCCGCGGCGCTGGATGCCGACCAGCACCAGCCGCTCGCGCGCCGGGGTCTGACGGAGGATGTCCGACGCCATCCGCTGGAGCGCGGCGGCGATGCCGCGATCGTCAAGCAGGAGCGTGCGTTCGGCGGTGGGCATCTGGGGTTGAAAGGTAAGGGCCCGGCGCGGGGGATGGTAGCCGCGGCCGTTCAGCGCCCAAGGCGTTTCGCCACCTCGATCGCCATGGCCCTGAGCAGCATCGCCTCGCGCTGGTCCAGCGGCACCCGCAGCACCACGCCGCGGACCGACCGCAGGATCAGCTCCCGCTCGCGCGTCCGGAAGAAGTCCACCGCATCCAGCGCCCGCTCGACGTCGGTGAACAGGCGTTCGAGCATCGCCGCCGGGGCCGGCGGCGCCGCCCGGCGGGGCGGGCGGAACGGCCGCGCCTCCGCGCCCTGCGCCAGGGCCAGCTCGTACAGGGCGATGGCGGCGGCGTGCCCCAGCTGGAGCGAGGCGTATTCGGCCGCCGTGGGGATGGTGACCACCCGGTGGCAGCGGTCGAGCGCCGCGTTGTCGAGGCCGGTGTCCTCGCGACCGAACAGCAGGGCGACCGGGCCGTCGGCGGCGGCGGCCACCAGCTCCGCCGCGGCTTCGCGCGGCCGCTGGCGGTTGCGCTTGGCCGTCCGGTCACGGGCCGAGTAGCCGACGATGTGGATGCAGTCGGCCAGCGCGGCGTCCAGGTCGTCGTGGATCACGACCCGCTCCAGCACGTCGCCGGTCCGGTGCGCCACGCCCTCGATGCGCCAGGCGTCGTACTCCCGCGGCGCGACCAGCCGCAGGTCACGCACGCCGAAGTTCTTCATCGCGCGCACGACGTGCGCGATGTTCACGAGTTCCTGGGGCTGATGCAGGACGACGACGATCATGGACCCGAGCGGATGGGGTGGGATTCGAACCCACGAGGCCCTTGTGGAGCCCACACGCTTTCCAGGCGTGCGCCTTCAACCGCTCGGCCACCCATCCGGGGAGTGCGGGTCCAGCGAACGGACAGGGTGGGATTCGAACCCACGGTACCGTTACCGGCACACCGGTTTTCGAGACCGGCGCCTTCAACCACTCGGCCACCTGTCCAGCAAGCCGCGAAACCTACCTACGCGGGCCGTGAAACGCCACGCGACGCGAGGCGGCACGTCACGCGGGGCCCCTGGAACACGCCGCCGGGCGCCGCCGGGCGCCGGCCACTTGCGGTCGGGCGCGCGACGCGGGATACTCGGGCGTTCGTCTTCACCTTCGTGGAGCATCGTGGCCGCACCCGACACGCCGCACCGATCCGGCAGGCCCTACCTCGAGGCGGTCACGCGCCTCGTCGAGCGGCTGCCTGCCGTGGTCTGGACCACCGACCGGGACCTGCGCTTCACCTCGTCCGCCGGCGCCGGGCTGGCGACGCTCGGGCTGGAGCCCGACCAGGTGCGCGGCATGTCCATCGGTGAGTACCTCGGGACCGGCGACCCCGAGCACGCCGCGCTGCGCGCGCACCGCCGCGCCCTCGCCGGTGAGTCCGCGGCCTTCGAGATCGCCTTCGGCGGCGCCACCTGGCACGCCACGGTCATGCCGCTCTCCGGGGACGGCGGCATCATCGGATGCGCCGGCATCGCGCTGGACGTCACGGCCCGCAGTCACGCCGAGGGCGCCCTGGAGCGCTCGGAGGCCCACTACCGCGCGCTGGTCGAGGAGGCCCCCGTCGGCATCTTCCGGTCCAGCCGCGAGGGGCGGTTCCTCACGGTGAACCCGGCGCTGGTCGCCATGCTCGGCTACGATGACGCCGACGAACTGGCCGGGCTCGACCTGGCGGCCGACGTCTACGTCGAGCCCGACGTGCGGGAGGCGCTGATGCGCCGCTACGAGACCACGGACCGCGTCAGCGGCGTGGACGTCGACTGGCGCCGCAAGGACGGCTCCCGGATCGCCGTCCGGCTCTCGGGGCGGCCGGTCCGGGACGCCGCGGGCTCGGTGCAGGCCTGGGAGATGGTCGCGGAGGACGTCACCGAGCGCCGCCACCTGGAGCACCAGCTCCGGACCGCCCAGAAGATGGAAGCGCTGGGCCTGGTGACGGGCGGCGTCGCCCACGACTTCAACAACCTGCTCACCACCATCCTGGCCAACACCGAGCTGATCGCCTCCGCCCTGCCCGCGTCCATGGCCCAGACCCGCTCCGATCTGCTGGAGATCCAGGATGCGGCCGCCCGCGGCAGTGAGCTGGTCAAGAAACTGCTCGGCTTCAGCCGGCGCGAACGCCTGGTCATGGAACCGGTGGACGTCGGCGCGCTGGTGACGGACATGGTGGAGGTTCTGCGCCGGCTGCTCCCCGAGCGCATCACCATCCTCGCGGCGGTGGAGCCGGGCCTGCCGGCCGTGCTCGCCGATGCCGGCGCGCTCCAGCAGGTGCTGCTGAACCTGGCGACCAACGCCCGCGATGCGATCGCCGAGAACGGCGAGATCCGCCTGGCGGTCCGGCGCGCCCCGCTCGACGAGGCCTTCGCCACCGAGCACGGCTGGGGCGTGCCGGGCGAGTACGTCGCCATCGACGTGCGCGACTCCGGCCTGGGCATGGACGAGGCGACCCGCCTGCGGGTGTTCGAGCCGTTCTTCACGACCAAGCCGCCCGGCGCCGGCTCCGGCCTCGGACTCGCCATGGTCTACGGGCTCATGAAGCAGCACAACGGCTACGTGCAGGTGCACAGCGCGCCCGGCGCCGGCACGACGGCGACGCTGTACGTCCCGCAGACCCGGCGCGCCGCGGTCGCCGGCGCCGCGCCGCGCCGCTCGCGGGCCCTGCATCACGGCCAGACGGTGCTGGTGGTCGAGGACGAGGAGCCCATCCGGCGCGTCGCCCAGCGGGTGCTCGAGCGCCACGGCTACCGGGTCCTGGCGGCGGCCGACGGCCTCGAGGCCCTGCAGCTCTTCCGGGAGCACGAACACCTGGTCGCGGTCATCCTGACCGACGTCGTGATGCCGCGCATGGGCGGGCCGGCGCTGCGCGACACGCTGCGGGGCGCCGGGAAGACCGTGCCCGTGGTCTTCACCAGCGGTTACGCGCGCAGCGACGGCGAGGCCGAGCCGCTCGACCCGACGGTGCCCTACCTCGCCAAGCCCTGGAGCGTGGAGCAGCTGCTCGCCGCGGTGCGGGGCGTCCTGGAGCCTGCCGGCGGCTAGCGGCCCCCGTCGGGCCGGCGGCCGGCGAAGAACCCCGACAGCAGCGCCGCGCACTCCTCCGCCAGCACGCCGCCGACGACCTCGGCCCGGTGATTGAGCCGCGGGTGCCGCAGCAGGTCGTGCAGCGAGCCCGCCATGCCGGCCTTCTCGTCCCAGGCGCCGAAGACCACGCGCGGCAGGCGCGCCAGCACCAGCGCCCCGGCGCACATGGCGCACGGCTCCAGCGTGACGTAGAGCGTGCAGTCCTCGAACGCGGCCACCCCCCGGTGGCCGCGATCCGCCGCGGCGTCGAGGCAGTCCACCTCGGCATGGCGCCGCGGGTCGGCCAGCCCCTTCATCCGGTTGCGGCCGCGCGCCAGCACCTCGTCGAAGCGCATCAGCACCGCGCCGACCGGCACCTCCCCGCAGGCGCCGGCCGCCTGCGCCTCCTCGAGCGCCAGGCGCATGCCGTGCACGTCGTGCTGCCGTTCGCGCTGACCCGACGGTCTACGCACGCGCGGACGACGTCCCGGCCTTCGCGAACGTGAGCGACGGCGCCGTGCCGTCCCGGTCCACCCGCACCGTGTCGCCCTCGCCGTAGCGGCCCTCCAGGACCGCCAGCGCCAGCGGGTTCTGGAGCAGGCGCTGGATGCTCCGCTTCAGCGGTCGCGCGCCGAACGCCGGGTCGTAGCCGTCGCTGGCCAGCAGGCGCTTCGCCTCGGGCGAGACGTCGAGCGTGATCTTGCGCTCGGCCATCAGCGCCGCGACGCGCGTCAGCTGGAGGTCGACGATGCGCTCGAGGTCCGCCGGCGCGAGCTGGCGGAACACGATGGTGTCGTCCACGCGGTTGAGGAACTCCGGGCGGAAATGGGCGCGCAGGGCCTCGCGCACCCGCGCCTCGACCGCCGCCCAGTCGTCGGCCCCCTGCTCCAGGATCCACTGGCCGCCGATGTTGCTGGTCATGATGATGACCGTGTTGCGGAAGTCCACCACCCGCCCCTGGGAATCCGTCAACCGGCCGTCGTCCAGGATCTGCAGCAGGACGTTGAACACGTCCGCGTGCGCCTTCTCGATCTCGTCGAACAGCACCACGCTGTAGGGGCGCCGGCGCACCGCCTCGGACAGCTGGCCGCCCTCCTCGTAGCCCACGTAGCCGATGACCAAAACAGCCAAAGGCAAGCCCGGGGTTGGGCTCACCACCGCGGTGGCTGGAACTTCTGTTGCCAACGGCTCGGCAGTACTACTGGCTTCGGGTGCCGCAGAGGGTGCACAAGCCGTTAGAAAAAGCGCAACAATTAAAATTAATTTTGCAGTTCGCATACTTATTCTCCATGGGGGTATTGAGCGTATTGTAACTGATTAAACGATAGAGACGCCTTGGCAGGCGTCTCTATGGAGCAAATAAACTATCTTTAATTAACCGAAACTTTAATGGTGCGTGGGCGGGCGCTTTCAGCTTTGGGAACCCGCAAGGTTAACAAACCATGCTCAATTTTGGCTTCGGCTTTGTCGGCGTCCAATTCGCTGGGCAAGCGCAAGCTGCGGCGGAAGTTTCCGCGCGGTAACTCTTGCAGCAAATATTCTTCG
>CAZJZC010000093.1:0-9803 GCA_964550365.1 uncultured Gemmatimonadales bacterium | reverse complement strand
ACGGGCACGGCCGCCTGCTCGCCGCGCCCTTCAGCGTGCGCCCGGTGCCCGGCGCGCTGGTCTCGGCGCCGCTCAGGTGGAAGGAGGTCACGCCGAAGCTGGCGCTGGCCGACTTCACCATCCGCACCGTGCCGGCGCGGATGAAGAAGCTGAAGCAGGACCCGATGGCCGAGGTGCTGGACCTCAGGCCCGACCTGCCCGGTGCGCTCGAACGCCTGCACCACCGGGTCCGGCGCCGCAAGGCCGCGCGGAAGAAGAAGTGAATCACCTGGCCGTGGTGCCCGGGGGCGCCCGGGCCCTGCTGGTGCTGGCGCATGGGGCGGGGGCGGGCATGCGGCACCCGTTCATGGAGCGTTTCGCCGCGGCGATCGCGGTCCACGGCGTCGCCACGCTCCGGTACGAGTTCGGCTACATGGAGCAGGGATCGCGGCGGCCCGACCCGCCGGCCGTCGCGGCGGCCCGGGTGCGGGAGGCCGTGGCGGCCGCGGAGGGCGTGGCGCCGGGCCTGCCGCGGTTCGCCGGCGGCAAGTCGTTCGGCGGACGGATGACCTCCACGGCGCAGGCGCAGGAGCCGCTGGCCGGCGTGCGCGGCCTGGTGTTCCTGGGGTTCCCGCTGCATCCGCCGGACAAGCCGGGCACCTCGCGCGCCGACCACCTGGCCGGCGTCGCGGTCCCGATGCTGTTCCTCCAGGGGACCCGCGACGACTTCGCGAGGCTCGACCTCCTGGAGCCGGTCGTGGACGGCCTGCGTCCGCGCGCCACCCTGCGGCTGGTCGAGGGAGCGGACCACTCGTTCGCGGTGCGCAAGGCGGCGGGCCGCGGGCCCGGCGAGGTCATGGAGGAACTGGCGGGCGCCGCCGCCGAGTGGATGCTGGCGCGCTGAGTGCGGCCGGAGGGCCGCCCGCGCGCGGCCCGGCGCCGCCGGGGATTCAGCCCCCGCCGTCGGGCTTCATGATCACCGTCCGGATCGGGAACGGGATCTCGATGCCTTCGGACCGGTAGCGCGCGTGCAGCCGCTTGATGAAGGCGTGGACGATCGGGAACCGGTTGGCGTGCTCGTCGGCGCGCAGCGAGACGTTGAAGTTGATGCTCGAATCGCCGAACGTGTGATAGCGGATCCACGGCTCGTGGGTCCTGGTCGCGCCCTCCACCTCCTGCTGGACCTGCCGCGCCACCTCGATGGTGACCCGCTCGACGTGCTCCAGGTCGCTGGCGTAGCTCACGCCCACCTGGAGGACCACGGCCTGCTCCGGCTGGGGCAGGGAGAAGTTGGTGGTGATGGCGGTGGCCAGCTTCGAGTTCGGCACGATCACGATGTTGTTGGGCAGCTGCTGGATGGTGGTCTGGGCCCAGCTGATGTCCATGATGAGGCCTTCCTGGCCGCTCTCCAGCCGGATGAAGTCGCCCGGCCTGATCTTCCCGGCCGCCAGGATCCGGATGCCGGCGAAGAAGTTGGTGAGGGTGTCCTGGAGCGCCAGGCCGATGGCCAGTCCGCCGACGCCGAGGGCGGTGATGATCGGCGTGACCGAGATGCCCAGTCCCTGGAGCACGATGAGGGCGCCGACGATGTAGACGACGGCCTTGCCGACGTTGGCCAGGAGGCTGACGCCGGGCAGGGCGCCGTCGCCGGCGCCGGCCTTGAGGGCGCCCTCGATGAACCGGGCGACGGCCCAGGCCACCGAGAAGATGCCCAGCACCAGGACGATCTTCCCGAGCAGGAGGTCCAGCCGGCTTTCCAGCGGCAGCAGCCGCAGGGCGATGCGCACGCCGATGAGGACGAACCACAGCACCACGGGTCCCTTCACGGCGTCCACCAGCACGTCGTCGTACTTGAACTCGGACTTCGCGGCGGCGCGCGCCAGTCGGGTCATGACGGTCCGGCGCACCAGGAGGCCGAGGGCGAGGCCGCCGAGCGCGGCGAGGCCGGGGAGCGTCCAGGTGGCGAGCTGGGTGAACCGGGGATCGATCATCACGTCTCCATCAGGGTGCGGAAGGCGGCCGCGAGGCGCGGCCCGGCGCCTTCGTCCTCGTGCTTGAAGAATACGCAGGCGTCGGTCCAGGGAGCCGCCCGGACCCGCGCGGCCCAGGCGCGCAGGGCCGCCTCGTCGTAGTCCTTCCGCCGCAGCCGCAGGTAGCCCCAGTCGGCGGTGGGCACCAGCGGCACCGCGAGCTCGCGCTCCTCGGGATCGGTGTCGGCGGCGACCAGCGCCGCGTTGCGCTCGCGCAGGGCGGCGTAGACCTCCTCGTCGAACCAGGAGGCGTGGCGGAACTCGAACGCCGCGCGCCAGGTCATCGGCACCAGCGCCAGGAACTCGCGCAGGCGCGGCAGGTCCTTCCTGAGGTTCGGCGGCAGCTGGAACAGCGTCGGACCGAGCCGCGGGCCGAGGACGTTCGCGGTACGCAGGAAGTAGCCGACCTCCTCGGCGCAGTCCTTGAGCCGCTTGCGGTGCGTCATGGCCTGCGAGGCCTTCAGGACGAACGTGAACGACTCGGGCACCTGCGCGGCCCACTGGAGCAGCAGCTTCTCGGTCGGCATGCGGTAGAACGTGTTGTTGATCTCGACCGTGGAGAGGCGTGAGGCGTAGAACGCGAGGAAACCGTCCGGTCTCAGCTCGGCCGGATAGAAGCTCCCTTTCCATTCCTTGTAGGCGTAGCCGCTGGTGCCGACGGCGACTCGCATCCGCTCCTCCCGTCGCGTATGCTACGAGCAGGTTCGTATGATAGCACCGTCCCGCCGGGTCGCGCGCCGCGTCCGGCGATCCGCCGCCGGAGGAACGCCCGTGAGTCCCCGCCTGCCACGCCCGCTCATCCTCGCGCTGGTCCTCGGCGCGGCGGCCGCGCCGCTCCGGGCGCAGGCGCCCGATCCGGCCTGGGATTCGCTCAGCGTCGCGTGGGACGAGGGGGACTACCCCGAGGCGCTGGCGCGGCTCGAACGGCTGCTCGCGGGTCCCGACCCCCACCGCTGGCTCGAGCGTGCGGCCCTGCTCACCGGCGAGCTGTACCTGACGACCGACGTGGCGGCCGACGGGCGCGCGGTGCGCTGGAGCCCCGCCGGGCGCTACGCGGCCGTGGAGCGCGGCGCGGGCGCCGCGCGCCGGACCCAGGTGTACCGGTGGGACGGCGGCGCGCTGAACCCGGTGGCCGAGGTCGCGGGCTTCGGCCTGGTGTTCGCGCCCGGCGAGGGCTTCGCGGCCTGGATCGGCGCCGAGGGCGTGGTGCGCGACCGGGCGCTGGCCGACGGGACGGAGCGGACCATCCCGACCCCGGGCCTGCGTCCCCGGGTGCTGGCCTACGGGCCCGACGGCACGCTCTACGCCTCGGCCGCCACCGACGGCGACACCACGGCCAACATCCATGCCCTCGGCCCCGCGAGCCCGGCGGTGATGACCCAGGGTCCGGGCGGCAAGATGCTGGTCGCCGCCGTGGCCGGCGGGCTGGTCTACACCATCGACCGCGATCGCGTGGGCGTCCGCCGCGCCGACGGCAGCACCTTCGTGGCGCCGGGCGCCGCGCCGGCGCTCTCGGCCGACGGCCGGGTGCTGGCCTGGGTCGGCCGCGACGGCGACTCGGCCGCCATCGTGCTGCTGGCCCTGCGCGAGGGCCTGCCCCGGACCGTGGTCCGCAGCGGCCGCCCGCTCGCCTCTCCGGCGCTGTCGCCCGACGGGGCGCGCGTCGCGTTCCAGATGATGCCGCGTGAGGACTGGGAGCTGTACCTGTGGGACGCGTCGCTCGCCGGCCCGCGCCGGCTGACGCGCGAGATCCAGCACGACCTGTTCCCGCAGTTCCTGAACGACGGCCTGCTGCTCGGGAAGGTCGGCGAGGCGCGCCACCGCCGGAGCTACCTGCTGGACCTCGGGACCGGCGCGCGCACCCGGCTCTTCCACAACAACACGGTGCGGACCGTGGCGCAGGAATACGCCTGGGCGCCGAGCCCCGACGGCGCGCGCATCCTGGTGGTGGCCGACCGCGACGGCAACACCGTCTCGCCGGAGCGCGGCGTGTACCTCGTGGACCTCGAGCGGCGCGTCGGCGTGGCCGACGTCCTGGCCCGCGTGCGCGCCGCGCTGGCGGCCGAGCGCGACCTGCGGGCGCGGGGCCAGCGCATGTTCGCGCCGATCGCGCCGGCGGTGCGCGCCGCGACGGCCGACGTGTCGGTGCCGCGCATCGACCGCTACGCCCACGCGCTGTTCGCGTTCGACTCGAAGTTCATCACCCGTCCCGGCAACCGCCTGGCCGCCGAGTACCTGGCGGCCCAGCTGCGCGGCTTCGGCTACGAGCCGGTGCTCCAGGAGTTCGAGGCGCGGCCCGGCGTGCGCTCGGCCAACGTCATCGCCACCCTGCGCGGCACCGCCGATCCCGATCTGACCTACGTGGTCAGCAGCCACTTCGACTCCGTGGAGGGCGGTCCCGGCGCCGACGACAACTCCTCGGGCACCAGCGCCCTGCTCGAAGCGGCCCGGGTCCTGGCCGGCCGGCCCCAGCGGGCCACCATCCGGTTCGCCTTCTTCACCGGGGAGGAGGGCGGCCTGCTCGGCAGCCGCTGGTTCGTCCGCCAGGCGGTGGCCGACAGCGTCCGCGTCGTGGGCGCGCTGAACAACGACATGGTCGGCTTCCGCAACGACCACCGGCTGGACAACACCATCCGCTACTCGAACGACGGCCTGCGCGACCTCCAGCACGCGGCGGCGTTCCTGTTCACCGGCCTGGTGACCTACGATTCACGCTACTACCAGAACACCGACGCGCACGCCTACTACGAGGCGTACGGCGACATCGTCGGCGGCATCGGCAGTTACCCGATCCTCGGCAACCCGCACTACCACCAGAGCCACGACGTGCTGGAGACCATCGACCAGCGGCTGGTGGGCGAAGTGGCGAAGACGACCGTCGCCTCGCTGATGCTCATGGCGTCCAGCCCCTCGCGCCTGACGGGCCTGGCCGCGGCGTGGGAGAACGAGCATGCGGTGGCCACCTGGCGGCCCGCCGTCGAGAGCGGCGTGGCCTCCTACCGCGTGAGCTACGGCCCGCCGGCGACGCCGACCCTGCGCACCGTCACGGTGCGCGGGCCGCGGGCGGTGCTGCCGGGCGCGCGCGCCGGGTGGAGCGTGGCGGTGAAGGCGGTATTCCCCAACGGGCTCGAGGGCTGGGACTGGGCCCGCGCGACATTGCCCGAGCGCTGAGGAGCCATGGCCTGCTGGATACTGAAGACCGAGCCGACGACCTACGCCTTCGACCGCCTGGTGGCGGAGAAGACCACCGTATGGGACGGCGTGAGCAATCCCGTGGCGGTGAGGAACATCCGGTCGATGGCG
This sequence comes from uncultured Gemmatimonadales bacterium, assembly GCA_964550365.1. Classification (GTDB taxonomy): domain Bacteria; phylum Gemmatimonadota; class Gemmatimonadetes; order Gemmatimonadales; family JACORV01; genus DASXPG01. The sequence continues at coordinate 4,491 of CAZJZC010000093.1, read as the reverse complement.
AAGGGCGACCTGGTGTGCATCTACCACACCGGCAAGGAGAAGGCCTGCGTCGGGCTGGCGGAGGTGGCGGGCGCGCCGGGGCCCGATCCGAAGGACGCGACGGGCCGGCTGGCGGTGGTGCCGCTCAAGGCGGGCAGGGCGCTGGCGACGCCGGTCACGCTGGCCGCCATCAAGGCGGCGCCGGCGTTCAGGGACAGCCCCCTGGTGCGCGCGCCGCGGCTCAGCGTGGTGCCGGTGAGCGCGGCGCAGTGGGACGCGCTCATGCGCATGGCCCGCTGAGCGGGCCGCCGCTCACTCGTACCGCAGGGCGTCCATCGGCTGGACCCGCGTAGCGCGGCGCGCCGGGATGAGCGTGGCCAGCAGGCCGGTGAGCGCCAGGGCGAGGCCGACCGTCGCGTACATCAGCGGGCTCTTGGTGTCCACCTGGAACATCACGACCGTCAGGCCCTGCGACAGGAAATACGCCAGCACCAGGCCGAGGGCCAGGCCGACGCTCACCTGCCGTGCCCCCTGCCGCAGGAACATCCGCAGCACGTCGCGGCCGGCGGCGCCGAGCGCCATGCGCACGCCCACCTCCTGGGTGCGGCGCGAGACCGAGAAGCTCATCACGCCGTAGACGCCCACCGTGGCCAGGAACAGCGCGGCCGCCCCGAACACCATGAACAGCGTGCCGAAGACGCTGTAGAACCAGCCGTTCTGGCTGATGGCGGAGGCCAGCGTGCGCGGGAAGTAGATGGGCTGGTCGGGATCCACGGCGTTCACCGCCGCCTGCACCGGTCCGGCCAGGCTCATCGGGTCGCCCGACGCCGCCACGGCGATGCTGAGGAACCGGTAATCGTCCTGGGCGATGGGCGTGATGATGGCCCGGCGCAGGGGCGTGTCATCGGTGCCGTCGAACCACACGTCGGGCACCACGCCGACGATGGTCAGCCAGGGCCCCTGGAAGCGGGTATCGCCGATGCGCACCCGGCGGCCGACGGCCGACGCGGTGCCGAACTGCGACGTCGCGAAGCCGCGGGTGACCACGGCGACCGGCAGGGCGCCGGCCACGTCGCCCGGGCCGAGCACGCGGCCCTCGAGCGCGGCGACGTCGTAGACCGTGAACCAGCCCGGCGTCACGGCCGAACGCCGGGTGTTGGGGAAGTCGCGGTCGTGCTCGTAGGTCTGGCCCTCGAGCGCGAACGGCTGACTCCAGCCGCCGAGGCCCGGCAGGGTCGTCTGCAGGGCCGCGCCGCGCTGACCCGGCAGGCTCTGGAGCCGCCCTTCCAGCTCGGCCCAGAAGCGCGCCCGGCTGGCCGAATCGGGATAGGTGGACTCGAACAGCCCGACGCGGGCGGTGAACACGCTCGCGGTCGGCACGCCGTAGTCGAAGCGCGAGAGCCGCACCACGCTCTGGATCATGAACCCCGCGCCGACCAGCAGGGCCGCCGACAGCGCCAGCTCCGCCACCACCAGCGCGCGGCTGAACCGGCCCAGTCGCAGGCTCGAACTGCCGCGGCTCTCGTCCTTCAGCACGTCGTTGACGCTGGTGCGGGTGGCCTGGAGCGCCGGCAGGACGCCGCTGATGAGCGCGGCCAGCAGGGTGATGGCGAGGGTGAAGCCCAGCACCACGCCGTCGAGCCGGATGTCGATCCAGAAGGGCGGTTCGGTGTCGGCGATGGCGTTGGTGAACAGGCGGGTGCCGACCCAGGCGATGCCGATGCCGAGCAGGGCGCCGATGCCCGAGAGCACCAGCGACTCGGTCAGCAGCTGATTGACGATGCGCCAGCGGCTCGCCCCCAGCGCGGTACGGACGGCCACCTCCTTGGTGCGGGCCGCGGCGCGGGCCAGCAGCAGGTTGGCGACGTTCGAGCAGGCCAGCAGGAGGACGCCGAACACGGCCGCCATCATGGTCCACAGCATGATGGTGGGCTCCTCGCCGATGTACTCCTCGGTGAACGGCTTCAGGATCGGCGTCACGCCCTCGTTCTCGGCCACGTGCTCCTGCGCCAGCCGCGCGCAGATGAGCGCGAACTCGGTGGTCGCCGCGGCCATCGTCACGCCGGGCCTGAGCCGGCCCATCACCTCGAGCTGGGTGCCCTGGCCCCAGGGCTGGGCGCCCGCGTCGACCGTGAGCGGCAGCCACAGGAAGGAATTGGTGGGGAACAGGAACCCCTTCGGCATCACGCCGACGATCTCGCGGGTGAGGCCGTTGGCGCGCAGCGTGCGGCCGACGACGGCCGAGTCGCCGGCGAAGCGGTTCTGCCAGACGTCCCAGCCGAGGATCACCACCGGCGGGGCGCCGGGCCGGTTCTCCTCGTCGGTGAACAGCCGGCCGAGCACCGGCTGGACCCGCAGGAGCCGGAAGGTGGCGGCCGTGACGAAGCCGCCCTCGAAGCGCTCGGGCCGTCCCTCGGTGCCGCTGACGTTGATGGTGCCGTCGTAGTAGGCGGCGAGGTCCTCGAAACTGCGCTGGGACTCGCGCCAGGCCACGAAGTCCGAGATGGGGACGCCGTAGCTCTCGATGTCGTGGCTCGGTCGGGCCCGCTCCAGGTGGATGATGGCGTCGGCGTCCTCGAACGGCAGGCCGCGCAGGATGCCGCCCCAGGTGATGCTCCACATGGTGGCCGTCAGGCCGATGCCCAGCGCGAGCGCGATGATCGAGATGGCGGCGAGGCCAGGATGCCTGACCAGCATCCGCAGGCCGTACCGGAGGTCGGTGATGAAGGTGCTCACGGCGGCTCCGATGCGTGGCGGGTCCTGACTGGCGTACGCGGGCCGCGCGGCGCAGGTTTCAGCGCATGGACATCCCGATCGGACGGGCCCTCGCGGCCCTCGCGCTGGCGTCCGCCGCTGGAACGGCGGCCGCGGCCCAGCAGATCCCGGCCGACGAGGCCGGCGCGCTCGCCCGGCTGAACGCCTCGCCCCGCCACGGCGAGTGGGTCACCGTCGCCGCGGGCGCCGGCGACAGCCTGCGGGCCTGGGTGGTCTACCCCGAGCGGCGCGACCGCGCGCCGGTCGTGGTGGTCATCCACGAGATCTACGGACTCACGGACTGGATCCGGAACGTCGCCGACCAGCTCGCCGCCGACGGGTTCATCGCCGTGGCGCCCGACCTGCTCAGCGGGAAGGGGCCGGGCGGCGGCGGCAGCGAGTCGGTGGACCGCCAGGGCGCCGTGGCCCTCATCCGCGGCCTCAGCATGTCCGAGGTCCAGCGGCGGCTGCAGGCAGCGGCCCGCTACGGCACGTCCCTGCCGGCGGCGCGCGACCGCGCCGGCGCCGTGGGCTTCTGCTGGGGCGGCTCGTCGAGCTTCCTGTTCGCCACCGCGTGGCCCGATCTCCGGGCCGCGGTCGTCTACTACGGCTCCTCACCGGCCGACAGCCTGCTCGGCGCCGTCCGCGCGCCGGTGCTCGGCCTGTACGGCGCCGACGACGCGCGGGTCAATGCCACCGTGCCGCCGGCCCAGGCGGCCATGCGCCAGCTGGGCAGGCGCTACGAGGTCGAGATGTACGAGGGCGCGGGTCACGGGTTCCTGCGCGACCAGGCCGGCCGCGACGGCGCCAACGCGCGGGCGGCGCAGGCGGCGTGGCCGCGCACGGTGGCCTTCTTCCGCCAGACGCTGGGACGCTGAGCCCGGGGTTCCGGGCGTGAGTAGATTACCGGGACCGACGCACATCGTCCGTTCCGCTACACGAGAGGCGCATCATGCCATATCCGTACTCCCTCCCCGTCCTGCCCTACGCCGCCGACGCGCTCGAACCGCACATCGACGCGCAGACGATGACCATCCATCACGGCAAGCACCACCAGGCCTACGTCAACAACCTGAATGCCGCGCTCGAGAAGGCACCCGAGCTGCAGAGCAAGCCGCTCTCGGAGATCCTGGCGAACCTCTCGTCGGTGCCCGAGGCCATCCGCACCGCGGTGCGCAACAACGGCGGCGGCCACTGGAACCACAGCGCGTTCTGGAAGCTGATGGCGCCGAAGGCCGGCGGCGAGCCGACCGGCGCGGTGGCGAAGGCCATCGCCGCCTCGTTCGGCGACGTCGCGAAGTTCAAGGAGCAGTTCGCGGCGGCGGCCGGCGGCCGCTTCGGCTCGGGCTGGGTCTGGCTGGTCCAGGACGGCCAGACGCTCGCCATCATGAGCACGCCGAACCAGGACACCCCGCTCATGGAAGGCAAGAAGGCCATCCTCGGCCTCGACGTCTGGGAGCACGCCTACTACCTCAAGTACCAGAACCGGCGGCCCGACTACGTCGGCGCCTGGTGGAACGTGGTCAACTGGGCCGAGGTGGGCCGGAACTTCGACGCGCGCTGAGCCTCGGTTGACTGCCGCCCGAGCCTCCGTCTAGCTTTACGGGCTGATGCGCCCTGGTGGTGAAACTGGTAGACACGCCATCTTGAGGGGGTGGTGCCGCAAGGCGTCTCGGTTCGAATCCGAGCCAGGGCATGCTTCAGCCACCGTAGCTCAGGGGTAGAGCTCTCGATTCGTAATCGAGCGGTCGTCGGTTC
>CAZJZC010000092.1:0-9828 GCA_964550365.1 uncultured Gemmatimonadales bacterium | reverse complement strand
AGGGCGAGAGCCTGCTGTTCGACTGCGGCGAGGGCACCCAGCGCCAGATGATGCGGTACGGGGTGACGTTCGCCCTGTCCGACGTGTTCTTCTCCCACTATCACGCCGACCACTTCCTCGGCATCACCGGGCTGGTGCGCACGCTGGGACTCCAGGGGCGCACCGAGCCGATGCGGTTCTACGGCCCCCGGGGCGGCAAGCGGGTGATGGCCGGCGCCCTGGGCCTCGGGGTCGAACGCTCCCCGTTCGAGATCGAGGTGGTCGAGGTCGAAGCGGGCGCCTGCCTGGACCGTGGTGAGTACCAGCTCCGCACGTTCGCCGTCGAGCACGGCGGCGGCGCGCTCGGCTGGGTGCTGGCCGAGCAGGACCGCCCGGGACGCTTCGACCCGGAGCGTGCCCGGGCGCTGGGCGTGCCGGAGGGTCCGCTCTGGGGCCGGCTCCAGCGCGGCGAGACCGTGAGCCTGGACGACGGCACGTCGGTCGGTCCCGAGACGATCGTCGGGCCGCGGCGGCCGGGCCGGAAGCTGGTCTACACCGGCGACACCCGCCCGTGCGCGGCGACCATCGAGGCCGCCCGGGGCGCCGACCTGCTCATCCACGAGGCCACGTTCGGCGAGGAAGAAGCCGAGCGGGCCAGGGAGACGCAGCACGCCACGGCGAAGGAGGCGGCCCAGGTGGCGAAGATGGCCGGTGTCCGGCGGCTGGCCCTCACGCACCTTTCGGCCCGCTACTCCGGCGACCCGCGGGTGCTGATGGACGAGGCCCGCGAGGTGTTCCCCGAGACCGTCGTCGCGAAGGACGGCCTGGTGCTCGGCGTGCCGTTCCCGGCGGAGACCTGAGTGGACGAGTTCTTCAAGCTTCTCGGTGTCGGCATCGCGTTCATCGGGGTGCCGATGGCGGTCGTGTTCATGGGCCCGGCGATCGCCAAGGCCGTCGGCCGGCGCATCGACGGCAAGACCGGCGGGGGCGAAGAGCTGGCGCAGGAGGTGGCCGATCTGCGGGCCGAACTCGGCGACGTGGAGGCACTGCGGCACCGGCTGGCCGAACTGGAGGAGCGGGTGGACTTCGCCGAACGGATGCTCGCGCGCCAGCGGGAGGCGGCGGCCCTGCCGCCCCCGGCGGACCAGCTCCCCACCGAGCACGGTTGACTGGACCGGCGTGATGGCCGACCATGGGAGTGGGGAGTGGGGAGTGGGGAGTGGGGAGTAGGGAGGGGGAGGGCGGGCTGGCGAAGGCTGGCCAATACGGCGGAGTTGGCGGGTTGAGGCTCGGTCGGCCCCAGATTAGCTTTCAGGGCTCGGTTGTCGGGGCTGTAGCTCAGCTGGGAGAGCGCCTCGTTCGCAATGAGGAGGTCAGGGGTTCGATCCCCCTCAGCTCCATGCAGGACAACGGTTTCACTGCCCCTTGGTGTAACTGGCAACACGCCTGACTCTGGATCAGGAGAGTCCTGGTTCGATCCCAGGAGGGGCAATACGAAGGGCCCGGCGGGTGCCGGGCCCTTCGTGCGTTCCGGCGGCCACCGGCCGTCCCGGCCGGCTCAGGGCACCGGGTTCGCGGCCGGCGCGCCCGCGTGCCGGGCGAAGTCCCCGGCCAGGACCATGTTGACGCGGGCCGGGACGATGTGGCGCCGCATGGCCTGGTTGATCTGCTCCGGCGTCAGGGCGCGCACCCGCGCCTCGAGGTTGGCGTCCCAGACCAGGCTGCGGCCCAGGAACAGGCCGTTCTGGAGCGAACCGGCCAGCTGGGCGTCCGTGGCCCGGCCGACGTCGCGCTGCTGCTGCCAGCCGCGCTTGGCCGCGTCGACCTCCTCCGCCGTGAACCCCTCGCGCACGGCCCGGTCGATCTCCTCGCGGAACGCGGTCACCAGGCGCCCGACGTTCTGGGGCGCGTAGATGGCGAAGGCGCTGAGCGAGCCGATGGCGTCGATCGGCCTCGCGGTGATCGAACCGCCGATGCCATAGCTCAGGCCCTCGCGCTGACGGATGCGCGAGGCCAGCCGCGAGTTCAGGAACCCGCCGCCCAGCATGTAGCCGCCCAGGAGCAGCGCCGGGTAGTCGGCGTGGTCGTCGCGCATCTCGAAATTGAAGCCGGCGACCATGGTGGCGTTGGCCTTGTCGGGCGTCTCGATCCGGATCGTGGTGTCCGGGACGCTGCTGAGCACGACGGGCACCCGCGCGTAGGGCTCACGCGGGGGCCGGTCGCCGAACAGCTCCCGCACGATCCGCTCCACGTCGGCCGGGTCGAAATCGCCGAGCACCGTGACGTTCCCGCCCGCCCCGTTGCCGTAGAAGTCGCGGTAGTAGGCGCGCACCTGGTCCAGCGTGACGGCCTGGAGCGACGCCACGGCCTCGTCGATCGTCTCGGTGTACAGCACGTGGCCCGGCGGGCGCGGGAACATCAGGCGCTGGAAGGCGATGCTGGCCACCACCTGCGGCTCGGTGCGCTGGCTCTCGAGGCCGGCCAGCCGCTCGCGCTTGAGCGTCTCGAACTCCTGGGCGTCGAAGGCCGGCTCGCGCAGGATCTCGCCGAGCAGGCGGAGGACCGGCACCAGGTTCTCGCGCGTGGTCTCGATGTTGCCGTTCACGATCGTGGCGCTGCCGCCCACGAAGACGCGGGCCTGGAGCCGGGCGATCTCGTCGGTCACCGCCTGGCGGGAACGGCGCGTGGTGCCGCGCATCAGCATGCCGGCCGTCAGGCTGCCGACCGCGGCCCGGCCGGTCAGGGAGCGCTCGGTCCCCATGCGCTGGGCGTACTGCACCAGCACCGTGCCGCCCCGGGTCTGCTTGGGCATCAGGGCGACGCGGAAGCCGTTGGGCAGGTCGACGCGCCGGGTGCGGGCCTCGATGTTCTCGACCGTGGCGACGAACGTCTCGCCTGCCGATGCCGCCTCGGTGCCGCGGTAGCCGGCCACCAGCGCCGCGACGTCGGGCACCGCCGGGATCTCGGCGCGCTCGGGCTGGGCGTCGGGGATGAACATCCCCACCGTCCGGTTGGCCGGCCGCAGGTAGGCCCGCGCCACGCGCCCCACGTCCCGCGTGGAGGCGGCGCGCACCCGGTCGCGGTGGATGAACAGCAGGCGCCAGTCGCCGGTGGCGGCCCACTCGGTGAGGTTGATGCCGACGTTCTCGGAATTGTTGATCGCCAGCTGGATGTCGCGCAGGCGCGCGGCCCTTGCCCGCGCCACCTCCTCGTCGGTGGGTGGCCGCGTGGACAGTTCGTCCAGGGTGCGCAGCAGGATCGCCCGCGCCGAGTCGATGGACTGGTCGGTGCGCACCTGGGCATAGGCCATCAGCACGCCCGGCTCGTTGAGCTGGTACGCGAAGCTGGACACGCTCGCCGCCCGCCCGGTCTCGACCAGCGCCTGGTAGAGCCGGCCGGACGGCGCGTTGCCGAGCACGTGGGCCAGCAGGTCCACCGGCGCATAGTCCTCGTGCGACCCGGCGGGCACGTGGTAGCTCGCCATGACGTACTGCACGTCACCGACCCGCCGGACCGTCACCTGGCGCTCGCCGTCCTGGACGGGCTCGCGGGTGTAGGTGCCCCACAACTGCATGTCGCCGGTCCTCGCCGGCCGCGGGATGACGCCGAACTCCCGCTCGATGCGCCGCAGGGTCTGCTGTTCGTCGAACCGCCCGGACACCGCGATGATGGCGTTGTCAGGCTGGTAGTACCTGTCGTAGAACGCCCGCAGCCGGTCGATCGGCACGTTCTCGATGTCGGCCCGGGAGCCGATCGTCGAGCGGCCATAGCCGTGCCACAGGTAGGCCGTGGACATGGTCCGCTGCATCAGGACGCCGAAGGGGTTGTTCTCGCCGGCCTCGAACTCGTTGCGGACCACCGAGAACTCGGACTCGAGGTCCTGCCGGCGCACGTAGCTGTTGCGCATCCGGTCGGCCTCGAGACCGATCGCCCACGCCAGCGTGGTGTCGGAGGCGGCGAAGGTGATGAAGTAGTTGGTCCGGTCGAACCAGGTCGTGCCGTTGGCGCGCCCGCCGTGCTCGGTCAGCTCCTGCGGGATGTTCGGATGCCGCGGCGTGCCCTTGAAGACCAGGTGCTCGAGCAGGTGGGCCATGCCCGACTCGCCGTAGCTCTCGTGCCGCGAGCCGACCAGATAGGTGATGTTCACCGTCGTCGAGGGCCGCGACTGGTCCGGGAAGAGCAGGATGCGCAGGCCGTTGGCCAGGCGATACTCGCTGATGCCTTCGACCGTCACGACCAGCTCGGCGCGCGCGGGCGCCGCCGCGGCCGCCGGGCGGGCCGGCGCCGGCCGTCGTCCGGGCTGCTGGGCGGCGAGCGCGGGGACGGTCAGGGCGCCGAGGAACAGGAGGGCGAGGGCGCGAACGTGCGGACGGGACATGGGGGCCTCCGGGCGACTGCCTGCGGTCTGCCGGCAGGCGGCCTAATTGACGGCCCGATGGTCCGGCCCGCAATGGGGCCGGGACCCGGCCTAGTCCCGCCGCGCGGGGCGCTTCCCACCGGGCGACAGCCTGTCCAGCCGGCGCCCGGCGGCCGAGTCGGCGATGAGCCTGTCCAGCCTCCGCTCGCGCGTATCCGCCTTCTTCGCGCTCATCACCCACCAGGTCGCCATGCGCCGGTAGCCCGGCGGCTGCTTCCCGAAGAACGTCCACGCCGCGCGGTGCGCGCGGAAGCGTTTCCGGGCGGCCGCGTCGAACTCGGCGGCGAAGTCCCGGACCGCATAACCCGACTTCCGGTGATCGCTCGCCTCGAAGGCGCGGCGGCCGGCGGCCGTCATGCGGCCGGCCCTGGTCAGCGCCTTCATCTTGGCCAGGTTGAGGGCGCTCCAGGCGCTGCCCGGCTTCCGGGGCGTGAACCGGATGGCGTACCCATCGGCGTCCACGCTGCGCCGCACCCCGTCGATCCAGCCGTAGCAGAGCGCCTCGTCCACCGACTCCGACCAGGTCAGACTCGGCCTGCCGGTGGCCTTCTTCCAGTAGCCGACCCAGAGTTCCGCCTGCGACGCATGGTGCTTCGCCAGCCAGGCGCCGAAGGCCGCCGGCGAGCGGAAGAACCGCGCCTTCAGGTGGCCGCTCATTCCTTCGCCCGCCTGGTGAACTGCCACATGCCCATCATCGTCGCCTGCGCGATCGGCTTGCCGAGCAGGCGCGCCATCTGGGCGATCTGCCCGCGGTGGTGCGCGTCGTGCACCATGTAGTAGGCCAGGTACTGGGCGGCGTCGTGCGGGAAGCCGACGATGCGGCCGTCGCCCCGCAGCGCCTCCCCGACCACGAGCAGGACCGCGCGCCGCCGCGCCATGAGCGCGCGGGCCGCTTCCGTCTGGGTGACGCGGTGGCGGTCGAGTTCGCCCGGCACCGGCGCCGATGGGTCGGTGCGCTCGAGATAGCGCAGGCCGCAGTTGTGGATGTGCGCCGCCATCTGCGCGATGGTCTTGCCGCGCTTCTCGGGCACCGGCACGCGCCAGATGGCCGGATCGAGGCGCTCGACGAGGTAGGGCGTGACGCGCGCCGCGGCGGCCCAGGCCTTGAGCAGGCCGGCGACCGGGTCATACGCGCCGCGTGGTCGGGTGGTCATCGGCTCCTCCGCGGATGCGTGCCAAGATCGTAGCGCCAGTCCGGTCCGCTCTCCAGTCCCGTCCCGCGGGGTCGGGGACGGCGGCGCGACTTCCGAGGTTGCGGCCGGTGGCCGCGGGGGAGACATTGAGCGGGTCCGCGATCGGCCGCCCCGTCCCCACCGGCTGCCTCGCGCCCGCCGGCCGCCTCGTGCCCGGTGGCCGCCTCGTCCCCGATGACCTCCTCGTCCCCAGGGAGCAGTGACGGACCAGCAGACGCGTCTCGACGCCGCACTTGGCGACCAGTACTCCATCACCCGCGAGGTCGGAGCCGGCGGCATGGCCACGGTCTATCTCGCCCGGGATGTGAAGCACGACCGCCAGGTGGCGCTCAAGGTGCTGCGGCCCGAACTGGCCGCGGCCCTCGGCTCCGAGCGCTTCCCGCGCGAGATCCGCATCGTCGCGAAGTTCCAGCACCCGCACATCCTGTCGCTGTACGACTCGGGCGAGACGCAGGGCTTCCTCTACTACGTGATGCCGTTCGTCGAAGGCGAGTCCCTTGCCGAGCGGCTGGCGCGCGAGAAGCAGCTGCCCATCGCCGACGTGGCGCGGATCCTCCGCGAGGTCGCCGATGCGCTGGCGTACGCGCACGCGCGCGGCGTGGTGCACCGCGACATCAAGCCCGGCAACGTGCTGCTGTCGGGCCGCCACGCGGTGGTGACCGACTTCGGGGTCGCCAAGGCGGTCGAGGCCGCGGGCGGCGACAAGGTCACCACCATCGGCATGGCGGTCGGCACGCCGCACTACATGTCCCCCGAGCAGGCGATGGCGCAGGGCGACATCGACGCCCGGTCCGACATCTACTCGCTGGGCATCCTCGGCTACGAGATGCTCGCCGGCCGGCTCCCGTTCAAGGCGGATACCGCCCAGGGCATCCTCTCGGCCCACGTCATGGAAGCCCCGGCCGACATCCGCGAGGCGCGGCCCGGGGTGCCGCCCCCGCTGGCCGAGGCGATCATGCGGTGCCTCGCGAAGAACCCCGCCGACCGCTGGCAGACGGCCGACGAACTGGTGGCCCAGCTCGAGCTGGTGGCGTCCACGCCGAGCGGCGGGATGACCCCCACCCACACGCGTCCGGTGAAGGGGGTGGCGGCGCGCGCGGGGCTCTCGCGCCGCGCCTGGGTGACGACGGCCGTGATCGCGCTGGTCGCCGCCGCGGGCGGCTCGACCGCGCTGCTGATGAACCGCGGCGATTCGGGCGGCCGCATCGAACGGGTCGGCGTGCTGCCCATCAGGGACATCTCGGGGAGGGATTCGCTGTTCGTCCGGGCCATGCACGACGCCCTGACGACGGCCATCGCCCAGCTCGGTTCGGTGGGCGTGGCCTCGGGCTCCGACATGATGCGCTTCGCCGACGGCGCCACGCCGGACCGGGAGGTCGCCAGCCGGCTCAATCTCGACGCCCTGGTGGTCGCCTCGGTGTTCCGGGCCGGCACCGTCATGCGCATCACCGTGCAGTTCAGCGACCCGGTCTCGACCCGGAGCCTGTGGTCGGACACCTACGAACGCGACGTGAGCGACGTGCTCGCGGCGCAGAGCGACATCGTGCGCCGCATCGCGGCCGGCGTGGCCGGCGCTCTCGGCGGCGCGCCGGTCGCATCAACCAGTGGAGCGCGTCAATGAAGCGACTGATCGGCCTCGGTGCCCTCGCCATCCTGTCCGCCTGCTCGGACAGCTCGAGCCTTCCGCGCGCCAGGGCGGTGTCTCCCGAGAACGCCGACCACCGCGTGTCCGGGTATTCTCCCGACGGTTCGCGCATCTACTTCTGGCAGCAGGATGGCGACGCCTGGCGCCTGTACGTGTCTCCTGCCGACATGAGCGCTCCGGCGCGGCTCCCGCTCGAGTCGTCCGCGCCCGGCTTCGCCGGCAATATCGGCCCCATCTTCTGGTCGCCGGATGGATCCCGCTTCGCGGTCGCCGTCCCGGTCAACACCGTCTACCCGCAGGTCTGGCTGGTGAGCGCAGCCGGCGGCGAGCCGAGACGGCTGACACGCGAAGGCGATTTCGCGGTCCCGGTGGGCTGGCATCCGGACGGCAGGCGCCTCATGTACGCGACCATCCTGGAGGGCAGTCTGTACGCCATGGTCGTGGACGTGGATTCGGGCGTCACCCGGCGGCTGCTGCCAGCGGAGACCCGTCCTCATCTCGCAGTCTGGTCGCCCGACGGCAGCCGCGTCGCGGTCCTGATGTTCCAGGCCGGGCAGCAGACCATCTGGTTCGCGGACAGCACGGGAGGCAACCTGCGGCAGGCGACCAGCGAAGGGTTCGAGAACCTCTCGGGATGGGGCACACCCTGGTCGCCTGACGGCTCGGCGGTGCTGTACACGTCCCGCCGGACCGGGACCTCCGACGTCTGGGCCCTGCCGGCGGACGGGTCCGCGCCGCGCCAGCTCACCAGCGACGTGCGTGACGACGACAACGCCACCTGGTCCCCGGACGGTCGCTGGGTGGTGTTCCACTCCAATCGCGGCCTGCAGGACGACATATGGGTCGTTCCGGCCGCGGGCGGAGAGGCACGCCGGGTGACGGACGACGCGCGGCAGGAGGAGACCCCGTTCTGGCGGCCCGGGACCAGCGAGATCGTATTCCGGGTGCCCCGTCAGAGCCGGTCGCTATGGACGCACGTGGTCGCCGACGGCGCCGAGCGGCAGCTCACCAACGACTCCCTCGACGTGGGCTGGTTCAACGTGTCGTCCGCCGGGCAGGTGCTGGCGGTCCTCGAACGCGGTGGCGGCGTGTCCGACTTCGCCGTCATGCCGCTCCAGGGCGGCGAGCCGCGGATCGTGCTCCGCGATGCCCGGGGCGGCGGCGCCTATTGGTCGCCGGACGGATCACAACTCGCCTTCACGTCCACGCGTGCGGGCGCCAACTCCAACGTGTGGGTGATGGACTCGTCCGGCGGCGGACTCCGGCAGTTGACCACGTGGCCGGAGGGCGCTGACGGTCAGCAATTCAGTGTGGATGGCTCCTCGGTGTACGTCCGTTCGAATCACCAGGCGACCTGGGGCGACCTCTGGCGTGTACCACTGAGCGGCGGCGAGCCGACACGCATCACTTCGACCGACCGAGTGCTCGGCATCTGCGGTGGGGCACGCGGCGTGAGTGACTTGGTCGTGTGGACGCTCGCCGATGCACCTGTCACCGTGGCGCTCATGCGCGTACGCCCCAATGGAACGCTCCAGCCGATCTGGGATCGCACGACACTCACGGGCTGCTCCGGGACAGTGCGGGACTCGGTGGCCATCACGGCGGCGGTTGCCGGCGGCGGACAGCAGGCAATGCTGTTGCCGATACGCGGGGGGGCCGGGCGGCGGCTGCTGGAGCCGAACCAGCGGGTAGCCGCCATTTCGCCGGACGGACGCCACATCGTCATGACCTACTCGGTCCAGCCGCCGTTCGACCTCGGTATCCTGGACCTCGCCGACGGTTCGGTGCGGCGCATCACCAACACACCGGCCAGCGAGCAGGGCACGGAGTGGTCGCCCGACGGTTCAAGCCTCGTATTCACCAGGGTGACGCCGGTCAGCCGGATCACGACGGCGGATGTGGGGCGGCTGATCCGCTAGGGGGGGATCCACGATCGGTGGTCACCCGAGCGCGACGGTAGCGGGTCTGCGCCGGGCACTTGAAGCGGGAAGGGCGGCTCCCGGGAGCCGCCCTTCTGCCGTCAGCGCATCACCGCCAACCTAGTACCGGTAGTGATCCGGCTTGTACGGCCCCTCGACCGGCACACCGATGTACTCGGCCTGGTTCCTGCTCAGCTTCGTCAGCTTCACGCCGAGCTTGTCGAGATGCAGCCGCGCCACCTTCTCGTCCAGCTTCTTCGGCAGCGTGTAGACCTTCCGGTCGGTGTACGTCGTGCCCGACAGGGTCGGCTTGCCGTTGGCCGAGAGGTGCAGGTCGATCTGAGCCATCACCTGGTTGGTGAAACTCGAGCTCATGACGAAGCTCGGGTGGCCGGTGGCACAGCCCAGGTTGAGCAGGCGGCCTTCGGCCAGGATCAGCACCGAGTGCCCGTCCGGGAAGATCCACTCGTCGAACTGCGGCTTGATGTTGTTGCGCCGGATGCCCTTGAGCGTCTTCAGGCCGGCCATGTCGATCTCGTCGTCGAAGTGACCGATGTTCCCGACGATGGCCTTGTCCTTCATCTTCGCCATGTGCTCGACGGTGATGATGGCCTGGTTGCCGGTGGCGGTGATGAACACGTCGGCGGTGGTCACCACGTCGTCGAGCGTGGCGAC
>CAZJZC010000091.1:0-9900 GCA_964550365.1 uncultured Gemmatimonadales bacterium | reverse complement strand
AGAACTCGCGGCCGAGGAAGATCTCCTGCTCGCGGTCGCCCACGGCGATGACGCCCACCCGTTCGCTCATGCCGAACTGGGTCACCATGCGCCGCGCGATGCTGGTCGCCTGCTCGATGTCGTTGGCCGCGCCCGTCGTCACCTTGTCGGCGCCGAACACCAGCTCCTCGGCCACGCGGCCGCCGTAGGCGCAGGCCAGCCGGCCCAGCAGCCAGTACCGGGTGTAGTTGTGCCGGTCCTCCTCGGGCAGCCAGGTGGTCAGGCCCAGCGCCCGGCCGCGCGGGATGATCGTCACCTTGTGCAGGGGGTCCAGCCCGGGGATGCGCAGGCTGACGATGGCGTGGCCGGCCTCGTGATAGGCCGTCAGCTTCCGCTCGTCCTCGGTGAGCACCATGCTGCGGCGTTCGACGCCCAGCATGACCTTGTCCTTGGCCTCCTCGAAGTCCCGCATGTCGACCTGGGCCTTGTTGCGCCGGGCGGCCAGCAGGGCGGCCTCGTTCACCAGGTTGGCCAGGTCGGCGCCGGAGAGCCCGGGCGTGCCCTTGGCCACGCGGCCCAGGTCGACGTCCACCGACAGCGGGATCTTGCGGGTGTGCACCCGCAGGATGCCCTCGCGGCCCTTCACGTCGGGCGCGTCCACCACGATCTGCCGGTCGAACCGCCCGGGGCGCAGCAGCGCCGGGTCGAGCACGTCGGGCCGGTTGGTCGCCGCCAGCAGGATGACGCCGTCGTTCGACTCGAACCCGTCCATCTCCACCAGCAGCTGGTTCAGCGTCTGCTCGCGCTCGTCGTGCCCGCCGCCCAGGCCCGCGCCGCGGTGCCGGCCCACGGCGTCGATCTCGTCGATGAAGATGATGCACGGCGCGTGCGCCTTGCCCTGCTCGAACAGGTCGCGCACCCGCGAGGCGCCGACGCCCACGAACATCTCGACGAAGTCCGAGCCGGACATGCTGAAGAACGGCCGCGCGGCCTCGCCCGCCACCGCCTTGGCCAGCAGGGTCTTGCCGGTCCCCGGCGGCCCCACCAGCAGGGCGCCCTTCGGCAGGCGGCCGCCCAGGCGGGTGAACTTCTGCGGGTCCTTGAGGAACTCGATGATCTCCTGGAGCTCGACCTTGGCCTCGTCGGCCCCCGCCACGTCGGCGAAGGTGACCTTGGGCGTGTCGCCCGTGAGCATCTTGGCCTTCGACTTGCCGAACTGGAACGCCCGGCCGCTGCCGGCCTGCACCTGGCGGAACATGAACAGCCAGAACCCGATGAGGACCAGCCAGGGCAGCAGCGAGATGAACACCGTGAAGAAGCCCTGGCGGGGCTTCTTGGCGCGGATCGGGACGCCCTGCTCCCGCAGCTTCGCGACGAAGGCCTCGCTGGCCTCGAAGGGCAGCTGGACGCTGAAGCGCAGCACGTCGCGCTCGCCGATGCGCTCGGGCGACTTGAACTCGCCGCGCACGTCGCTCAGGTTCTCGATCTCGACCTGGCGCACGTTGCCGCGATCGAGCGCGGCGGCGAACTCCGAATACGCGACCTCGGGCGCCTCGAGTCCCCGCCGGGCCGTGAGCTGGAAGAAGATCACCGGCACCAGGATGACGATCGCCCAGAACGCGAACGTCTTCGACAGGCGCGCCCAGGAGGACTTGGGGGGAGGCGTGGGACCGCGATCCGACATCGTCATTCCTTCTGGAGGGTCAGCCCGCCAGGCTGCACACGAACGGCAGGTGGCGGAAATCCTCCGCATGGTCCAGTCCGTACCCGACCAGGAACTCGTTCGGGGCGTCGAAGCCCAGGAACCGCGGCTTCTTCGCCAGCACGTCGTCGGCCAGGTGCTTGTCGAGCAGGGCGCAGATCTCCAGGCTCCGCGGCTTGCGGGCGCCGAGCAGCTCGACCAGGCGGTTCAACGTCCGCCCTGAATCAATTATATCCTCGACCAGGAGGATATGTTTCCCCTCGAGACGGGTCTCGGGGTCGTAGACCAGCCGCACGTCGCCGCTCGAGACCGTGCCCGCCCCGTAGGAGCTGGCCACCAGGAAGTCGACCTGGAGCGGCCGCGGGATGGCCCGCACCAGGTCGCTCAGGAACACGAAGCTCCCCTTGAGCAGGCCCAGCACCAGCAGGTCGCCGTCCGGATACGCCCGCCCGATCTCCGCGCCGATCGCCTCCACGCGCTGACGGATCTCGTCGGGCTGGAACACGATGCGGGCGACCTTGCGCCCGCCCATCAGGTGCGCGACGTCAGACGGCTGAAGCATCCACCCTCACGGCGAGAGAACCGGGCTCCGGGACGGCCGCTCCGGCCCGGCAGACGCCGGGGATCCACAGGACCTCGCGGTCGCGCAGCAGCACCGGGTAGCCCGTCCGCAGCCGGCGCGGGACCCGCGCTTCCATCAGCAGGCGCGCCACCCGGCGGCGCCCGGTGCCGCCCAGGGGCGCCAGCCGGTCGCCGGGCGACGGCGAGCGCACGGTGAGCGCGCCCGGCGTGAGCCACGTGGTCCAGCCGCCCCGCTCGAGCGCCGCGGGCGCCGCGGCCGTGGTCCACTGGAACCGCCACGGGCCGAAGGACACCTGGCCGCGGTCCGCTCCCAGCACCTCGGCCGGCGGCACCGCGCCGGGCCGCGCGATGATCAGCCGGTCGAACGAGGCTTCGGCCTCGACCGCCGCGCCGAGCGCGAGCCGCCGGCCGCTGGCCGCGCCTTTCGCGAAGCGCGCCAGCCGCTCGGCGCCCGCCGGACCGAACGCCAGCCCGGCGCGGCGGGCGGCCGCACGCAGCACCCGGCCGGCCAGTGCGTCATCATAGCCGCGCAGCGCGTCACGAGCAACGCTCACGCCACCGCTCACGCGCCGCACGTCGAGGCCCGGCAGCTGCGCGAGCGCCGCGTCCCACGCGGCGACCTCGCGGCGCGCGTGACGCGCGGCTCCGACCAGCGCGTCGACCGCGGCCGCGCCCAGGCGCGCCTCGAGCACCGGCAGGACCGCGGTCCGCAGCCAGCTGCGGGTGTGACGCGGGTCGGCGTTCGCCGGATCGTCCCACGACGGCAGGCCGGCGGCGCGCACGTGCGCCGCCAGGTCGGCTCGCCGGGCCCACAGCAGGGGCCGGACCAGCCCGCGCGGCCCTCGCGCGGGGATGCCGGCGAGCCCCGCCGGCGCGCTGCCGCGCAGCAGCCGCATCAGCACCGTCTCGGCCAGGTCGTCGGCATGATGCGCCGTCGCCAGGTACCGCGCCCCCCTCGCCGCCTGCACCTCGCGGAACAGCCGGTAGCGTTCCCGCCGCGCCCGGGTCTCCCCGGCGCCGGCGCCGAGCGACAGCCGCCCGACCTCGACCTCGAGCCCGTAGCGGTCCCGGACCAGGTCGGCGACCATGAGCGCGACCCGGCCGCTGTCGGGATGGATGCCGTGGTCGGCGTGAACGACGCACGGCTCCAGTCCCAGGTCCGGCCCCAGGACGGCGAACAGGTCGAGCATGGCGATCGAGTCCGCGCCGCCGGAGACGGCCAGCAGCACGCGGGCCGGCCCGGCCAGGAGCCCGGTCGCCTCGAGGTGGGTCCGCAGTCGCTCGGCCAGCGCGTTCGGCATGCCCGAAAGCTACATTCTCCCCCATGTCCGCCGCCTCCGTCCGCCCGCGTCGCCGGGCCGCGCGGGTCCCTGGCGTCGCGGTCCTCGCCGCGGCCCTGCTGGCCGCCGCCTGCGCGGGCCCGGAACCGCCCGCCTCGGGCGGCGGCCCGTCGGTGGACCCCGCCACCGTCCCCGGCCGCATCGTGCTCGAGCTGTGGCAGCTGCGCGGCGGCGTGACGCTGGGCGGCTGGGCCACGACCAACCTCAACGACGAACTGACGGGTCCCGATTCGGCGTACCAGGGCGACCTGGGCCGCTTCTGCGCCCGCGCCGTCGTCACCGTCGAGCTGGCCGGCCGCCTGGTCCAGCGCCAGGCCTATTTCTATCCGCCCGCCGCGCCGGCGGACCTGGCGCTGCCCGACAGCGGCTCCGCCGAGCGGGTGCGCGAGTGCGTCCTGGGCGCCATCCGCGTCGTGGTGCCGACGCCCGATTCGGCGCGCGGCGCGGCGCTGGGCGACTCGGTGCGGGGGCAGATGGCGCGTGCCTTCGGCGCGGGCGTCGAGGGCCCGCTCTCGTTCTTCCGGTCGGCGTTCTGGATCGGCGCCGCCCGCTTCGCGCGTGACAGCCTCACGGCCGTCGCCGCCTTCGAGGCCCTGCCGGCGGCGGCCGACACCGCGCGCGCGCGCACGCGGGTCCTGGCGTTCGCGTTCCTCCCCGCCTCGGGGCTCAGCCTGGACCCCGGATCGGCCGTCGCCGGCGAGTACACGCCGGCCGACACCGTGCCGCTCGACAGCGCCGCCGCCATCGCCGGCCTCGATTCGGCGCTCTGGGCGCCCCTGCGCGCGCTGGTGCACGACGCCCGGCCCTGGAGCGCCGAGCGGCGAGCGGCCGCCGAACTGCTCGGCCCGCTGCGGCGCTGGCTCGGCGCGGCCGCGGCCCTGCCGCCCGCCCGCCGGGCGGCGGCGCTGTACCTGGCCGACCAGGTCCTCGAGCGTGTGCGCTGTGCCTTCCCGCTGTGCGAGTCGCGCGACAGCCTCCAGCTGGCCCCGCTGCGCGCCCTGGGCGCCGGGTTCACCTGGACGGAACTGGGCGGGGCCTGGACCTACACGCGCACCTGGCTCACCCAGGCGCGCCTGCTCGACCGCGACAGCCCCCTGGGCCAGCGCATCCTGCTGGCTCAGCTCAACGCCGGCATGGACTTCTCGGGGACCTGCGCCGCCGGCGCGGAGGCGTTCCGCGCGGTCATCCAGACGGGTGAACGCTACCTGGAGCGGGTGCCGGCCGGCCCGATCGCGGCCGACGTGCACTTCGTGGTGGGGGAAGCGTACCGCGACGTGGTGGCCCTGGCGGCCGGGGCCGGCGACGTCTACGCCGACGCCAGCCGCTACACGGGCGAGGCGCCCGAGGCCCGGCGGCGAGCCCTGTCGCACTACCGCGCCGCCATCGCGGCCGCGCCCGGCGGCCCCGCGGCCCGCGCCGCCTGGCGCCAGGCGTGGTGGCTGATGGCCGGGCTCGCGCCGCGGGAGACCAGGTTCTACTGCGTCTACGACTGACCGCGGCGGCGGGCGCCGGGGCCGGAGCGGCTCCCGCCGCTAGCGCGACTGCGCCACCCGGTCCGTCCGCATCCAGTGCTCGAACCAGGTGCGGATCCGCTCCAGCCGGTCCACCAGCAGCCACGGCGGTCCGGTGCGCGAGAGCCCGTGGTAACTGCGCGGATAGCGCACGAACTCGACCGGCACCCGCCGCTTGCGCAGGACCATGTAGAGCTGTTCGGCATCGGTGATGGGCGTGCGCAGGTCGTCCTCGCTGTGCACGATCAGCAGCGGCGTGGTGATGTTCCGCGCGTAGCGCATCGGCGACAGCGCGGTGTAGAGCGAGTCCTGCTCCCACGGCGGCCCGTAGAACTCGTACTCCGTCAGCCCCTGGGCGTCCGACGAGCCGTACCACGAGTACCAGTTGAGGATCGAGCGGTCGGTCTGGGCGACCCGGAACCGGTTGGTCTGGCCGAGGATCCAGTTGGTCATGAAGCCGCCGTAGGAACCGCCCAGCACCGCCAGCCGCGTCGTGTCCACCTGGCCGGTCCGCCGGATGACCTCGTCCACGCCCAGCAGCAGGTCCTCCCGGTCCTCCATGCCCCAGCGGCCCCGCGTGGCGTACGTGAAGGCGTGGCCGTAGCCGGTCGAGCCGCGCGGGTTGGTGATCAGCACCCAGTACCCCTGGCCCGCCAGCATCTGGAACTCGTGGAAGTAGATGTTGCCGTAGCTGCTGTGCGGCCCGCCGTGGATCGACAGCACCAGCGGGTACTGCCGGCCCGGCTGGTGGCCGACGGGGCGCATCAGCCAGCCCTGGATGGCCAGGCCGCCGGGACCGCGGTACCAGATGGTGTCGGCGGTGGTCAGCTCGGTCGCGGCCACGTAGGCGTCGTTGAACGTCGTCAGCCGCCGTTCGGCGCTGCCGTCGGCCGCGGCCGCGAACAGCTCGACGGGCCGCCCGATGTCGCTCCCGGTGTACACCAGCACCCGGCCGTCGGCGCTCCAGTCGAAGCCGTTCAGCGTGCGCAGGCCGCGGGTGACCTGCTCGACCGCGCCGCCGCGCGCGGGCACGCGGAACAGGTGCACACTGCCTTCGATCTCGGCCTGGAACAGCACGTGCCGGCCGTCGGGCGACCAGCGCGGCGGGCCCGGGTCGTAGTCCCAGCCGCCCGTCAGGGTGCGCGGTTCGCCGCCCGCGGCGGGCATGACGCAGACGTCGTCGGGCTCGCCGCGGCCGCGCGCGCAGTTGAACGCGATACTGCGGCCGTCGGGCGCGAACGACGGGTTGGTCTCGTAGCCGCGCTGGGCGGTCAGCCGGGTGAGGCGGCCGCTGGCGACGTCCACGGTCCAGAGGTCCGGCCGGGCGTCCTCCCGCAGCGGGTCGGGCTCGGTCGAATCCCGCACGAACGCGATGGTCCGGCCATCGGGCGACCAGGCGATGGCGCCGGCCGAGAGCGTGCCCGGCGTCAGCAGGCGCGGCTCGCCGCCCGTCGCCGGCGTGACGTACACCTGGTTGGCCCGCACCGACGCGGGGTCGGGCAGCATGCCGCGCTCGTCGGCCTTGTAGGGCAGATAGGTGATCACGCGGCCGTCGAAGCGGCGCGGATCAGGCCCGCGGGTGATGGCATCGGCCGCGACCCAGCCGCGCCGCCGCTCGCCGCGGGCGCTGTCGGCCGGTCCGCGCCAGAGGAACGCGATCTGCCGCCCGTCGGGTGAGAAGACCGGGGCGCCGTTGACGCCGGCGACCTGGAAGGCCTCGCCGCCGGCCGGCCCCATGCGCAGGAACCAGGTGGTCGACGAGTCGGGTCCGGCGCCCTCGCGCCGGCTGGTGAACGCCAGCACGCTCCCGTCGGGCGACCACGTCGCGTTCGACGCCTCGGTCCCGGGGCTGGTCAGCCGGTAGGGCGGCGCCGAACCGTCGGTCGCGGCCAGCCAGATCTCGCTGTGGCGCCGGTCGCGGTCCTCGACGATGGTGGTGACGGTGACGGCGGCCAGGCGGCCCGACGGCGCGACGGCCGGCGCGGCCAGGAACGTCAGCCGGTAGTAGTCCGTGGCGGCCGCGGGGCGGCGCTGGGCGGCGAGCGGCACGGCCGCGAGGCCGAGGCCGGCGAGCGTGATGACGACGTGGCGCATGCAGGGTTCCCGACTACCGGGTTGAAGGACGGAGCGTTCGGCGTCACCATTCTACCGTACTTCCCCATCCGAGGCGACCGGCCGTGCCGACACCCATCACCATCGTGGACGCCTTCACCGACAAGCCCTTCGCCGGCAATCCGGCCGCGGTCTGCGTGCTCGAGGCCGACCCCGAGCGCCACTGGATGCAGCAGGTGGCGCGCGAGATGAACCTGAGCGAGACGGCCTTCCTGGTGCCGCGGGGCGCCGAGTGGGCCCTGCGCTGGTTCACCCCGACCGTCGAGGTGGACCTGTGCGGCCACGCCACGCTGGCGGCCGCGCACGTGCTGTACGAGACCGGGCGGGTCGAGCCGCGCGACACCGCGCGCTTCCGCACCAGGAGCGGCAACCTCACGGCGCGGCGGGAGGGACGCCGCATCATCCTGGACTTCCCCGCCCTGCCCTCGGCCTGGGCCGACGCGCCGCCCGACCTGGCCGAAGCCCTGGGCGTCAAGCCGGTCCAGGTGGCGAAGTACCAGTTCGACTTCCTGGTGGAACTCCCGTCGGAGGCGGCGGTGCGCGACCTCACGCCCGACCTGGCGCGCGTGGCGCTGCTGCCGGCGCGCGGCCTGGTGGTCACGGCGGTGGCGACGACGCCGGGATTCGATTTCGTGTCGCGGTTCTTCGCCCCGCAGTCGGGCGTGCCCGAGGACCCGGTGACGGGCTCGGCGCACTGCGCCCTCGGTCCCTACTGGGCCGAGCGGCTGGGCAGGACCGACCTGCTGGCCTATCAGGCCAGCGCGCGCGGCGGACTGGTGCGGGTGGGGGTCCGGGGCGACCGGATCGACCTGGCCGGTGACGCGGTCACCGTGGTGCGGGGCGAGCTCCTGGGCTGAGGCGCGGCGCGGCGGGACCGGCGGCCGGCCGGTCGGGCACCGCTCAACGGACCTCGATCCCCGCCCGCGCCACCAGCCGGCCGGCGCCCTGCACGTCGAGCGGGAAGCGGCGGTCCCGGGCCAGCAGGAACGTCCGGTGCTCGACCGGGAAGGTCCCCTCCGGCAGATCGGCGCGCAGCCAGACCTCCGCCGTCCGCGTGCCCGGCGCCAGCCGCACCACCACCAGCCCCTCGGCGCAGGCCGCCGAACCGAAATGCTCGCGGCCGCCCGGGAGCAGGACGACCAGCAGCGGGCCGCACGCCCGTTCGAGCACCTCGAGCGTGTCGTCGGACGCATTGGTCCAGGTCAGGTACGCGCGCACCGAGTCGCCGCGCGCGAGCACGGCGGCGCCGAGCCGCAGGTCGACGCGCAGCGGACCCGACGCGCCGAAGACCGGCTGGGTCCAGGAGCGCGGATCGAGCCGCGAGGGATAGCGCTGCTCCCACCCGCTGGCCAGGCCGCCGGCCACGGCGCCCACGCCGGCGCCGAAGGCGGCGCCGAACGCGGCCCCGCCGATGATCGCCCCGGTCCGACTGCCGCGCCCCGATTCGTCGAGGCCGCTGAACGCGTCGGCGACCGCGGCCGTCAGCACCGCGAACACCGAGGCGCCGACCGCGATGAAGGGCCGTGACCTGTCGCGGTACGACCAGACGGCCTCGATGCCGCCGAGCTCGATGGTCAGGTCGCGGCCCTCGACCCTGGCGTACAGCACGTCGCCGGACATCCCCGCGAGTCGCCCCTCGACCCGGCCGGCGGTCACCGACTGGACCCGGATGCGCTCGCCGGGCCGGAGGCTCGCCAGCGCGGCGCGTCGGGGATCGGCCTCCTGGGCCGGGAGCGGCGCCTCGAGCGCCGACAGGACGAGCAGGAGCACGAGGCGCCGGAGGGGCCGCCAGCGGCGCGCGCCGCGCGACCTCGGCACGATCCGGGTCGGCGGCGCGCGGCGGCTCGTCGGCACCACGGGCGTCAGCGCAGCGCTTCGACCACCGGCAGACGGCTGGCGCGCCAGGCGGGGAAGAACCCGCCCACCAGCCCCATGACGACCGAGAACACCAGCCCCTGGAGCAGCAGGGCCGGCGTGACCCGGAACGCGAAGGCCACCTCGCTGAAGCTCTGCCAGTTGGTCGTGCTGGTGACCAGGCCGTTGATGGGCAGGGCCAGCAGGCTGCCCAGCACGCCGCCGATCAGCGCGATGACGGCCGCCTCGGCGAGGAAGCTGGCCAGCACGCTGCGGGGCCGGAACCCCAGCGTCAGCAGCACCGCGATCTCGGAGGCGCGCGTCGCCACCGCCGCGTACATGGTGTTCACGGCGCCGAACACGGCGCCGAAGGCCATGATGATCGTGATCATGTACGCCAGGCCCGTGAGGATCCGGGTCAGCATGGCGCTCTGGCTCAGGTAGAAGTCCTGCTCCTGCCGGGCCGTGACCTGGATGCGCGGGTCGTTCTCGAGCGCCCGCTTGGCCTCCTCGAACGCGCCGGCGTCGGCCAGCCGGAAGATGACCGACTGGAACACCTGGCCGCGGAACACCGGCATGAACTGCTCGTTCTCGCCCCAGATCTCCGACTCGAACCCCGAGCCGGCCGCCTCGAAATGGCCGACGACCGCCCACCTGCGGCCGCCGAACTCGACCGAGTCGCCGATGGCGAGGTCGAGGTAGCGCGTCGCGATGCGCCGGCCGACGATCACCTCGCTGGCGCCCGAACGGAACCGGCGGCCCTCCACGATGCGGATGTTCTTGCGCACCTCGAAGGCCCGCTCCTCGACGCCGCGCGCCA
>CAZJZC010000090.1:0-9935 GCA_964550365.1 uncultured Gemmatimonadales bacterium | reverse complement strand
ACAAGCCGACCGACATCGTGTGCGAGAAGTGCGCCAGCCCCATGGTGATCAAGACCGGGCGGTTCGGCGAGTTCCTGGCCTGCACCGCCTACCCCAAGTGCAAGAACACCAAGCCGGTGCCCCTGGGCGTGAAGTGTCCCCAGTGCGTGGTGGGCGACCTGGCCGAGAAGCGCTCCAAGAAGGGCAGGGCCTTCTTCGGCTGCAACCGCTACCCCGAGTGCGACTTCACCTGCTGGAACCGGCCGGTGCCCGACGTCTGCCCCAGCTGCGGCTACCTGGGCGCCGAGGCCAAGGAGACCAAGGCCCGGGGCTCGGTGCGCAAGTGCCTCAAGTGCAGCCACGAGTGGCAGGCGGACGCCACGGCGCCCGCGGAGGTCGGGGCCGAATCGGCGGGCTGACCGCCACCGTCGTCGGCGGCGGGCTCGCCGGGTGCGAGGCCGCCTGGGCGCTGGCCGAACGCGGGATCCGGGTCCGGCTGGTCGAGATGCGTCCCGTGGTCCGCACGCCGGCGCACCAGACCGACCGTCTCGCCGAGCTGGTCTGTTCCAACACCTTCAAGAGCGTCGAACCGACCAACGCGCACGGCCTGCTCAAGGCCGAACTGCGCCTCCTGGGCTCGGTGCTGCTGCCGATCGCCGACGAGGCGCGGGTGCCGGGCGGGAGCGCGCTGGCGGTGGACCGCGCGGTGTTCGCCGAGCGGGCCACGGCGAGGGTGACCGGCCACCCCAACGTGACCCTGGTGCGCGAGGAGGCGACCGCCCTGCCGGATGCCGGCGTCGTCGCCACGGGGCCGCTGACCTCGGACGCCCTGTCCCGGGCGATCGCGGCGGCCTGCGGCGCCGGTGCGCTGGCCTTCTACGACGCCATCGCGCCGATCGTCAGCGCCGATTCGCTCGACGAGGGCCGGCTGTTCCGGGCCTCACGCTACGGCAAGGGTGACGGCGCCGACTACTGGAACGCGCCCATGTCGCGCGAGGACTACCAGGCCTTCCTCGCCGCGCTCACCGCCGCCGACCGCTATCAGGGCCACGATTTCGACGAGGTCCCGTACTTCGAGGGGTGCCTGCCGGTCGAGGAGATGGCCACGCGCGGCGTCGATACCCTGCGCTTCGGCCCCATGAAGCCGGTCGGGCTGGCCGATCCCCGCACCGGCCGCGAGGCCTACGCGGTGGTCCAGCTGCGCCAGGAGGATCGCGCCGGCCAGATGTGGAACCTGGTCGGGTTCCAGACCCGCCTGCGGACCGGCGAGCAGCAGCGCGTCTTCCGCATGATCCCCGGCCTGGAGCAGGCCGAGTTCCTGCGCTACGGCAGTATCCACCGGAACGCCTACCTCAACACGCCGCAGGCGCTCGCGCCGCACCTGGCGCTGAAGGACCGGCCCGCGACGCTGTTCGCCGGCCAGCTCACCGGCGTGGAAGGCTATACCGAGTCGCTCGGCACCGGCCTGCTGGCCGGCATCAACCTGGCGCGCATCCTGGAGGGACGGGCGCCGGCCCTGCCGCCGCCGACCACGATGCTCGGCGCCCTGCTGGCCTACCTGCGCGACGCGGATCCGAAGCGGTTCCAGCCGATGAACGCCAACTTCGGCCTGCTGACGCCGCTCGAGCGGCCGCCGCGCGACAAGCAGAAGAAGAAGGCCGAACTGGCCGGGCGCGCCCTGGCCGACATGCGCGCCTTCGTGGCGGGCCTGTGAGCCGGCCGCCGGCCGCCCGCGGCCGGTCGGCCGCCGCCGCGCCGGGCGTCCAGCGGCGCGAGATCGCCGATTTCCTGCGCTACCTGGGCACCGAGCGCAACGACTCGCCCAACACGGTGAAGGCCTACGGGCGCGACGTGGGCGGTTTCGCGGCGTTCCTGGACCGCTACTACGGCGGCGGGACCTGGACCTGGGCCGGCGTGGACCGGCTGGCCATCCGCGGGTTCCTGGCGGAGGAACAGCGGCGTGGGGTGGCGAAGCGGTCGGTGGCCCGGGCGCTGTCGGCCCTGCGCACCTTCTACCGGTTCCTGAACCTGCACCACGGCATCGAGGTCAACCCGGCGCGGGCGGCGGCGACGCCGAAGCTGGAGAAGCGCCTGCCGGGCTACCTCGACCGGGGGGCCATGGAGCGGCTGTTCGAGCTGGCCGAGGCGCGGGCGGGCGAGGGGACCCTTCAGGCGCGGCGCAACCGCGCCATCATCGAGCTGTTCTACAGCACCGGCATGCGGCTCTCCGAGCTGGTGGGGCTCGACGTGGACGACCTGGACCTGGTGAGCGACCAGGTGCTGGTCCGGGGCAAGGGCCGCAAGGAGCGGCTGCTCCCGGTGGGCCGCCCGGCGGTGACGGCCGTTCGTGCGTACCTTCCCAGGCGCGACGAGGCCCTGCGGGAGGCGAAGTCACCCGACCGGCGGGCGCTGTTCGTCAGCGAGCGGGGCCGGCGGCTGACGGCCCGCGCGGTCCAGCTGGTCGTGCGGGGCCTGCTCGACGCGGTGAGCGACGGCCAGGACGTCAGCACCCACTCGCTGCGGCACTCGTTCGCGACGCATCTGCTCGACGCCGGCGCCGACCTGCGCGCGGTGCAGGAACTGCTGGGGCACACGTCGCTGAGCACGACGCAGATCTACACGCACACCAGCGTGGAGCGGTTGAAGAAGGTCTATCACCAGGCACACCCGAGGGCATGATGGCGCTGCCGCAGATCCACGCCACCACCATCCTGTGCGTCCGCAAGGGCGGCAAGGTCGCCATGGCGGGCGACGGGCAGGTGACGGTCGGCGACACGGTGATGAAGTCCAAGGCGCAGAAGGTGCGCCTGCTGAAGGGCAACCGCGTGGCGGCCGGTTTCGCGGGCGGCGCGGCCGACGCCCTGACCCTGTTCGAGAAGTTCGAGGAGAAGCTCGACCGGTTCCCCGGCAACATCGCCCGGGCCTCGGTGGAGCTGGCCAAGGACTGGCGCAGCGACCGCGTCCTCCGGCGGCTCGAGGCCCAGCTCATCGTGGCCGACCGCGAGCGGCTGTTCACCATCACGGGCAACGGCGACGTGCTCGAGCCGGACGACGAGCTGCTGGCGATCGGCTCGGGCGGCGGCTACGCGCTGGCGGCCGCGCGGGCGCTGGTGGCCCATTCGGACCTCACGGCGCGGCAGGTGGTCGAGACGGCCATGGGCCTGGCGGCCGACATCTGCATCTTCACCAACCGCAACCTGACGATCGTCGAACTGGACTAGCCGCGCGCGCGGCATGGGCGGGACGGACATGACGGCGAAGACCGACGGGGCCGGGAAGGCCGGCGACAAGGACGAGAAGGCGGGGGGCCAGCCGGCCGAACCGCTGCCGTGGCTGGAGGAGCTCCCGCCGCGGCAGATCGTGGCCGAGCTGGACCGCTACATCGTGGGGCAGGCGGCGGCCAAGAAGTCGGTGGCCATCGCCATCCGCAACCGCTGGCGCCGTTCGCAGGCCCCGGACGACATCCGCGACGAGATCATGCCCAACAACATCATCATGATCGGGCCGACCGGCGTCGGGAAGACCGAGATCGCGCGGCGGCTGGCGCGCCTGGCCGGGGCGCCGTTCGTGAAGGTGGAGGCCTCGAAGTTCACCGAGGTCGGGTACGTGGGCCGGGACGTGGAATCCATGGTGCGCGACCTGGTGGACGCGGCCATCAACATGGTGCGGGGCGAGCGCGAGGACGAGATCTACCCCGAGGCCGAGAAGCGGGCCGAGGAGCGCCTGCTCGACCTGCTGCTGCCGCCGCCCCCGGCCGCGCCGGCCCCGCCGCCGGGCGCGCCGGCGCCCGAGAAGGACACCACGCCGCTGTTCCTGGTCTCCGCCGAGGGGCAGGTCACCGAGAAGGCCGTGGCCGAGGATGACGCCTCGCGCCAGCGGCGGGAGCGGACCCGCGAGAAGCTCCGCAAGCTGCTGCAGGAGGGCAAGCTCGAGGAGAAGGACGTGGAGGTGGAGGTGACGCAGGAGACCTTCCCGCCCATGGACGCCCTCCAGCCGCCTGACGGCGGCCAGGGGACCGAGATCAACTTCATGGACATGCTCCGTGACGTCCTGCCCAAGCGCAAGAAGCGGCGCACGGTGCACGTCCACGAGGCGCGGCGCCTGCTGATCGACGAGGAACTGCGCAAGCTGGTGGACAACGACGACGTCGTGAACGAGGCTCTCGACCGGGTCGAGAACCACGGCATCATCTTCATCGACGAGATCGACAAGGTGGCGGGCGAACGGGGTCAGGCCGGGCCCGACGTCTCGCGGGAGGGCGTCCAGCGGGACCTGCTGCCCATCGTCGAGGGCTCGACGGTCCAGACCCGGTACGGCCTGGTGCGTACCGACCACATCCTGTTCATCGCGGCCGGCGCGTTCCACGTCTCCAAGCCGAGCGACCTGATCCCGGAGCTCCAGGGCCGGTTCCCGATCCGGGTCGAGCTCACGCCGCTGAACGAGGACGACTTCATCCGCATCATGACCGAGCCCGAGAACGCCCTCACCAAGCAGTACGCGGCGCTGTGCGCCACCGAGGGCGCCACCCTGGTGTTCGCCGAGGACGGCATCCGGGAGATCGCCCGCATCGCCCAGACGCTGAACGAGCGGCTGGAGAACATCGGGGCGCGGCGCCTGCACACGGTCCTGACCACCCTGCTCGAGGACACCCTGTTCGACCTGCCCAACGTCGAGGACAAGCACGTGATGTTCGACCGCGCCCGGGTCAAGGCGCGGCTGGACGCCATCGTCGAGGACGAGGACCTCCGGAAGTACATCCTGTAGCCCCATGACCGCGCCCGCGTCGCGCCCGAGGCTGGCCGTCCGCGTGCTGTTCGGCGCGATCGTCGTCGGCGGACCGCTGCTGGTCCTGGCCGCCGGCGAGGCCTGGGTGCGGGCCACCCGCGAGCCGCTGGACCTGGCGGCCCTCACGGGGCGCGCGCCGGCGCCGCACATCATGGCGCGGGGTCACCAGGTGGCGGCGTTCGAGGCGTACCGCGGCCGGGCCGGCGCCTACGGCATCAAGACGGTGAACAGCCACGGTTTCATCTCGACGCCCGAGATCGCCGTGGCCAGGGACAGCGGCACGGTGCGCGTCGTCTTCCTCGGCGGTTCGTCCACCGCGGGCACCGGCAAGATCTTCCTCCCCGACAGCGTGACCTGGCCCACCCAGGTGGCCGCCCTCCTGCGCCGGCGGCATCCGGGCCTCCGGCTCGAGTACATCAACGCGGCGCTGGCCGGCTACACCTCGTTCGAGTCGTACGGACGGCTGTGGAGCCGTCTGCGGTTCTACCGGCCCGACGTGCTGGTGGTGATGCACGGGTGGAACGAGATGTACTACTTCACCGCCGGCGCGATGGACAGCATCGCCTTCTGGCGCACCCGGCCCGACGGCAGCTGGAGTTTCGACCCCCTGCCGGTGCGGCGGCCCGAGTACGCGCCGCGCTGGTTCGACCCGCTGCTGGTCCGCTCCCAGCTGTTGACGCGCCTGCGCATCCGGTTCACGGCCCCGGTCGACGGCGAGTGGGACGCTCGCGCGGCGCGGCCCGCCGTGCTGGCCGACCACTACGACCGGCGCGGGCTCGAGGTCTGGCGCGCCAATCTCCGTCTCATCCAGGGTGCGGCACGCGCCATGGACGCCGAGCTGTTCGTCATCCGTCAGCCGACGCTCATCGTCCCGGGCCTGGCCGAGGCCGAGCGCGCCCGGGCCGACTACTACCTCCACGGGTTCGATCACGACGCTCACGTGGACGCGTTCCGCGGGATCTACCGCGTCATCGAGGACGAGATCCCCGCCGACCGCATCATCGCGCTCGACTCGCTGTCGGGCCGCCCGGACCTGTTCGCCGACCATGTCCACCCGACGCCCGAAGGCTCGCGGGTCTTCGCCGAGGCGGTCACGGCGGCCATCGAGCGGGTGGTCATGGCGCGGGCGGCGCGACGCTGACCGACTTGGCCGGCTTCCCGGCCCGGGGTAGATTTCCGTGCTCACTGTCATTTTGACCGACTTCCGGACGCCGACATGGCCGAACGCGATTTCCTGACATTCGAGGACTTCACCAGGGCCGAAGTCGATGCCCTGCTTGCACTTGCGGCCCGGATGAAGGGCGGTGCCTATCACGAAAAGCCGCTCGCCGGCAAGACACTGGCGATGATCTTCGCCAAGTCGTCGACCCGGACGCGCGTGTCGTTCGAGGTCGGGGCCTACCAGCTCGGCGGTCACGCCCTGTTCCTCTCGGCGCGCGACATCCAGCTCGGGCGCGGCGAGCCGATCAGGGACATGGCGCGGGTGCTCTCGCGCATGACCGACGGCATCATGATCCGCACCTTCGCCCACGCCGAGGTCGAGGAACTGGCCCGGTGGGCCTCCGTGCCGGTCATCAACGGCCTGACCGATTCGCACCATCCCTGCCAGATCCTGGCCGACCTCCAGACCACGGTCGAGGCCTTCGGCGGCTACGCGGGCCGGAAGGTGGCCTGGATCGGCGACGGCAACAACATGGCGAACAGCTGGCTCGACGCGGCCGCGCTGCTGGGATTCGAGCTGAGGCTGGCGTGCCCCGAGGGGTACGAGCCGGACCGCGCCACCTTCGACCGCGCCTCGGCGGCGACCACGGTGATGATCACCGAGGAGCCGGAGGAAGCGGTGGCGGGCGCCGACGTCGTGAATACGGATGTCTGGGCCTCGATGGGGCAGGAGGACGAGGCCGAGAAGCGGAAGCAGGCGTTCACCGGCTACTGCGTCGATGCCGACCTGATGAAGCTGGCCGCCCCCAGGGCCATCTTCCTGCATTGCCTCCCGGCCCACCGGGGCGAGGAGGTCACCGACGAGGTCATCGAGGGCCCGCAGTCGCGGGTGTTCGACCAGGCGGAGAACCGCCTGCACGCGCAGAAGGCGCTCCTCGCCACCCTCATGGGATGACGCATGGCCGACGGACTGAAGCGGACCCCGTTCTACCAGCAGCACGTGATGGCCGGCGGCAAGATGGTGCCGTTCGCGGGCTACGAGATGCCGGTGCAGTACCCGGCGGGCATCACGGCCGAGCACCAGCATGTGCGCACCGCGGCCGGCCTGTTCGACGTGTCGCACATGGGCGAGTTCGAGGTCACCGGCAGGGACGCGGTGGCGTTCGCGAACTACGTCACCACGAACGACGTGGCGGCGCTGGCGGTGGGACAGGTGCAGTACTCCTGCCTCCTGCACCCGGCGGGCGGCATCGTGGACGACTGCCTGGTCTACCGGTTCGCCGACAAGGTGATGCTGGTTGTCAACGCGTCGAACATCGCCAAGGACTGGAGCCACATCGGCCGCTACAAGGAGCGTTTCGACGTCCGGCTCACCGACGTGTCGGACGACACCGCCCTGCTGGCGCTCCAGGGTCCCGGGGCGCAGGCGGCGCTCCAGCCGCTGTGCCCCGGCACGGACCTCGAGGCGATCAGGTACTACCGGTTCACCACCGGGACGGTGGCCGGCGTGGACTGCGTCATCAGCCGCACCGGGTACACCGGCGAGGACGGTTTCGAGCTGTACCACGCCAACGCCGACGGACCGGCCCTGTGGGACGCCCTGCTGGCGCGGCCCGGCGTGAAGCTCGCCGGCCTCGGCGCCCGCGACAGCCTCCGGCTGGAGGCGGGGTACGCGCTCTACGGCAACGACATCGACGATCAGACCTCGCCGCTCGAGGCCGGGCTCGGCTGGATCGTCAAGCTCAAGAAGGACGATTTCGTCGGCAAGCCGGCCCTGGCCGACCAGAAGGCCAAGGGGCTGACGCGGAAGCTGGTCGGGTTCCGGCTGACGGAGCGCGGCTTCCCGCGTCAGCACATGCCGGTCCTGCTCGACGGGAAGCCGCACGGCGAGGTGCGGAGCGGCACCGTGAGTCCCTCGACCGGCGATGCGATCGGGACCTGCTATCTCCCGCCGGACCGCGCCGTGCCGGGGACCGCGTTCGCGCTCGACATCCGCGGCAAGTCCGTCGGCGCCGAGGTGGTGGCGATGCCCTTCTGGACGAAGGGCTCGCGGCGGTCGTGACGCGCGCCGGCGTCCTCACCGTGTCCACCAGGGGCGCGGCGGGCGAACGCGAGGACACGAGCGGCGCGCTGATCGCCGCGTGGGTGAAGGAACGCGGCTGGGAGCTTGCGGCGCGCGCGGTGGTGCCGGACGACACGGCCGCCATCGTGCGCGTGCTGGTCTCGTGGGCCGACGCCGACGGGCTGGACCTGATCATCACCACCGGGGGCACCGGCATCGCGGCCTTCGACGTGACGCCCGAGGCCACCGGTGCCGTGATCGAACGCGCGGCGCCTGGCATCGCCGAGTACCTGCGCTGGCGGAGCTTCGCCACGTTCCCCAGGGCGGCCTTGTCGCGCGGGGCGGCCGGTGTGCGCGGGCGCACGCTGGTCGTGAACCTGCCGGGCTCGCCGGGCGGCGTAAAGGACGGTCTGGCCGCCCTGGCCGAGTTCGCCGACCACGCCGTGCAGCTGCTGCGCGGCGACACCGAGCACTGAGCGATGGCCGACCGCGTCCTGATCACCATGGAGGATCTCGAGCCCGCGGTGCGGGCGAATGCCGCGTTCGAGGCGGCCGGCTTCCGCACCACCATGGTCTCGGCGCTCGACGATTTCCGCTCGGCCGTGCGGCGGGCGGGGCCCGACCTCATCCTGCTCACCGGCGGTCTCCGGGAGGCCGGCCTGGCGCCCACCATCGCCGACGTGGCGCTCGGCCGGGTGGCCACGCTGGGCCTGGCCGAGAGCGGCGACGCCGATCCGGCGGCCATCGGGCGCCACCTGGGCCTGAGCGGCGTGCTGGTCAAGCCGGTCGAGGCCGAGGAGGTGGTGGCGGCCGGCCGCCGGCTGATCGAGCGCAAGAAGCTCCAGCTGAGGACCGGCATCCTGGGCGAGGACCCCGGCATCCGCGAGGTGCTGGGCAAGATCGCGATGATGGCGCCCGTCACCAGCACGGTCCTGGTGCAGGGTGAGTCCGGTACCGGCAAGGAGCTGGTGGCCAAGGCGCTGCACGATCTCTCGCCGCGGCGCGCCAAGCCGTTCATCGCGGTCAACTGCGCGGCGATCCCCGACACCCTGCTCGAGAGCGAGCTGTTCGGTCACGAGAAGGGCGCCTTCACCGGCGCCGCCGAACGGCGGCTGGGGATGTTCGAGCTGGCCGAGGGCGGCACCATCTTCCTGGACGAGGTCGGCGAGATGGCGCCGGCCACGCAGGTCAAGCTGCTGCGGGTGCTGGAGGAGCGGGAGTTCTACCGCGTGGGCGGCACGGCGGCCATCAAGGTGGATGTGCGGGTCGTGGCGGCGACCAACCAGCCGCTGCGGGAGGCCATGGATGCCGGCACGGTGCGGGCCGACCTGTACTACCGGCTGAACGTCCTGAGCATCTACCTGCCGCCGCTCCGGGAGCGGCGCGGCGACGTGCCCCTGCTGGCGCGGACCTTCATCGCCGAGTTCAGCCGGCTGCACGAGCGGCCGTTCCGCGGCATCACCGCCGAGGCGATGCGCATCCTGGTGGAGGCGCCGTGGCCGGGCAACGTGCGTCAGCTCAGGAACCTGGTCGAGAGCATGGTGGTGCTGGCGCCCGAGGGCGAGATCCGGGCCAGCGACATCCCGCGCGAGATCCGCGAGGCGGGCGGCCGCAACCTGCCGATGCTGGTGCCGGGCGTGAGCCGCGGGGTCGAGGGGCAGGAACTGCGCTACATCGTGCAGAGCCTGCTCGACCTCAGGCTCCAGGTGGAGGATCTGCGTCGGCGGATGGACGGCGCGCCCCAGCGGGTCGAGGTGATCGACGTGGGCCGCGGCGAGGAGGAGGGCGGTGTGCTGGTCGGTCACGTCGCCAGGGGGCCGGGCGGGCCCGGAGCGCGCGGCGAGGCGGCGGCGTTCGACCGCTCGTCGCCTCCGGCCGACGCCGTGGTCTACGAGGAGGGCATGCGCATGGCCGACGTGGAGCGGGCGGCCATCGCGGCGGCGCTGAA
>CAZJZC010000089.1:0-9997 GCA_964550365.1 uncultured Gemmatimonadales bacterium | reverse complement strand
CGGGCCGAGATGCTGAGGAAGAAGGGGCAGCCCGAGGCGGTGGACCTGGCCGACCTGTTCTGCACCGACGCCCGGCGGCGGGTGCGGGCGATCTTCCGCCGCGTGTTCGACAACGACGACGTCCAGACCTACCGCCTGGCGGCGGACGTGCTGAAGGGCAAGCACGTGTGGTTCGAGAACGTGGGCTGACGTCGCGCGGCCTGGTCCGCACGACGACGGGGGCGCCGGCATCGGCGCCCCCGTTTTCGTTCGGCTCCGCCGCCGCGGCGCGTCAGCGCGCCGCGGCGAAGGCCTCGACGTTGCGGCGGATCTGCCGGGCGTGGATCTCCAGGTGTTCGGCGTAGATGGTGAGCCAGGTCTCGGCGCCGTAGGGCTGGTCGGGCATCTCGGTGTGGCGCCCGGCGCGCGACCACGCGGCCTCGGGGAGGCTCCGGATGAAGGCACCCGTCCAGCGCCGCACGGCCTCGACCTGCGCCAGGGCCAGGTCGAGGGGCTGGGCGTGGTAGTCGAACGTCCTGGCCCAGCCGTCCTGGTCGTAGCCGACGATGGTCGGCGCGGGTTCGCCGGCCAGGTAGCGGATGCGCATCGCCGAGTTGGTCTCGCTGTCGGCACAATGGCAGACCACCTCGTGGGCCGACCACTTCCCGGCCGCCGGGCGCCACCGGAGCGCCTCCGGCGGGACCTGCGCGAGCGCGGCTCTGAGCAGGGCCGGGCCGCCGTCGTAGCGGTCCATCAGCGCCGCGCGTTCGGCCGGGCTCATGTCCCCGCCCCGAACTGCGCGAAGGTCACCAGCTGGCCGTCGGGACCCTTCACGATCGTCTCGGTGGCCCCATAGAAGGTGGTGCGCTCGGCCACCAGCGTCTCCACGCCGGCGAGCGCGGTCTGCACCGCCTTCAGGTCGGCGACCTCGATGAACAGCGGCGTGTGCCCGCCCACCAGGTCGGCGGCGGCCGGCAGGTCGGCGGCCACGCTCTCCTCGGACTGGTACATGAGTTCGACGCCGTCCCTGGCGAGGATCACGAATCCGAGCCGGCCGCCGTGAGGCACCTCGGCCGTCGCCGTGAAACCGAGACGGTCCACCCAGAAGGGCAGGACCGGCTCGATGGCCGGCACGATCATCACGGGCGTGCAGCGCTTCATCGGAGTCCCTCCCAGGACGCCCCGGCCGCGGCCGGCGCGGTCAGCGGTCAGCGGCCGTCGAGCACCTCGCGCACCCGGCGCGCCAGCTCGGACGGCGTCCACGGCTTGGGGAGCAGGCTCACACCGAGGTCCGCCGCGTCGGCGTGCCGGTCGGTGTACCCGCTGGTCAGCAGCATCCTGGGCACGCGGCCCGAGCGCCGGATGGCCTCCAGCAGTTCGACGCCTCCCATCCCCGGCATGACCACGTCGGTGAGCACCAGCGCCACGTCGCGCTGATGGACCTGGTACAGCTGGAGCGCGTCGGCGCCCGAGGCCGCGGCCACCACGCGATAGCCGACCCGTTCGAGGACGCGACGGGCCGCCGCCCGCACCGCCTCGTTGTCCTCGACCAGCAGGATGGTCTCGGACCCGCCCGGCACGTCGGCGTCGACCGGCGCCTCGGCGGCCGGGGCGAGCGCGTCGGCGGGCAGGAAGCGCAGTTCCACGGTGGTCCCGGCGCCCTGGGTCGATGCGACCCGGACGTGGGCGCCGTGCTGCTGGATGATGCCGTACACGATGGACATGCCCAGGCCGGTCCCGGACCCCACCGGCTTGGTGGTGAAGAACGGGTCGAAGACCCGCTCCACGACGCTCGGGTCCATCCCCGCCCCGGTGTCGCTCACCGCGAGCAGGATGCACGGTCCGGGCCGGCCCCACCGCAGCGCGGCACAGGACGATTCGTCCAGCTGCTGGAGGACCGCCTCGATGCGCAGGGCGCCGCCCTGGGGCATCGCGTCGCGCGCGTTGGTGGCGAGGTTCATCAGGACCTGCTCGAGTCCGGCGGGGTCGCCCTGGATGGCCGGCAGGCCCTTCTCGAGGTGCGTGGTGATGTCGATGGACTCGGGGACCACGCGGCGCAGGAGGCGCGCGGCGTCGTACAGCAGGTCGGCGAGCACCACCCGGTGCAGTTCGCCGCGGTCGCGCCGGCTGAAGGCCATGAGCTTGCGGACCAGGTCGGCGCCGCGGCGCGCGGCCCGGCGCAGGTCGTTCAGTTCCTCGCGCGCGTCGGGCGAGGCGTCGGCCAGCGCCTCATTGAGCAGATCGGCGTTGGTGAGGATCGCGGTCAGGAGATTGTTGAAGTCATGGGCGATGCCGCCGGTCAGATGCCCGATGGCTTCCATCTTCTGGCCGTGGCGCAGCTGGGTCTCCAGCGCCCGGAGGCGCAGGCCCGCCTCTCGGCTCGACGTGACGTCGCTGAAGGACGTGACGACGGCCGAGATCCCGCCGTTCTCCTGCAGCGGCTCGGCGTTGACCGACATCCAGACCTGGCCGCCGCCCTCGCGGTGCACGGCCATGATGACGTCGCGTTGGGGGCGCCCGGTACGGAGCGCGACCATGGCCGGATGATCCTCGTCCGCCACGGGCGAGCCGTCCTCCCGTACCGCGCCCCAGTGCGGGGCGTCCGAGGCGAGACCGGCGAGGCGTTCGGGGCCGAGGATACGCGCGGCGCCGGGATTGAACCAGACGATGCGCCCCTCGGCATCGTGGAGGACGACGCCCTCCGCCATCGCGTCGAGCACCAGTCGCAGCGTCTCGGTCGAGAGGGTGGCCACGCTCCAATGTCGGTGGAATCGCTCCGAAAGGCAAAGGTCCCGGCGCGAGGTTCGCGGCTGCACGGCGAGGCGCGCATAACGACGCGGGCAGGCCGCGCGTATACTGGTCGGGGCCGACCACGACCGCCTTCCCGGGGAGCGTTGCACTGATGCGATTCGCCGCCGCCGCCATCGGACTGACCGCCCTGATGTGCCGGACCGCGCCGCTGGCGGCGCAGGCCGGCGCGTCCACCGACATCGTCCGGGGCACCGTGACCGACACCACGGGCGAGCCGCTGGCGAACGTCACCGTCTCGGTCCGCAGTCTCGAGACCAACGTCACCAAGACCGGCACGACCGACGCCCGGGGCCGCTACATGGTGGTCTTCGTGGACGCCGGCGGGCGCTACCTGGTCACGGCACGCGCCATCGGGTACCGCCCGGTGAGCATGAACGTCTCGCGGCTGGCCGACGAGGACGTGCTGGTCGGCAACCTGCGCCTGGGCGGCGTCCCGGTGCAGCTGGCCGAGATCAACGTGCGGTCGTCCACGCCGCCGCCGGCCGGCCAGGACCCGGGCGCCGCGGTCTCGGTCATCCCCGGCGTCATCGCGTCACGCCTGCCCATCGACGGCCGCGACCCGACCGACCTGGTGGCCTTCAGCAACAACACCGTCGCCACGCCCTCGGGCAGCACCGACAGTTCGGAGAGCCAGAACAGCTTCGCCATCGCCGGCGCCCGGACCGGCCTCAACCGCATCACGCTCGACGGCCTGACGCTCGGCAGCGCGCTCACCGGCGGCCGGGCCGGCGGCGGAGCACCGTTCTCCGTGCCGCCCGACGCCGTGCGCGGCACCCAGGTGGTGGTGAGCACCTACGACGTCTCCCGCGGCCAGTTCGCCGGCGGCCAGGTGGCGTCGCAGAGCCAGCGCGGCACCAACCGGGTGTTCGGCACCATGAGCTACCGGCTCCAGGCACCCCAGCTCCAGGGCGGCTACGGCGGCAGCGTGGGCGGCCAGGGCGAGTACTCGATGAACGAGGTGTCGGTCGGCCTCGGCGGGCCGATCCGGAGGGACAAGGCCTTCTGGTTCCTGTCGCTGGCCGGCAACCGGCGGGTCGACTACCCGACGGCCCTCTCGGCCGTGCCGGCCGGGACGGCCGGCAGCTCCTTCGGCGTGAGCAGCGACAGCCTGACGCGGTTCCTGGGCATCGCGGGCGCTACCTACGGCGTGCCCACCGATACCGGCGCCTACCGGCGGCCGGGCAACGCCATCAGCGCGCTGGCCCGGCTGGACGTCAACATCGGCACCAGCGTGCTGTTCGTGCGGGGGCACAACACCTGGTACCGGCTCGATCGCACCCGGATCGGCGCGTTCGACCTCCAGCAGAACGGCGGCGAGACCGGCGCCCGGTCGGCCGGGGCGTTCGTCGGCCTCACGTCGCAGTTCGCCGGGCGGTTCCTCAACGAGGCGCGGGTCCAGTACACGTACGAAGGACGGCCGTCACTGCGGACCCTGGACCTGCCGCAGTCGTCGGTCCGCGTCACCAGCCTGTATCCCGACGGCTCCTCGAGCATCGCCACGCTCAACCTGGGCGGCGAGCGCACCCTGCCCACGGCCCAGGACGAGCATCGCGTCGAGGCGACCGACGAGCTGTCGTTCATCTGGCGCGAGACCCACCGGCTCAAGGCGGGTCTCTATCTCAACGTGTCGTCGTTCACCCAGTCGCCCTCCGGCAACCGGCTCGGCACCTTCACCTTCAATTCGCTGGCCGACTTCCAGAACCGCACGCCGGCCTCGTACACCCGCACGCTGAACGCCGGCGAGACCACCGGCGCGGCCTACAACCTCGCCGCCTGGCTGGGCGACGCCTGGCGCCCGACGCCCCGCATGCAGCTGGTCTACGGCGTGCGCTGGGAGTTCGACGGTTTCCTCGACCCGCCGGCCTACAACGCGGCGGTGGATGCCGCCTTCGGGTTCCGGACCGACCGGGTGCGGAGCAAGGCCGCGCTGAGCCCGCGCCTCGGCTTCACCTGGCGGCTGAACGAGCCGCGCGAGATGACGCCCGAGGAGATGATCCGCCAGTTCGCCGCGGCGTTCGGCCGGGGCGGCATGGGGTTCGGCGCTCCCGCGCCCCAGGCGCCGGCCCGGCCCGGCCAGCCGGCCCCGCCCAGCTTCCAGACCATGACCGAGCAGCAGCGCCAGCTGTTCCTCGACTCGATGCTGATCGTGATGCGCGCCGACACCGCGCTGTACAACCGCATGCGGCAGCTGGCACTGCGGGTCTCCGAGCAGCAGACCGTGCGCACCCTGCGCGGCGGCATCGGCTACTTCCGCGGCCCGGCGCCGCTCGGGCTCTACGCCGGTTCGCTCAACAACACCGGCCTGCCAGGGTCGGAGGAGATCCTCAACTGCGTCGGCGCCAGCGTGCCGATGCCCGACTACGCCCAGTACGCCGCCAGCACGGCGTCGATCCCCAGCGCGTGCAGCGGGCCGCCCACGCCCCTGCCCCAGCGCGCCCCGCAGGTAGCCGTCTTCGGACCGTCGTTCTCGGCGCCCACGACCCTGCGGGCCACGCTGGGCATCCAGGCGCCGGTCAACCGCTGGGTGCAGGCCAACGTGGACCTGCTCGGCTCGTGGGGAAGCCGGCTGTACGTGGCCCGCGACGTGAACCTCGACGCCACGCCGCGCTTCACGATCGCGGGTGAAGCCGGCCGCCCGGTCTACGCGCCCGCCGCGGCCATCGTGCCGCAGACCGGGGAGGTGCCGCTCGCGGCCTCGCGCGTGGACTCCACGTTCGGCAACGTGCTGGTGCTGGAGTCCACCGGCCGCTCGTGGAACACCTCGGCCTCCGGCCGGCTCACCGGCCGCTTCGGCCGCCTGACCCTGTCGGCCAACTACACGCTGGCGTGGAACGACGACGAGAACTCGTTCTCGTGCTGTTCCGCGCTCCAGGGCTTCGCCGCGCCCACCACGGCGGGCGACCCCAACCGGCTCGAGCGGTCACCGTCCTCGAACGACCGCCGGCACACCATGTCGTTCATCGGGGGCCTGCCGGTCGGGTGGGGGTTCACCATGTCGCTGGTCACCACGCTCAGCTCGGGCGGCGCCTACACGCCGATCGTCGCGGGCGACATCAACGGCGACGGCGTCCGCAACGACCGGGCGTTCGTCCACGACCCGGCGACGACCGCCGATCCGGCACTGGCCGCGGCCATGACCCAGCTGCTGGGCACCGTGTCCGGCGCGGCGCGCACCTGCCTCGTGAGCCAGCTCGGCACCGTGGCCGGACGCAACAGCTGCCGCTCGCCCTGGTTCACCACCGTGAACCTCCAGCTCACCGGCAGGCCGCGGGCCGCCATGCTGCGGCAGCGGATGGAGGTCTCGCTGGCGTTCCTGAACCTGCTCGGCGGCATGGACCGCCTGCTGCACGGCGACGAGGTGAAGGGCTGGGGCGCGACCAACCAGATCTTCGGGTACGAGCCGCTGCTGTACGTGCGCGGTTTCGACGCCGCCGGTCAGCGCTACACCTACGAGGTGAACCAGGCCTTCGGCCGGCCGCGCTGGCTCCAGTTCGGCGGCCTCAACCCGTTCCAGCTCCAGCTGACCGTCCGCTACCAGCTCGGCAGCTTCGGGTTCCCCGGGGCCGGCGCGCCGGGCGGAGGCCAGGGCGGCGACATCCGCCGCTGACGCGCATCGGCCGGCGGCGGTCGGCACCACACACCGGAACCGGGGTACATTGGAGCATGACCCGCCCACCCCTCGGCATCCTGCTCGCCCTGCCGGCCCTGTGCCTGCTGCCCGCGCTCACCGCCTGCGTCCCCGTCCGGCCGCCGTCGGGCCCGCCGCCGGCGATGCTGGCGGAGGACGAGCCCGTCGCCTTCCTGCTCGAGCGACGCGACTCGCTGCACTTCAGCGAGGACGTCTCGATCGCGCTGGTGCGCCTCAACGCCCGGCTGTTCCGGCGCAACCAGCCCCTGCGCTTCACCATGGACACCATCCTCGACCGGGCCGGCCATCGGGCCCAGCCGGGCATGCGGCCCTCGCCCGAACGGCAGCTGCCGGCCGACGTGCGCGAGCGCATCGCGCCGCTGCTCGACTCGATCCGCGTCAACGCCGCCGCCGTGCGCGATACCGCCTGGGCCATGCTGACCGAGCGCCAGCGCGCCAAGGCCGACTCACTGCTCGAGCGCGCACGCCGGCGCGGTGAGCGCGGCGAGCGCCAGGCCGCCGCGCCCGCAGGCGCCCCGACCGACCGCCCGTTCGACACCGCCCGGCCGTGAGGGCCGGCGGCCTCCTCCTGCTCCTGTGCGGCGCCACGGCGCCGCTCCGCGCCCAGCACGCCGACCACGTCATCGTCGTCACGCTCGACGGCCTGCGCTGGCAGGAGGTCTTCGGCGGCGCCGCGCGCGCGCAGATCGCCCGCGAGAGCGGCGGCGTCGGCGACACCTCGGCCCTGCTGGCGCGCTTCTGGCGCGAGACGCCCGAGGCGCGGCGGGCCGCGCTGATGCCGTTCCTGTGGCAGGTGGTGGCCCGCGACGGCCAGATCTTCGGCGACTCGACCCGCGGGGCGCCGACCATGGTCACCAACGGCCTGTGGTTCTCGTATCCGGGCTACAACGAACTGCTCGCCGGCGCCCCCGACCCGCGGGTGGACAGCAACGACAAGGTCCCCAATCCCAACGTCACCGTCCTGGAGTGGCTCAACGGCCGCGCCTGCTGCCGCGGCCGCGTCGCCGCCTTCGGCTCGTGGGACGTCCTGCCGTTCATCGTCAACGGCGAGCGCAGCGGCATCCTCGTGAACGGCGAGGGCCCGCCCTTCCCGGCGGCGCGCACCGCGCGCGAGCGCGAGGGGAACGAGCACGCCGCCGACCTGCCCAACGTGTTCGGTTTCGCGGTGCGGCTCGACGCGCCGACCATGTGGGCCGCGCTCGAGCACCTGCGAACGGCGCGCCCACGGGTGCTCTACGTCATGCTCGGCGAGACCGACGAGTGGGCGCACGAGCGGCGATACGACCTGTACCTCGACGCCGCCTGGCGCGGCGACCGGTTCATCCGGCGTCTCTGGGAGACGGCCCAGGCCACGCCCGGCCTCCGGGGCCGCACGGCGCTCGTCATCGCGACCGACCACGGCCGCGGCGAGGGAGCCCGCGACTGGACCGACCACGGACGGCGCGTCCCGGCAGCCCGCCGCATCTGGATGGCCGCGATGGGACCCGGCGTGCCGGCGCTGGGCCTGCGATCGGAGGTCGCCACGACGCAGTCCCAGCTGGCGGCGACCGTCGCCGCCCTGCTCGGGCAGGACTACGCCGGCGCCCTCGCCGGCGTGGCACCGCCGCTTCCCCTGCGCTGACGAGCCGCGTCCCGGCCGCCCGGGACGCCGACATCGCTCCCCCCGCGCCGCCACGCCGCCCCAGGGTCCTTCGCGCGACGAGGGCCGAGCGGACATCCGCTCGACCCTCGCCACACCGCGCGGGCGGGACCGGTCCTCCGGCGGAGTGCCGGACGACTAGTTGGTCCCCACCGCCGGCACCGCCTTCCGCGGCATCATCTCGTCACGATTGGCGATGGTGTAGACGGTCCACGCCACGATGGTCGCGGCCTGCTTGAGGTCGTCGAGCACCAGCCGCTCGTAGGTGTCCACGTACGAATGGTGCGTGCGGATGCCGTACTCCAGCGGATCCTGGACGAACTGGAACGCCGGCACGCCCCGCGGGTCGAACGAGCGGTGGTCGGTGCCGCCGGTCGAGTGGAGCCGGCTCGCCACCACGCCCATGTCGCGGAACGGCGCCAGGATCTGGTCGAACACCCGGACCGCCCCCTCGTTGAATTCGCCGTACACGCCCCGCAGGCGGCCCGAACCGTTGTCGATGTTCAGGTAGGCCGAGATGGTGCCCAGCTCCGCCTGGTGCATGCGCACCCAGGTGCGCGAGCCGATGAGACCCTGCTCCTCCCCGCTCCACAGCGCGACGCGCACCGTGCGGCGCATCGGCAGGTTGAGCGTCCGCAGGATGCGCATCGCCTCCATCATGATGATCGAGCCGGCGCCGTTGTCGGTCGCGCCGGTGCCGCTGTGCCACGAGTCGAAGTGCGCCCCGATCATCACCACCTGGTTCGCCAGGTCGGTGCCCGGCAGCTCGCCGATGACGTTGAACTCGCGGCGGTCGGGGTTCACGAACCGGTTCTGCACGTTGAGCTCGAGGCGCGTGGCCACGCCGCGCCGGGCATTGCGGTAGATCTGGCCGTACTGCTCGTGCGACAGCATCAGCATCGGGATGGGTTCGTAGTTGGCGCTGTCGCGGGCCAGACGCGACTCGGGATGGCCGCCGGTCCGGAGGATGCCGTAGGTCCAGCCCGAGGGCACCAGCAGGGCCACCGCGCCCTCGCGGCGCGCGAGGGCCAGCAGGGTGCGCTGGGCGCTCTGCTGGGCCTGGAACTGCTGGAACTGGGGGTTCTGCGGGTTCGGGCCGCCGCCGCCGCCGGGCCCCTGGGGCGGCGTCGGGCGCTGGGCGCCGAGTGCCAGCAGGGTGTCGGCATCGTAGCGCCGGGGCGTCGGGGTGAACTCCGGCCCGATGGGGTTCCAGCGCTGCCACATGACGCAGGCGCCGCGCAGGCGGCCCGCCATCGCCATGACCGACGCCGAGTCGGTCAGCTCGAGCTGGACGACCGGGCAGACGACCGTCCCGCGGGTACTGCCGCTCCAGGCCTGCGGTTCGGCCCGCAGGGGCTGGACGGACGGCTCGACGACACGGCCGGCGAAGCTGACCCGGTCCCAGCCGCGGCCGAACGCCGAGTCCCACGGCTCGATGTTGACGTTCACCAGGCCCCAGCCGCGCATGGTCGCCGCGGCCCAGTCCTGGGCCCGGCGCATGCCCGTGGACGCGGTCAGGCGCGAGCCGATGCCGTCGAGCAGCTGCATGGCGAGCGTGTCGATGCGCGAGCGGTTCATGCCCTCGTCGCGGATGCGGGCCATGGCGGCCAGGTCGAGCCGCTCCTGGACCTGGGCTTGCTGGGCGGCGAGCGGCGCGGCGAGCAGGGCCAGGCAACTGGCCGCGAGGATGCGGGTGACGCGCATGGGTTCAGGCTCCTGGAGGTTTGGAATACCAGCGGTACGGACAGGCAACTGTGGGCTACGCACCAGCCGGTCCGTCCGTTGCGGCTACCGGCCCAGAGCGGCCAGGCGCTCGCGGGCGGTCGGGACGGACCGCTCCCCGATGGCCGCCCACAGCCGGCGCCACCGCCCCGCCAGCTCCTCGGCGTCGGCCACGCTCGCGCCGCCCCGCTCGCGCA
>CAZJZC010000088.1:0-10035 GCA_964550365.1 uncultured Gemmatimonadales bacterium | reverse complement strand
AAGCTGATGAGCCAGCCGGCGGGCCGCGACGTGACCGAGAGCTACCTGGTCGCCTGAGCGCAGTCGTGGACGTGCACCGGCGAGCGGTCCGTCGGCCGGTCGACGCGGGCGCACCCGGCCGTGAGGGAGCGGTACAGGGGCAGGTCGATCCGCACGTTGGGGCTCGGCACGATCCCTCCCTCCCAGGCCGCCATCGCCGACGCGGGGCTCGGCACGACCTGCCGCATGAACGGGTGCGTCACCAGCAGGACCGGCGGCCGGTGCCGGCGGACCTCGTCGATGATCCTCCGTCGGTCCGCCTCCGCGAACTGGAACAGTGACCGGTTGACCGGCGTAGGGTTCTCCCGCCGCAGGAAGTAGTTCCAGCCTCCCGTCTGTCCCAGCGCGAACAGCGGCCGGAGAGCGGACGGGTCGGCCAGCCGCAGGAGCGAGTCCGCCCGCTGGTAGTCCGCGGCGTCGGCGGCCGACCACCGCACGTCGCCGCGCGCCGTGCTCGTGTGCGGGAACCCGCCGCGCAGGGTCAGCGGCCCGCGCGCGTGGCTGGCGTAGGCGTAGGCGCCGAGCACGATCAGGATGGCATACCCCGAGAGCACCGCGCGCCCGGCCTGCCGTATGGCCGGGCCGGCAAGCAGGCGCAGGGTGAGCGCGTACGCGGGCATCTCCAGCAGGACGTGGTACCAGTCGGTGCCCGCGAAGCCGCTGCGGG
Source organism: uncultured Gemmatimonadales bacterium (assembly GCA_964550365.1). Classification (GTDB taxonomy): domain Bacteria; phylum Gemmatimonadota; class Gemmatimonadetes; order Gemmatimonadales; family JACORV01; genus DASXPG01. The sequence goes on along the minus strand of CAZJZC010000088.1, from coordinate 9,329 downwards.
CGCGCGCGGCGACGCACACCGCCAGCAGCAGGGCCAGGCGCCGGCGCAGGGCCGGTTCCTGCCGGCGGCGCCAGGTGAGCAGGAGGAAGGCGAGCAGGATGGCCGAGAGCGACACGGGCAGCAGGTGGGCCAGCAGGCGGTCGTCGAGCAGGCCGAGCGCGGCCTGCGGCAGGGGGCGATCGCGGATCACGGCCCGCAGCATGGACTGCTCCAGCAGGGTCATGAACTGGTCCGGGCCGTCGGCGCCAAGCCGCGCGCCGATCGCGACCGACATGCCCATGTGCGCGGCCGAGGCGCCCAGGAAGATCACCAGCGCCACGCCGCCCCAGCGCGCCGCGGTCCCGTCGCTGATGGCCAGGCACAACCACAGCGCCGACACCGCGATCATGGTGAACCCCGCCAGCGCGATGATCTCGACCGTCAGCCGCTCGGGCGTCGGCAGGGCGAGGGCGATGGTGTAGGGGAGTTCGCCGAAGCCGCTGACCAGTGCCGGCAGGGTGCTCCAGCCGGCGGTCAGCCCGACGACCGCGAACCCCGCGGCCGCGACGCCGACGGCGCCGCCGAGGAGCGCGGCGAGCGGGGCGCCGCGTCCCAACCGGGCCGCGCCGACCGCCACGAGCACCAGCGCGCCGGCCCAGAACTCGTGCCCGGCCAGGATCGTCAGCCCGGACGCTGCGCCGGCCAGTCCGGCCGCCCTGGCCGACGCGCCCCGGTGCAGGCCGTCGGTGCCGAGCAGGGCCAGGCCCAGCAGGGCGAAGCCCACGGGACCGGTGGGATTGGTGGTCCCGAGCGGGAGCGGGACGCCGACGCGCCAGGCGTAGGCGGCCGCGAACGGCAGCGCCGCCAGGGTCACGGGCAGGGCGATCTCGCGGGTCAGGCGCCGGACGAGCAGCGCGAAGACCAGCAGGTCCACCAGGTAGATCGCCACCATGCTGGCCGAGATGCCGGCGAGGTCGGAGCCCGTCAGTCGCCCGAGCGCGCCCAGCAGCCACAGCGACAGCGGCGGATGGGTCCACTGGAAATCGCGATACGGCATCTGGCCGGCCGCGGCGCGCTCCACGGCGTGCAGCCAGCGGCCGTGCTCGCCCCAGAAGACGCCGGTGTAGCCCCAGGCGAACCACGCGTGCAGCAATCCCAGGACCACCAGGGCCACCAGGGCGGCCTTCTGGCGGGCGAGGATGTAGCTCTCGTCGCGCGGCGTGTGGTCCGGGGGGGTATGGTCGTCCACGGGGCGATAAGCTACCGGCACTTGGGGACCGCGGATAGGCGTCGCCCCGTGCTCCGCGGCCGCTCAGGCGAGTCAGCGGCCCGGGCCGCCAGCCTCAGGCGAGCGCCCGTTGACGGGGGGCCTCCCTCCGGTTAATTTCCCATGCTGTCACTGAACGTAACCGATTCCAGCTGGCGAGTTTATGTACGCGATCTTTCGCACTGCAGGCAAGCAATTCCGCGCCGAGCCCGGCCGCACCGTGCGTATCCCGTCGGTGGCGGCCGAGCCGGGCTCGAAGCTGACGTTCGACGAGGTCCTGCTCGGCTCCGACGGCGCCGTCGTCAAGGCCGGTACGCCGCTGGTCTCCGGCGCCAAGGTCACGGCCGAAGTGGTCAAGCATGGCCGCGACGACAAGATCGTCGTGTTCAAGTTCAAGCGCCGGAAGAACTACGCCCGCAAGCAGGGGCATCGCCAGGGCTACACGGAGATCAGGATCGACTCCGTGAAGCTCGGCTGACGAAGGGCGAGGGCGAACCATGGCACACAAGAAGGGCGTCGGCTCCAGCCGCAACGGGCGCGATTCGGGCCCCCAGTACCTGGGCGTGAAAGCCTACGGCGGGGAGCAGGTCGTGGCCGGCAACATCATCGTGCGCCAGCGCGGCACGCGGATCCACCCGGGCCGCAACGTCGGGCGCGGCGTGGACGACACCCTGTTCGCCCTGACCGACGGCGTGGTGACGTTCGAATGGGCCTCCAAGGGCCGCAGGAAGGTGAGCGTCTACCCGGCGGCGTAGGGGCCTCCGAACGACGCGATCGCGACGGCCCCCGGATCACTCCGGGGGCCGTCGTGCGTCCGGGACGCCCGCGACCGCGGTCCGCCGCGCCGGCCGCCGAGCGGCGCCGCTCCTCAGGGGTCCTGGTAGGCGACGGCCACCGCGGCCGGCGTGTCGGTGAGCGAGCCGGTGCCCAGGGCGCCGTAGCGGTTGCGGCCCCAGCACCATGCCGTGCCGTCGGCGCCCATGGCGCAGGTGTGGCTGGTGCCGGCGCTGATGGTGCGGAAGGCGACCGGTGCCCGCACTTCGACGGCCCGGGCGGATGCGCCGAGCACGGCGCCGCTGCCGAGCTGTCCGTACGCATCGCCGCCCCAGCACCAGGCGGCGCCCCCGGACAGGATGCAGGCATGGTCCCGGGTGGCCACCAGCGTGTCGGCCGCCGGCAGGCCGCCGACGCGCACGGGCACGGCGCTGAACGCGCCCGCCGCCGAGCCGAGCTGGCCGACCCGGTTGCCGCCCCAGCACCAGACGGTGCCGTCGTTCGCGCGTCCGCAGGTGTGCTCCATGCCGGTCGTCAGCCAGTCGAAGCGCAGGCCGCCGGTGACCGGGACCGGCGACTCCAGCGACGCGGTCCCGCCGTCGCCCAGCTGACCGAGCTCGCCGCGGCCCCAGCACCAGGCGGCGCCGCCGGCATCGAGGCCGCAGGCATGCCCGCCGCCGGCGCTGACGCTGACCAGCGGCAGCGGCGCCGCCAGGGGGATGACCCGGCGGCTGCTGAAGCGCGAACCGTTCAGCAGCTGCCCGTAGATGTTCCAGCCCCAGCAGTGCACCTCGCCGGTCTCGGTCCGCAGGCACGGCGTGGTGCCGGCCCCGAGGAACAGCGCCGCCACATCGAGCTCGGCCGCGACGCGCACCGGATCGGGCCGCGAGGTGATGGAGCCGTCGGCCAGCTGGCCGGCGCCATTGTAGCCCCAGCACCAGACCGCCACGCCGGTGCGCGCGCAGGTCATGCCGCCGGCCGACTCGATCGAGGCGAACCCGCGGCCGCCGGCGGCGACCACCGGGGTGCGGGCGCCGATGAAGTCGCCCGTCCCCAGCGAGCCGACCTCGTTCCAGCCCCAGCACAGCACCGGCCCGGTGCTCGCGGTGCCACAGGACGCGTCGGTCCCGGCGTGGACCGAGGTGAACCGCACCCGGACGCGGACGCGCGCCGAGTCGAGCCGGGCGCCGTCGCTCACCAGCACCCAGGTATCGCCCAGCCCGGTGGCGACGGCGATGCCGTCGGCCGAGATCGAGGCCACGGCCCTGTCGCGGGTCATCCAGAGGAGGGTGTCGGGCGTGACCGCGTTCCCGGCGGCGTCGCTGAGGGCGGGGCGGAAGCGCACGGCCTCGCCGATCAGCAGGGTGACGGAATCGCGGTCGAGCCGGAGGGTACGGGCGTCGGGACCGGGCGGAGGGCCGGACAGGTCCGGGCCTCCGCACGCGGCCAGCAGCACCAGCGCGCTACGGGCGAGGCGGCAGCGTGCGGTAGCGGTCGAGCAGTTCCGTCTGGCGGCTGGTGAGCGGGACCTCGCGGCCGCGGATGAAGACATGCTCCACCCCCGTCGAGAACTCGAATGGGTCGCCCGACCATACCACGACGTTGGCGATCCGTCCAGCTTCGAGCGCCCCGTACCGGCCCTCCAGGCCGAAGATCTCGGCCGGCCCGAGGGTCACCGCGCGAAGCGCGGCGTCCCACGGCAGGCCGTAGGACACGGCGTTGCCGGCCTCCTGGCGGATGAGCCGGGCGTTGTGGGTGCCGTCGCCCGAGACGATGGCGATGCGCACCCCGGCCGCGGCGAGGCGCGCGGCGTTCTCGTAGCGCGCGCCCAGGGCGTTGAAGCTGGGGATGTTCGAGAGCGGCACCACCAGCACCGGCACGCGGGCCCGGGCGATCTCGTCCGCGATCTCCCAGCCTTCGCCCGCGCCCGAGAGCACCAGGCGGAGGTCGAACTCCCGCGCCAGGCGCAGGGCGTTGCGGATGTCGAAGACCCGGTGCGCGGTGACCACCAGCGGCAGGCGGCCGGCCAGCACCGGCTGGAGCGCCTCGAGCTCGGCCGCGGGGGCCGACAGCGCGCGCATCTGGTTCCGGTCGAAGTCGGCGCGCCGGCGGGCGTAGTCGCGCGCGTCGGTGAGCAGGCGGCGCAGGCGCTCGAGCGTGCCGCCGCGGGCGCCCTCGCCGGCACCGCGCGAGGTCTCGTCGAGCGTGACGTGCATGGCGACCGGGTTCCGGCCGATCATCTGCTCGATGGTCCCGCCGTCGAGGTCGGCGACCACGCTCTGGCCGGCCACGAAGGCGCCCGAGGGCACCAGCAGCGCGGTGGTGATGCCCTCGATCCGGGTGACCGGGATGAGCACCGAGGCCGGGTTCAGCCCCTCGGCCACGTTGAAGCTGGCCGCCACCTCCCGCCGCACGCCGGTCTCCTGGGTCGCCGAGCCGAGGGGGATCTCGACCAGGCCGACCTGGGCGCTGGCGTTGAACAGGCCGGGGGTGACGATCTTGCCGGTCGCGTCCACCAGCACCGCGCCCGAGGGGATCGGCACGCCGGCGCCGACCGCGGCGATCACGCTGTCGCGGATCAGGACGGTGGCGTTGGGGAGCCGGGCGCCGCTCACGGTGATCACGGTGCCGCCGGTGATGGCCGTGAAGCGCTGGGCCGCGGCCGGCGCGGGTGCGGCCGCGGCCAGCAGGGCCGCCGCGAGGACGATGCGGGACGGGCGGATCACCGGTCCCTCCCGGGCGCGGGCACGGTGCCCAGCTCGAAGTCGGTGCGCCACCAGGTGCGCGGGTCGTTGCGGTCGTAGTGCAGGGCGCCGTCGATGTACACCTGCTCGGCCCGGGCGTAGACGCTGAACGGGTCGCCGCTCCAGACCACCACGTCGGCGTTCCGGCCGACCTCGAGCGTGCCCACGACCGAGTCGATGCCGAGCGCCCAGGCGGCGTTCGCCGTGATCCAGCGGAGCGCCTGGTCCCGGGTGATGGGGATGCCGGCGCGCCGCCCGGCCCACATGGCCTTGGCGGCCTCCTGGTTGAGCCGCTGGATGCCGCTCTCGCTGTCCGAGTGGATGATGGCGCGGCCGCCGGCCCGGGTGACCAGCGCGGCGTTCTGCTGGACGCCGTCGAAGGCCTCCATCTTGAAGCCCCACCAGTCGGCCCAGATGCTCACGGCCACCTGCTCGCGGGCCAGGACGTCGCCGATCTTGTAGGCCTCGACGGCGTGGTGGAACGAGCGGATGCGGAAGCCGAACTCGCGGGCGAGGTCGAGCATCTGCAGCATCTCGTCGGCCCGGTAGCAGTGGTTCTGCACCAGGATCCGGCCGCGCAGCACGTCGGCCAGCGTCTCCTGCTGGAGGTCGCGTTCCGGCGGCTCGCCGCGCCGCTCCCGCAGCCAGGCATCCCAGCGGCGCCGGTAGCGCTCGGCGCCGATGAACGCGGCGCGATAGCCGGCGAAGTTGCCCATGCGGGTCGACGGCGCGCCGCCCCGGCCGCCGTAGACCCGCTTGGGGTTCTCGCCGCAGGCCATCTTCAGGCCGTGGGGCGCGCCGGGGAACTTCATCTCCTGGACCGAGCGGGCCGCCACCAGGTGCAGGACCACGCCGCGGCCGCCGAACAGGTTGGCCGAGCCGGGCAGGACCTGGATGGTGGTGACGCCGCCGGCCTGGGCCAGGGGCATCTGCGGGTCCTGAGGCCACACCGAGTGCTCGGCCCACACCTGGGCCGTGTTCGGGCTGGTGGCCTCGTTGCCGTTGTCCTCGGCCTGGGTGCCGGGCGCCGCGTAGACGCCGAGGTGCGAGTGGGTGTCGATCAGGCCCGGGGTGACGAACTTCCCGGTGCCGTCCACCACCGTGGCGCCGGGCGGCGCGGCGACGTCGGTGCCGACGGCGGCGATCCGTCCGTCCTGGAGCAGGATGGACCCGCCGGCGATCTCGAGCCCGGTCGCGGTGAGGATGGTGGCGTTGCGGATCAGCACCGGCGCCGACGGACGGCGCTGGTAGGTGGAGGCGTACTGCGGCCGGTCGAACGACAGCGTGTCGCGGAAACGGCCGGTGTCCGGCGTCGTCGCCGGGCCGGCCGCCGCCGGCGCGGCGGCGGCCCTGGCCGCCGCCCCGGCCGCGTCGCGGCGGGTGATGTCGGGCGCGGTCTTGTCGGCGCCGGCCAGGCTGCGGATGGCGGTGCAGCCGGCCAGCAGGGACGCGGTCAGGGCGCCGGCCAGGCCGGCGACGAGGTGGCGGCGCACGCGAGGCCTCCTAGTTGCGGCCGGTGAATTCGAAGACCAGCGGGACGCCCGTCAGTTCGATCTTGACGATGTGATGGGGCGCCTCGCGGGCCACGTACATGGTCAGCGGCACCTCGCCGCCCGACACCTCGACCTTCCAGCAGGCGAAGGTGCCGCCGGGCGTGGTGACGCTCTCCTCGCCGACCACGCTGAGGCTCGACGTCTCGACCCGGCCCTTGCCGCCGCTGAACAGCGGCAGGGCGGCGCGGGTGCCGGCCGCGAGCGGCACGGCGCTCATCAGCAGGGCCTGGCTGTTGTCGTCGTAGACCCCGGCGGCCACGGCGGTGTCGACGGTGATGTCGCGCGGGCCCTCGCGGGTGACGGTGCGCGCCGCGCCCCGCACCCGCCCGTCGGCGTAGTCGAGCCGGACGAACAGGTTCTGACCCTGCTGGACGGTGGTCTGCCGCACGCGGATGGGCGCCAGGGTGCGCGCGTCCACCACGGTGGTATCGTCCTGGTTCACGACCGGGCCGATGCGGGTGGCCGTGACCACGCGCCAGACGTCGCGGCCGCCGTCCTGCGTCCGCTCGATGGTCCGCGTCTCGGTGCCGAAGGCGTTCCCCTGGACCATCACGCGGTACTGGTAGGTGCCGGCCGTGATCCGCCCGCCGTCGAGGCGCACGCTGCCCGTCGGCGCGGCGAGGTCGGCCGCGGTCATGGCGACGCCCTCGGTGCTGACGATGCGCACCGGCATGCCGAGGGCCTGGAGACCGGGCAGGATGCGCCGGCCGTCGCCGACCACGACGATGACCATGCGGTCGGTGGTGAGCCGCCGGCGCGCCGCGGCGGCGATCTGCGCCCGGGTGACGGCGCTGAGCCGCTCGCGGTAGCGCAGCACGTAGTCGTCGGGCAGGCCGAGGCGGCGGGCGTTGGCCACCCGGCCGGCGATCTCGTCGGCGGTCTCGATGGTGAGCGGGAAGCGGCCGACCAGGTAGTTCCGGGCCGCGGTGATCTCGCTGTCGGCCGGGGCCTCGGTGCGGATCCGGTCGAGCTGGCGCAGCAGTTCTCCCAGGGCGCTGTCGGTGACCTCGGTGCGCACCTCGGCCGTGGCCTGGAAGGCGCCCAGGCCGCGGGGCCGGCTGAAGCTCGAGTAGGCCCCGTAGGTCCAGCCCTTCTGTTCGCGCAGGATCATGAACAGCCGCGCGTCGGCGCCGCCGCCCAGCACGCGGTTCATCACCGTGAGGGCGTAGACGTCGGGGTCGCGCGGCGTGATGAACGGGAAGCCGGCGACGATGTTCGACTGCACCGCGCCGGGCTTGTTGACCAGCACGATCTCGGTGCGCGCCGGCGCCGTCACGGCGGGCGCGGCCGGTGCCGCGGCGGGGGCGCCGGTCCAGCCGCCGAAGGCGCGCTGGGCCATCTGGCGCACCGCGGCGCCGTTCACGTCGCCGGCCACGACCAGGAGCGAGCCCTGGGGGCGCAGGCGCTCGGCGGCGAACCGCACGACGTCCTCGCGGGTGATGGCGCGGATGGTCTCGGGCGTGGTCCAGCGGCCGTAGGGATGGGCGCCGTAGACCTCGCGGCCGAACTGGCGGCCGGCGAGGAACGCCGGCTGGGCCAGCTGGGCGCGCAGGCCGCTGAGGGCCTGGGTCCGTGCCAGTTCGAGTTCGGCTTCGGGGAAGCCGGCGTTGCGCACCACCTCGGCCAGGATCGCGAACAGCCGCTCGGTGTTCTCGGACAGGCCCGAGATGGTGATGAAGATGAAGTCGTCGTCGGCGCCGGCGCCGATGCTGCCGCCCAGGCCCTCGACCTCGGCCGCGATCTGGTCGGCCGTGCGCTCGGCGGTGCCCTTGGTGAGCAGGGTGGCGACCATGCTGGCCAGGCCGGCGCGGTCGGCGGGCTCGTAGAAGCCGCCGGCCGGCAGGGAGAGCGAGATGGTGACGACGGGCTGGTCGCGCTTGGCGACCACCAGCAGGTCCAGGCCGCTGGCCATGCGCGCGTTGACGAACGGCGGGAAGCGGACGGGACGCAGGGCCGTCGGCGCCGGGGGCGTGGTCGGGTAGCCCTGGGCCGGCAGGCGGCCGGGCAGGGCGGCGGTCAGGGCGGCCGCGAGGGCCGCGCCGGCCGCGCGGCGCGCGGCGGTGGCGGTGCGCATCAGTTGGTCCCCCGCGGCGGATTCACCACGATGATGAGGCGGTTCTCGGGCGCGAGGTAGGTGCGGGCCACGCGCTGGATGTCGGCCGCGGTCACGGCCATGTAGCGGTCCACCTCGCGGTTGGCGGCCTCGAGGTCGCCCTCGAACCACAGGGCGCCCTGGAGCGTCTCGGCGACGCCCATGGTGGTCTGGCGGCTGCGGATGGCGCCGACGCGGTACTGGTTGCGGGCCTTCTCGAGCTCCGCGGCCGAGACGGGCTCGGCGCGCAGGCGCTCCACCTCCGCGCTCATCAGCGTGTCGAGCCGCGGCGGCTCGACGCCCTGGTTGGCGATGGCGAAGAACAGCATGGCGCTGCCGGCGCGGCGCAGGTTGCCGAAGGCGCCGGCGCCGAGCGCGGCGCGCTCCTCGCGCACCACGCGCCGGTTGAGCCGGCTGGACTCGCCGCCGCCCAGGATGGTCGAGAGCAGGTCGAGCGCCGGGGCGTCGGCGTGGTTGCGGGCCGGCGCGGTGTAGACGAACACCACCGCGGGCAGGTTGGCGTTGGGATCGGTCGCGTCCAGCCGGCGGCCGCCGGCGTTGTAGCGCATGGCGCAGGCCGGCGGCTCGGCGGCCCGTCCCGGCGGGATGGAGCCGAAGTACTGCTCGATGAGCCGGCGGGCCTCGGCGTCGTCGAAGTCGCCGGCCACGGTCAGCACCGCGTTGCTCGGCGCGTAGTACTGGTTGAAGAACGCCTGCACGTCCTCGAGGCGGGCCGAGTCGAGGTCGGCCATGTCGCCGATGGTCGTGTGGGCGTAGGCGAAGCAGCCGGCCGAGTCGAACGGCAGGGTCAGGCCCTCGATGATGAAGCGCGAGTAGGGCTGGTTGTCGATCCGGAGCCGCCGCTCCTCCTTCACCGCCTGGCGCTGGTTCTCGAAGTTCTCCTGGGTGATGGCCAGCGA
>CAZJZC010000087.1:0-10135 GCA_964550365.1 uncultured Gemmatimonadales bacterium | reverse complement strand
CGGCCGCCGCGCGAGCGCGGGGTCGCCGGGCGGGATGACCCACTCGCCGAGCAGGGGCTGGAGCAGGCGCATCGTCTCGGACGCCGGCTCCTGGGCGGCGAGCGGCGCGGCGGCGAGCAGGGCCAGAGCCATGGCCGCGCGCAGCCGACCGGTCATGCTCACGGCACCGACGCCGGCATGTCCCCCTCGGCCGGCGGGGCGGCCGCCGTCCGCCGCGCGAGCCAGCCGTTCAGCGCCAGCAGTGCCGCCAGCACCAGGCCCCATTGCAGGAGGATGGTGCCCACGGTCTCGGCGCCGAGCGGGTCGAGCCAGCCCGTCGGGTCCCAGCCGCGGGCCTGCCAGATCCACCAGCCCATCAGCACCACGGCCTCGAGCGGCACGATCACGCCGATGACCACGTCCCACCACCGCCCGACCCGGATGTCCGAATCGGCATGGTTGAGCTGTTCTTCGCGGAACCTCCGCACCCCCACGGTGATGACCGCGATGGCGAAGAACAGGCCCGACAGCATCAGCGCCACGCCCCAGACCCAGTCCTGGTTGTGCAGGACCTGGAGCGAGACGGCCGAGGGCAGTCCGAGCAGGAAGCCGGCGATGCCGACCAGGCGCACGGACCTGGTCCGCTCGACGCCGGCGTCGCGCAGGACCCGGCTGCCCAGTTCGATCATCGAGAGCAGGCTGGTGAAGGCGGCGAATGCCAGGGCCACGAAGAACAGCACCATGAACAGCCGGCCGAACGGCAGGCGCGCGAACAGCTGGGGCATCCAGATGAAGGTGAGCCCCTCGTTGCCGGCGCTGAAGATGGTGCGCTGGATGAGCTCGGGCGAGAGGGCGTTGCCGGCCCGCACGGCCTCTTCGAGCGCGGGGTAGCCGCGCAGGGCGTCGGGCGTCGTGGCCAGGCTCGCCACCAGCTGGGGCACCACCGAGAACACGGTGCACATGACCATGATGCCGGCCAGCAGGGAGATGGTGTTGTTCGCCGCCGGCAGGATGACGGCGTTCAGCGCGGTATCCTCGCGCTGGCGCATGTAGGCCGCGTACACGAGCACCAGGCCCCAGCCGGCGCCGGTATCCCAGGCGTTCTGGGTCAGCGCCTCGAGCCAGATGCGCGCCCGGCCGAGTTCGTGCCAGTCCACGCCGAACAGGTAGGCGAGCCCGTCGCCGGCGCCGGGCAGGGTCACGGCGCGGACCACGAGCACGAGCACCAGGATGATGAGCGCGGGCATCAGCACGGAGGTGACGCGCTCGATGGCCTTCACGCCGCGGATCACCACCAGCGTGCCCAGGCCCATGGCGATGCCGTGCGTCAGCACCGGCCACCAGCTCGTGGTGTAGGCGCTCCACAGCGCCCCGGGCGTGGTGCCGGGGATCTCGCCGACGAGGGCGGCGAACACGTAGCGCAGGGTCCAGCCGGTGACGACCGAGTAGTAGAACATGATGGCCGTCGCGACGAACGCGACGAAGGCGCCCATCCAGGCCCATTTCGGGCCCATCATCTTCAGGAAGGCGCCGACGGGGCCCGAGCGCGTGAGCCGGCCGGCGCCGAACTCGACCATGATGAGCGGGATGGACCACAGGAACAGGAACACGATCCACGCGACCAGGAACTCGCCGCCGCCGTTCTGCGCGGCCATGCGCGGGAAGCGCCAGATGTTGCCGGTGCCCACCGCCATGCCGAGCATGGCGAACATCATCAGCCAGCGGGACGAGAAGGCTTCCTTCGGTGCGCTCACGGGTCCTCGCGGTTGGTTGGTGGCCCCCAAGACTATGGCCGATGCGTCTGGAGGTCGAGGGCCGGACGCACGACGCCCCCGGAGGGCCGGGGGCGTCGCAGGCGGGAACGCGGGATCGCGGGATCGCTAGATCGTGTCCTCGAGGTCGTCCTCGCGCCGCCGCCGCCGCCCGAGCAGCCGCGCGCCGCCGATGCCGGCCAGGCCGCTGCCGAGCAGGACGATGGTCATCGGTTCGGGCACGACGCTCGTCGGCATGCAGTTGAGGTTGTTGCCGCCGGTGATGCACTCGGTCGAGGCGCCGTTCGGCCCGTTCTGCCCCTTCACGAGCAGGTAGGTGCTCTCGAGGTCCCAGGTGCCGGTGATACTGAACGTCAGCGTGATCCATCCCGGATCGTTGTAGCCGCCAGGCGTCGCGCACGGGTTCATCCAGAGCTGGGCGCCGCCGGGCAGCTGGCCGTTCTGCGCGCACGCCGAGGCGATGCCGTCGTGGACCCCGGTGGTGGTCTTGGAGACCACGTCGAGCTTGACGCCGCCGCCGACCTGCTTGTTGTTGGCGAGCGTCCAGGCCGCGGGCGTGTTGCCCGGACGGACCGGCCCGCTCATCGCCAGGCTGCCGGAGACGGCCGCCGCCGAACCGACGTTCTCGAAGCCGACGGCCGTGAACACGGTGCCGGCGAACGTCGAGTTCATCCCGGACAGGTTCCAGACCTTGAGCGTGACGCTCGTCCCCACCACGCGCAGTTCGACCGCGGCGCAGGTGTTGAACGCGTTGCCGCCGCACACCTGCCAGCTGCGGGATTGCGCGGCCGCCGGCGCCGCCGACGCGGCAAGACCGGCCGCGGCCAACCCGAGGAGCATTCCGAAACGTCTAGCCATTCGTGGATCTCTGTTCTGGAATGTTCACCCTGGTGCCGCGCCAGCCGATGATGGCCAGCACTAGGAACACCACGGAGTAACCAGCGAACTGCACCACGGACCGGGCGATCGCCTTCTTCAGACCCAGCCGCGGCACCTCGTCCACCACGGCGCGCAGGCCGATGGGGATGCTGGTCGCGTAGAGCAGGCCGAGGGCCATGAGCACGACGGCCCACAGGCCGAACAGCACCGCCACCGCACGCACCGCGCCCCGCCAGCCGCGCGCGGCCGCCGACGCCATGACCAGTGCGAGGCCCAGCGCCGGGACCGGCAGACCGTTCAGCGTCTGCGTGATGGTCCCGAATTCCCAGTCCGAACTGCCGAAGGCGCTCGGGTACCAGGCCAGCGCGAGGTCGGCGAAACCGGCCACCACGAAAGCCGACCCGATCCACAACAGCACCCGCCAGGCGAACTCCGGCGACAACCGGGAGTCCCCGGTGCCGCTGTGACGATCGTCCCGAAGCACGCGTGGGGCGCCCATTTCACGTTCCGTTTGCAAGAAACGGGCCCGTGAGAGCCCTCAAGCCCCACGATCCGGCCGGCATCGTCCAAGGCCGGAAAGTCGCCCGTCGCCTGAACATACGGGTCCGACCGTTGCGTCTGCGCAACACTCTTCGTCCGACGGTGCTGAGACGGCTCGGCACCGAGGGCAGGTCCACCCGGAACCCCGGCCTGCGCATGTAGATTCCGCCGGATGAGCGACCTCCCCCCCTACCCGAGCCTTGGTGCGTTCGTCCGTGCCCTCGAAGCGCGCGGCCAACTCGTGCGGGTCAGCGCCGAGGTGGACCCGCACCTCGAGGCGTCGGAGCTGGCGCAGCGGGTGGTGCGCGCGAACGGTCCGGCCCTGCTGTTCGAGCGGGTGAAGGGGGCCGACTTCCCGCTGGCGATGAACCTGTTCGGCTCGATGCGGCGCATCGAGCTGGCGCTCGGACGCCACCCGCAGGCGATCGGCCAGGAACTGGTCGAGGCGATCATGGGCCTCAACCCGCCGACGGTCGGGCGCCTGTGGGCGCGCCGCGACTTCGTGCTGCGGGCGCGGCACATGCGGCCCGCGACCGTGCGCCGCGCGCCGGTGCACGAGGTGATCGAAGCGCCGCGGCTGACGCGCCTGCCGCACCTGCACTGCTGGCCGCGCGACGGCGGGCGCTTCGTGACCTGGGGCCCGACGCTGACCGAGGACCCGCGCTCGGGCCGCCGCAACTTCGGGCTGTACCGGCTCCAGGTGTTCGATGACCGCACCACCGGCATGCACTGGCAGTCCATGAAAGGCGGCCGGGCCCACCACTGGGAGGCCGAGCGTCTCGGGAAGGACCTGCCGGCGGCGGTGGTGCTGGGCGGCGACCCGCTGGTGATGCTCGCCGCCATCATGCCGCTCCCCGAGGACTTCGACGAGCTGACGTTCGTGGGCCTGCTGCGCGGCGCCCCGACCCGCTTCACCCGGGCGGTCAGCCAGCCCCTGCTGGTGCCGGCCGACGCGGAGTTCGTCATCGAGGGGTCGGTGGCGCCCGGCGAGCGGCGGCTCGAAGGCCCGTTCGGCGACCACTTCGGGCACTACTCGGAGGCCGAGCAGTTCCCGGTGTTCCGCGCGACGCGCGTCACGCGGCGCCGCGACGCCATCTATCCCGGCACGGTGGTGGGCCGGCCGCCGCAGGAGGACAAGTGGCTCGGCATCGCGGTGGGCGAGATCGTCGGGCCGCTCATCCGGGTGGTCAATCCCAACGTGGTCGCGCTCGCCGCCAACGACGCCGCCGGGTTCCACAACCTGCTGGCGGTCGCGTGCAAGGAGCGGCATCCCAAGGAGGTCCTCAAGACGGCGCTGGCACTGCTGGGCACCGGTCAGCTGGCGCTGACCAAGATGATCGTCATGCTGCGCGAGACCGTGGACCCCCGCGACTTCGGCGCCATGCTGCGCGAACTGTGGTACCGGTGGGAACCGCGCGAGCGGTTCATCCTCCTGCCCGTCGGCGCGCTCGACACGCTGGACTACACGTCGTTCCGGTTCCACGTGGGCGCCAAGGCGATCTTCGACGCGGCCGGCGAGCCGGTGACGGCGGAGGCGCCGCCCTCCGCGGTCGGCGACCCGGCGGCGCTCGACCGGCGCATCGTGCGGCATCGCCTGCTCGACGGCGGGTTCCTGGTGGTGCAGGTGCGGGAGGCGGCCCGCGCGGTGGTGGAAGGGCTGGTGCGCCGGGAGGAACTCGGCCCGGTGAAGTTCGTGGCGGCGGTGAGCGAGGACGTGCGCCTCGACGACGACGAGAACCTCGTCTGGGGCATCTGGACCCGGTTCGACCCGGCGCTCGACTTCGTGTTCGCGGACCAGCGCTTCGAGGGCGCCCGCCCGGTGTTCGGCGGCCGCCTCGGCATCGACGCGTCGTGGAAGCAGGGCTACCCGCTGCCGCTCACCATGCCGGAGGAGGTCGTGCGCCTGGTGGACCGCCGCTGGGACGAATACTTCCCGCGAGGGCTCGGCGCCTGACCGCGCGGACGGTGCGCGCCATCGAGGCGGCCGTTCCCCGGTGCCGTCGGTGCCCGCGCCTGCGGGCCTGGTGCGCCGAGGTGGCGCGCGTCAGGGTGCGGCGATTCGCCGCCGAGACGTACTGGGGACGGCCGGTGCCGGGTCACGGCGACGCCGGGGCCCGCCTGCTGGTCGTGGGGCTGGCGCCGGCGGCGCACGGCGCCAACCGCACCGGCCGCATGTTCACCGGCGACGCCAGCGGCGACTGGCTGTACGAGGCGCTGCATCGCTTCGGCTTCGCCAGCCAGCCGGCCAGCACGGCCAGGGGCGACGGCCTCACCCTGCACGACTGCTATGTCACGGCCTCGGCCCGCTGCGCGCCCCCGGACAACCGGCCGACGGCCGACGAGCTCGATGCATGCCGGCCCTGGCTCGAGCGGGAACTGGGCGCGCTGGAGCGCGTGCGGGTGGTGGTGGCGCTGGGCCGCATCGCCCACGCGTCGTACCAGCGGGCGGCGGCCGCTCCGCCGACGCCGTTCGGCCACGGCGCCGAGGCGGCGATGCCGGGCGGCGTGGTCCTGCTGTCGTCGTATCACCCGAGCCGGCAGAACACCAACACCGGCCGGCTCACGCGGCCGGCCTGGCACGCCATCTTCCGCCGCGCCCGCGCCCTGCTGGACGCCTAGCGCAGTTCCAGCCGCGAGTACGCGACGCCGTCGGGCGTCGGTCCCGCGGGCACGTAGCCGGCCACGCGCAGCTGCCCGAGGTCGATGATCGCGACCCGGCCCTCCTGGCTCAGCGAGAGGAACGCCGTGCGGCCGTCGGGCGTCAGCGTGATGCCCTGGGGCCCGCCCGAGCCGAACGGGAGCCGCGCCAGTTCGGCGTGGGACGACGCGTCCAGGACCCGGAGCTCGTTGCCCCGGAAGTCCGGCAGCAGCACCCGGCGGCGGTCCGGCGTGAAGAGGATCCGGTAGGGCCAGCCGAAGCCGCTCGCGGCCGTCGTCACCTGTCCGTCGCTGGTCCGCACCACGCTCACCAGTCCCTGCGAGTTGCTCCCCACCCAGACCTCGGCGCCGTCGGGCGTGACGCCGATGGCTTCGGGCTGGGGCGGCGTGGCCAGGGACCGCAGGTGCGCGCCGGTGTTCGCGTCCAGCTCGCTCACCGTGGCGGCCGAGATGTTGCCCGTGTAGATCCGGCGGCCGTCGGCCGTCACCGCGAGCATGTGCGACGCCGGGTGGCCGGTGCCGATCTCGCGGACGATGGCGCCGTCGGCGACCCGCACCAGGACGACGTGGCGGCTCGCCTCGCTGGTCACGGCGACCAGCGAGTCGCCCGGCATCCACGCGATGCCGTGCGGGCGCGTGTGGCGGCCGAGGTCCACGGTCCGGGCCACGCGGCGGCCCGCGACGTCGATGACGGTGAGCGTGCTGCCGCCGGTCTGGGCGCCGTAATCGGTGACCACGGCGGTGCGGCCGTCGGCCGACGCGGCCACCTCGTGCGGTCCGGCACCCGTGGGCAGTTCGGCGACCACGCGAGCCGTGGCAAGGTCCACCAGGCTCGCGGTCGCCGCGGACTTGTTGGTGATGATGAGCGTGCCGCGTACCCCGGGCGCCTGGGCGGTCGCGGCGGCCGGTGCCAGCGCGGCGTGCAGGGCGGCGAGGACGAGGGCGGCCAGCAGTCGGTCGGTCATGTGAGCGCTCCGGTATGACATCGGGCGGGAACGGGACGACGAGGGTCAGCGGCCGCCGAGCATGAGCGAGACGCGGAGGGTCTCCATCATCTCGGAGGCATCGGAACCGGCGAACCGGGCCCGGTCGATGGCATAGGTCAGCCGGGCCCAGACCGGGACCCTGGCCAGACGGACGGTGAGGCCGGCTTCGCCGCCCATGGCGGCGCCGGCGCCGGCGGGAACGTTGACCTCGCCCGAGAGGGCGGTCCACATCTCGACGTGGGCGCGCAGCCGCTCGTCGACGAGGGAGCCGTCCGCCCGCGCGTGCGCTTCCCACCAGACCCAGCGCTGGGTGCCGCCGCCGAAGACCCAGGCGCGCAGGTGCGGCCCGCCCTTGAGCGTGAGCCAGCGCAGCGGCGAGAGGGCGACCAGCAGGCTGCCGTCGACCAGTTCGCGCGGCGGCGCGGTGCCGGTGTCCGGATCGAGCGTCCCCTGAAGGTAGGAGGCCTCGAGCGCGGCGGCGCGCGAGCCGATCCGCAGGCGGCCGCCGACCGCCATGCCGGCGAACGACCGGGCGGCGGTCGAGTCGCCGGCCCGCAGGCGGATCGACGCCCCGCCGAGGCCGGCGCCGAGGGCCGACGGCAGCTGGGCGGCCACCGGCGGCGCCGTGCCGATCACCAGGAGGGCGAGCAGGGCGGCGCGCATCAGGGCGATGTCCGGCGCGGCGGCGACGCGCGGATGACCAGGGCGACCTGGCCCAGGCGGGCGGCGTTCTGGTCGCGCACCCGCTGCACGTCGCGCTGCCAGGCCAGCCGGAGCGCCTGATTGGCGGCGATGTTCTCGGGGACCGCCCGCGGGCGCCGCTGGCTGCCGAAGCCCACGACGGCCGCGGCGCCGAGCGACCCGGCGACGGCGAACCGGATGCCCGAGGCGCCGTCGGCGGCGCCCACCAGCGACGGCAGGATGACCGCGGCCGTCGCGGAGCCGAGGCCCGCGACCAGTGCGCCCAGTCCGCTGCCGCCGGGCGCCCGCTCCGGGCGCAGGAGGTGGGCCGCCGGCGGCTCGGGCAGCGGCAGCGTGTCGGGACGCCGCAGGGTGATCGTCAGCGGCACCTCGACGGTGCCGGCGGGCCGGCCGTCGGCGCCGCGCGACACGACGCGCAGCAGGTAGCGGCCGCTGTCCGCCGGCACCTGGGCCGAGTCGCGCCCGTCCCAGAGGACCTCGAGGCTGTCGCCGATGGCGCCGGCATAGATGGTCCGCAGGGCGCGGCCGCCTTCGCGGACCACGGTCGCGACGATCTCGTGGTAGCTGGTCGCGTAGAGCCGGGTCACCAGCCGCTCGCCCGGTCCGGCGATCTCGGTCACGGCGGGGACGGCGGGCGTGACCGCCCGCAGACCGAGGCGGACCTGCTCGAACAGGGTCGAGACCTCGGGCGGGAAGATCAGCTGGTCGGGACGGTAGCGGGGATCGTCGAGCAGCAGCCGGCGGAACGCCGCCGCCGCCGAGTCGCGCCGGTCGCGGAACAGCTCGGTGGCGCCGAGATACACCAGCGCGCGGGTCCGCGCGCCGGCCTCGAGGCCGGCGCCGCGCGCCAGTGACGAGCGCAGGGCGGCCGCGGCGCTGTCGTATTCCAGGGCGCCGTAGAACCGCTCGCCGCGCGCCAGCGCCTCCGCCGCCGACTGCGCGGCGAGCGGCCACGGCCAGGCGAGCGCCAGCAGCAGGGCCGAGGCGCCGGCCAGGCGGCACCTCATGGCTGCCGCTCGACGAGCCTGATGTCGGTCAGCCTGAGATCCTGCCCGGACGAGATCTGGATGGTGCGCTCCCAGGTCTCGAAGCCGTCGCGCACGATGCGGACCGTGTGACTGCCGGGCGCCAGGCTCAGGTTGGCCTTCGGCGTGTTGCCGATCAGCTGGCCGTCCAGGTAGAGCTGACCCCAGGGCGTGGCGTTGACGAACAACCGACCCGGGGGCGCGGCCGCCGCGGGTGCCGCGGGTGCCGGTTCGGCGGCGGGCGGCGGCGTGGATCCGGTCCGGGTCCGGGCCGGCGCCGCGTCGGGCGCCGGGGGCCGTGCCGCCGTCGCGCTTCGCGGCGTTCGAAGGCCGCGCGACGTGCGTGATTGCCGCGCCTGTGCCTGGGCGAGCGAGTCGGCGGCGGCCGAGTCGGCCGCGGCGCGCGCGCTGTCGATGCCGATCGGCGCCGCCAGGGAGGCCGGGAGCGTCTCCCACCGGTTGGCGCGGCTCCGCTCGAGCATCCGCCAGCCGATGAACACGGCGACGGCCGCTACGCCGCCGATGATCAGCCGCCGCACGAGCGGACCGCGCTGTCGCGGCACCGGTTTCCAGTCGGTGAGCATCAGCACGGGGACCGACGACGATGCGCGGCCCGAGGGGCGCGCATCCGGCAGGGTCACGGTGCGCGATTCGAGCGCGGCCACGAAGTCGGGCACGTCGGCGAACCGGTCGACCGGTTTCACGGCCTGGGCGCGTCGCAGGGCGCGCTCGACGTGGAGCGGCAGGTCCGCCTGCGGCCCCAGGCATTCACGCACCAGGGCGGCCAGGGCGTACTGATCCGCCGCCGGCGTCACCTGACCGGCCAGGTCGTCCTCCGGCGCCACGTACGGCGAGCGCGGGACCGCCGGCGGGGCGGGCGCGGCGGCGGCAGGCGGCGTCTCGGCCGCCGGCGTGTCGCCTGGCGGCTTGCCGGCCGGCGGGGCGGCCGCGGAAGACGGCCGGCGGGACGGCGCCTCGCCCGCGCGGCTCGCGCGGGAGCCCCCGCCGGATGCGGGTCGCGCGGGCGCGTGGATCGCGCGGGAGACCATCGTGTCGCACACGTGGGCCCAGCCATCGGGATCGAGCAGGATGTTCTCGGGCTTCAGCGCGCCGTGGACGATGCCCCGCCGGTGCGCGTAGTCGAGGACGCCGGCCACCTGGGTCACGAGGCGGAGCGTGGCCGTCAGGCTCATGACGCCCTCGGTGCGCAGGACGTTGCGCAGGGAACGGCCCCGGACCCGCTCGCTCGAGTACCAGATCAGGCTGTCGGTCGCGCCGTGGCGCCGGATGGGCACCAGGTGCGGATGGTTGAGTCCGCTCAGCGCGGCGGCCGCCTCGCGCAGGCGCTCCTCCACGTCGCGCCGGTCGCCGGGCCGCAGCAGGACCTTGAGCTGGACGTGTTCGTCGGACTCGAGTTCGCGCGCCAGGTAGACGGCCGACGAGTCGCCCTGTCCGAGCAGCACGTCGATGCGGAACTGGTGCGCCAGCTCGCGGCGCGCCACCTCGTCCACGGCGTCGGGGTGGTCCACGGTGACCGTCCCGCCGGGCACGTAGCCGCACAGCTCGCAGGCGCCGGTGAGCGGCGAGACGTCGG
>CAZJZC010000086.1:0-10153 GCA_964550365.1 uncultured Gemmatimonadales bacterium | reverse complement strand
ATGGAGACCATGCGGCGCGAGGGCTACGAGTTCATGGTCTCGCGGCCGCGGGTCATCATCCACGAGGAGGCCGGCGAGCTGCTCGAGCCGTACGAGGAGCTGCTGGTGGACGTGCCCGAGCAGTACGTGGGCGTGGTGATGGAGAAGATGGGCCCGCGGCGCGCCGAGCTGCGCGACATGCGCAACCCGGGCATGGGCACCACCCGGCTGACGTTCCGGATCCCGGCCCGGGGCCTGTTCGGCTACCGGTCCGACTTCCTGACCGACACCCGCGGCACCGGCCTGCTGAACCACCGGTTCCTGGAGTACGGGCCCTGGGCCGGGCCCATCAGCGGCCGGTCGCGGGGCGTCATGGTCTCCATGGTGCCGGGCGAATCGGTGGCCTTCGCCCTGTTCAACCTGCAGGACCGGGGTGTGCTGTTCGTCGGTCCCGGCGAGGCCGTCTACGAGGGCATGGTGATCGGCGAGAACTGCCGGACCGGCGACCTGGACGTGAACCCGACCAAGGGCAAGAAGCTCACGAACATGCGGGCCTCCGGCTCGGACGACGCCGTCTTGCTCGAACCGCCGCGGCAGATTACCCTGGAACTCGCGTTGGAGTACATCGAGGATGACGAGCTGATCGAGGTGACACCGAAGGCGATCCGGCTGCGCAAACGGGCGCTCACGGTGCACGAGCGGGAGAAGATGCGGCGCGCCGGCAAGAAGGCGGCGGCGGCCGAGTCGTGAAGGGTGTGATCGGCAGTCCGTCTCGAACTCTTACGGGAGAGGATGCGATGAACCGGTGGGGCGCGTCGGTGCAGTCGGCCGAGCTTCGGGGACGCCGTTCCGACGAGGAAGAGGATGAACTCGGGGGTCTGAGCGACTTCGAGGAGGACGAGGAGTTCGACGACGACGACGCCGACGACGAGGACGCCGAGGGCGAGGACGCCGACGACGAGGACGGCCCCGACTACGACGACTTCGACGAGGACTTCGACGACGACGGGGAGCCGCGCCGCGGCGGCGGCGGACGGCCGCGCCGGGAGTGGGAATAGCCGAAGCGACGGTCCGATCGGCGGGAACGGGGCGGCCCTTGCGGGCCGCCCCTCGTGCGTCCGGGCCGTGCCGTCCGTCACATCCTGAGGAAGTCTCCCGAGATCCCGCTCTGCCGGGCCCGGGTCTCCGCCCGCGCCCGGACCTCCGCCCAGACATCGTCCTCGACCGCGGCGTAGGCCGCGATGACCGTGCCGTCGAGCGTGTGGCCGGCTTCCCGCAGCAGTTCGGCCCGCGCCGCCGCGAACGACTGCGCCGCGCGGTACGGCCGGTCGGAGGTCATGGCGTCCACCGTGTCGGCCACGGCGAAGATGCGGGCGCTCAGCGGGATCGCGTCACCCTTCAGGCCCTTGGGATAGCCCGAGCCGTCCAGCCGCTCCTGGTGGGCCAGCACCAGGTCGGCGGCCTCGTTGAGGAACCCCACCTTGCGCACCATCCGGTAGCCGACCTCGGGGTGCTGGTTGACGATGGCCCGCTCGTCGGGCGACAGCGGGCCGTTCTTCCTCAGCACGTGATCGGGCACCGCGATCTTGCCGACGTCGTGGAGCAGGGCGCCCCACTCGATCTGGCGCAGGGATTCCCCGCCGATCCCCAGCTGCTTGGCCAGCTGGACCGAGTACATGGCGACGCGCATGGAGTGGTGGTGCGTCTCGGCGTCGCGCGCCTCGAGCGCGGAGGCCAGCAGGTCGGTCGTCTCGACGTACAGCTGCTCGACCCGCCGCAGGGCGTCGTGCAGGTTCCGGGTGCGGTCCTGCACCGCCACCTCGAGCTCGGCGCGCATCCGGCGTTCGAACTCGCGCAGGCGGAGCCGCTCGGCCGCGAGCGCGAGCCGGATGCCGAGCTCATGGCCGTCGAACGGCTTGATCAGGAAGTCGATCGCCCCCGCCTCGATGGCGCGCACGCCGACCTCGCTGTCGGCCCGGCTCGAGATGACGAGGCACGGCGTGTCGAAGCCGCTCCCGGCGACGAGGTCCATGCCGTTCCCGTCGGGGAGGTACACGTCCACGAGCAGCAGGTCGAAGGACGGCCCGGTCAGCCGCTCGCGCGCCTCCTTCAGACAGGCGGCGGTCTCGACCTGGATCCCGAGCGAGGTCGCGGTATCGCGCAGCACGGCCAGCGTGAGACGATCGTCGTCCACGATCAGCGCGCGCGGGAACAGTTCACAGGCGGGGACGGACCCCAGGGGCCCGTCGGGGATTCGCATCGTCATGTACGGCTCCGATCGGGCCGGGGACTGGCGGCGGCGGGTCGGGCGGGGCGGCCGCGGCGATCGGGCGGCCAAGGTAGGCGAAACGGGGCGCCGACGCAATCGGTTCGTCAGCGGACCATCGGCACGAAGCGCACGGCCATCAGTTCGCGGCTCCGCACCCGGCCGCGCCGGTCCTTCTCGACCATCACCAGCACCTGGTCCAGCCCCGCCGGTCCCAGCGGCAGGATCATCCGCCCGCCGCGACGCAGTTGATGCACCAGCGCCGGCGGGACGCTGTCGGGCGCCGCCGTGACGATGATGGCGTCGAACGGGGCGGCCTCGGGCCAGCCGAGCCAGCCGTCGCCGTGACGCACCTCCACCCGGCGGTAGCCGAGACGCGCCAGCCTGGCCCGTGCCGATGCCGCCAGCGCCTCGACGATCTCGATGGTCCACACCGAACAGCCCAGCGCGTCCAGGACGGCGGCCTGATACCCGGACCCGGTGCCGATCTCCAGCACCCGCTCGCCCGGCCGCAGGCGGAGCGCGGCCGTCATCACGGCCACGATGTACGGCTGGGAGATGGTCGCCTCGTGGCCGATGGACCAGGGACGGTCCTGGTAGGCGCTGTCGGCCAGCGCCGGCGGCACGAACAGGTGCCGGGGCACGGCGCGCATGGCGGCGAGGGTGCGCGCATCGCCGACGCCGAGCCGTTCGATCAGCTCCACCATCGCCCGGCGCCGGGCGTCGTGGGCCGCGGCCGAGCGTTCCCGGGCGGGGTCCTGGCCCGCGCGCGCGCGAGCTGGTCCCCAGGCGGTCCAGGCGGCGACGAGCAGGGCGGCGGACAGTTGCGGTATGCGCGGCATGGCCGGTCCGGGAGGCGATGGGGTGCAGTGTGCGGCAGGCCGAGCCGCGGGGCAAGTCGCGCCGCGGGGCGGACGGGCGGTACATTCACGGGATGACGACGCCGAAGACGATCCTGGTTGTGGACGACGAGCGGACCGTGCGCGAGGCGGCCGTCGAGCACCTGCGCCAGGCGGGCTATGAGGTCCTGGAGGCGGGCTCGGGGATCGAAGCGCTGGCCGTGCTGACCTCCCACGGCGGAGCCGTGGACCTGCTGCTGACCGACGTCTCCATGCGGGGCATGGACGGCGGCGAGCTGGCCGAGGCGGTCGCGGACGCGCGGCCCGGCATCCGGGTGCTCTTCATGAGCGGCTACTCGGCCGGCGCGCCGCTCCACGACGGCGAACGGGACCCGGGCGTGGACTTCATCGCCAAGCCGTTCCTGGGCTCGGCCCTGCTCCGGCGGGTCCAGGCGGCGCTCGGACCGGCCTGAGGGCCCCGGGGCCGGGAGTCCCCATCGTGAGGGGTCGAGGTTATCTTGTCTGCCCTGCCGGGGCTGTAGCTCAGGTGGTTAGAGCGCACGCCTGATAAGCGTGAGGTCGGTAGTTCAACTCTACCCAGCCCCACTCCTCGGACCGTCACGCCCCGCTCGAGGCTGAACCTCGGGCGGGGCGCGTGCGTTCGGCCGAGCCGGCAGGGCCGATGCCGGTCCCGCGGCGGCGGCGGGTGACCGGGACGCCGGTGCGCGCTTCTGCTTGACGACGCGATGTTCCCGACGGTAATTGCCACCCTTCCGGCCGCTGGGCCCGCAACGAGGCATCCATGGAACGACGGCGATTCATCGGCACCGGCCTGGCGCTCGGCGCCGCCGGCACCGGCCTGCTCACCGGCACGGCCTGCGGCACGCTCGCCGGGGCCGGCGCCGCGCCGGCCGCCCCGCCGCCGCAGGCCGCGCCGGCGCCCGGAACGGTCCGCCTCGGGTCCAACGAGAACCCGCTGGGCCTGGCCCCGGCCGCGCGGCGCGCGATCCTCGAGGGGCTGGGCGACGCCAACCGGTATCCGCGCGAGGCGCGCACGGCGCTGATCGCCGCGCTGGCGGCGCGGCACCAGGTGGCGCCCGAGCAGATCCAGCTGGGGACGGGCTCGACCGAGATCCTCCAGATGGCCGTGCAGGCCACGCACCCGGCCGCCACCATCGTCATCGCCGAGCCGACGTTCGAGGACGTGGCGCGCTACGCGGCCGCCAGCGGCCGCCGCGTGAGCGCCGTGCCCCTGCGGGCCGACTGGGCCCACGACGTGGCGGCCATGCGCGCGGCCGCCGGCGACGGCCCGGCGCTGGTGTTCCTGTGCAACCCGAACAACCCCACCGGCACGATCACGCCGTGCGACGAGACCGACGCGTGGATCGCCGAGGCGCCGCCCGGGGTCACGTTCCTGGTGGACGAGGCCTACTTCGAGTTCGTGGACGACGCGCGGTACCGCGCCGCGACCGGGTGGATCGCGCGGAAGAGCAACGTGGTGGTCTCGCGCACCTTCTCCAAGATCCACGGCATGGCCGGCCTGCGGCTCGGCTACGCCGTGGCGCAGGCGGACACCATCCGGCGGCTCGGCCTGCAGGCCTGCAGCAACAATGTCAACCAGCTGGCGCTGGTGGCGGGGCTCGCGGCGCTGGGCGACACCGCGTTCCACGAACGCAGCCTGGCCGGCAACCGCGCCGCCCGCCGGGTGCTGACCGACGCGCTCGACGCCCTCGGCATCGAATACCTGCCGAGCCACACCAACTTCGTGATGCACCGCATCGGTACCGATGTCACCCGCTACAACCCGGCCATGCGGGAGGCCGGCTTCATCGTGGGACGGCCCTTCCCGCCGCTGACCGGGTACAGCCGGGTCTCGCTGGGCCGGCCCGAAGAGATGGAACGCTTCGTGACCGCCCTGCGGGCGCTGCGGGCCGCCGGACGGGCCTGACGCCCTGCACCGACCGCGGCCGACGGCCCCTGGCCGGGCCTGTCAGGTTTCCCCTACAGAACGACCATCCCCCATCTCGCGCCCGGCCGCCTGAGCCACCGATGCTGCGCGCCGGCGGAAACAACGACCATTGGTCCCGATGGATGGGACCAGGTCAGGGACTGCGCCCGGAGGCGGGCGGCGAACCGGCGTCGGCCGGGTGCTGGCGCTCGCCGCCGTGCTGGCGGCCGCGCCGTGGCTGGCCCGGCCGGCGCTGGCCCAGCGGCCGGCGGTGATCCGGGCTTCCACCTACGTGACCGGGCCGGTGACGGCCTTCGCTCTGCGCCCAGACACGGTCCAGGCTCCGCGAGCTCCGGGCTCCAGCCGCCTGCGGGTCCAGGGGGTGGGTCTGCTGGACGTGCGGAGCGCCGAGGGGTCGGTCGTCCGGGTGGTGGCCGGGTCCGGGCCGCCGTCCGGAGGTCGGCCTCGGCCGGGGTTCATGCGCGTCACCATCGACTACGTGGGCAGTTAGCCCGTACGTGGGCGGTGGGCCCGTTCGCCGGCCGCCGCCCGTGCCTCCCGGGCCAAGGCTCGCGTGCCGGCCGCCGACCGGCTATCCTTCCCGGCAGGTTTCCAGCGCACTGGGCGCAGGAGGCTTACTGACTTCGGGGCCTCGCCGATTCGCGAGACCCGACAACACGGTCAGGCGTTGCCGGGCGCGGTCTCCATCGCACTCCGACGACTGAACACACCAAGGAGTGCATCATGGCGACCGGCAAAGTGAAGTGGTTCAACGATGCGAAGGGTTTCGGGTTCATCACCCCTGATGACGGCTCGAAGGACTGCTTCGTGCATCACTCGGCGATCTCGGGCAGCGGCTTCAAGTCGCTGGCCGAAGGCGACGCCGTGCAGTTCGACGTCGTGCAGGGTCAGAAGGGCCCGGCCGCCGAGAACGTGGTGAAGATCGCCAAGTAGGGCGCCGGCCGCGCACGCGCGGCCCGTCGGACGATCCGGAAGGTCCCGCCTCGCGCGGGACCTTCCGCGTTTCAACGCGTCCCTTCGGTCGGGCGGCCGCGTGGCGCTCCTTCCCCCGGCCCGGCCCGCGGCGTAGCATTGGGCCGATGCGGCCTTCCGCCCTCGTCATCGTCATCGCCACGACCGCCGGCGCCGCCCTCGGCGCCTGCGCCCCCCGCACACCCGCCACCGGCGATGCCGGCGAGCGGTGGGACGTGCTCATCGCCGGCGGCACGGTGGTGGACGGCACCGGCGCGCCCGGGTTCCGGGCCGACGTGGCGGTGCGCGGCGATCGCATCGTGCGGATCTCGCGCCGGCCGCTGAGCGCCGCGCGGGCGGACCGCGTGATCGACGCCACCGGCCTCGTGGTGGCGCCCGGCTTCATCGACCTGCACGCCCACATCGAGCGCCTGCTCACCCTGTCGGCGGCCGAGAGCAAGGTGCGTGACGGTGTCACCCTGGCCCTCGGCGGCCCGGACGGCGGCGGCCCGTGGCCCTTCGGCCGATACCTCGACAGCGCGGCCGCCTCGCCGCTGGGGATCAACGTGGCGTTCCTGGTGGGCCACAACAGCGTGCGGCGCGGGGCCATGGGCAGGGCGAACCGGGCGCCGACGGACGCGGAACTGGCGCGGATGCGCGGCATGGTGGCCGAGGCGATGGGCCAGGGCGCCTACGGCTTCTCGACCGGGCTCATCTACGTGCCCGGCACCTACGCGACCACCGACGAGGTCGTGGCGCTGGCGCAGGCCGCGGCGGATTCCGGCGGCATCTACACCTCGCACATCAGGAACGAGGGCCCGCGCCTGCTGGCGGCCATGGCCGAGGCGATCGACGTGGGGCGGCGCGCGCGGATGCCGGTGGTCATCACCCACCACAAGACGGTCGGCGTCAGGAACCGCGGCCAGAGCGTCCGGTCGCTGGCGCTGGTGGATTCGGTGCGGGCGCTGGGGCAGGACGTGGTGCTCGACCAGTATCCCTACACGGCCACGTCGACGAGCATCAGCTCGCTGTGGCCCACCTGGGCCCTGGCCGACGGCGACTCGGCCATCCGCCGCCGGCTGGCCGATCCGGTCCTGCGCGATTCGATCGCGCGGGGCATCGCCGACTACATCGAGGAGCGTGACGGCGGCGACCTGGCGAAGACCCAGTTCGCCCGGGTGCGGTGGATGCCGTCGCTCGAGGGGCGCACCCTGCGCGCCTGGGCCGAGGAGCGCGGCCTGCCGCCGACGGCGGCCAGCGGCGCAGTGCTGGTCATGGAAGCGGTCGAGCGCGGCGATGCCGGCGTGGTGTACCACACGCTGGACGAGCCCGACGTGGTGCGCATCATGCGCCACCCGGTGACCATGATCGCCTCCGACGGCTCGCTCAACCAGCCCGGCGACGGCCACCCGCATCCGCGCGCCTACGGCACCTTCAGCCGGGTGCTGGGCCGGTACGCGCGGGACCAGCGGGTGCTCACCCTGGAGACGGCCGTGGCCAAGATGACGGGCATGCCGGCCGCGCGGCTCGGTCTCGTCGACCGCGGTCGGGTGGCCGAGGGCGCGTTCGCCGATCTCACGGTGTTCGACCCGCGCACGGTGCGCGACCGCGCCACCTTCGAGGCGCCGCACCAGTACCCCGAGGGCATCCCGTTCGTGCTGGTCAACGGCGCGGTGACGGTGGACGAGGGGAACCTGACGGCGGCGCGCGCGGGCCGCGTGCTGCGACGGGGGCGCTGACGATGGACCGACGCCGATTCATGGGGGTGTCCGGCGCCCTGGTGGCCGGGGCGGCGGCCGCGCCCGGCGCCGTGCGGGCCGCCGAGGCCGCCGCCGGCGGGCCGGAGGGCCAGGAGCCGGACGCCCTGCCGCCGGCGATCCGCGCCCTGCGGCCGATGCTCGAGGGCGTGGTGCCCATCGGGCCCGCGGACCGCGCGGCGCGGCTCGAGCAGGCGCGGCGCCTGATGCGCGCCAACGGGATGGACGCGCTGGTCCTCGAGCCGGGGACCAGCATGCGCTACTTCACCGGCGTGCAATGGGGCCTGTCGGAGCGGCCGTTCGTCGCCGTCCTGCCGGCCAGCGGCGATCCGGCCTGGGTCTGTCCCGGCTTCGAGGAGGAACGCGCGCGCGAGCTCGTCGGCCGCTCGGCCGAGGTGCGGGCCTGGCAGGAGGAGGAGAGCCCGCACCGCCTGCTGGCCGGCATCCTCCGCGACCGCGGCGCGACGGGCCGGGTGGGTATCGAGTCGCGCACGCGGTTCTTCGTGGCCGACGGCCTGCGCCAGGAGGCACCCGGCACCCAGCTGGTGAACGGCGACCCGGTCACCGTCGGCTGTCGGATGATCAAGGCCCCGGCCGAACTGGCGCTGATGCAGCGGGCCAGCGACATCACCATGGCGGCGTTCGGCGCGGTGTTCGCGTCGCTGAGGGACGGCATCACCCAGAACGACCTGGCGGCCTGGACCCGCGCCGCCCTGAGCCGGCTGGGCGGCTCGGGCCCCTCGGCCCTGGTGGCCCTTGGCGCCTACTCGGCATTCCCCCACGGTTCGGTCCAGCTTCAGCGCCTGCGCGAGGGCGACGTGGTGCTGGTGGACTGCGGCTGCACCGTGGACGGCTACGCGTCGGACATCACCCGCACGACCGTGTTCGGACGGCCGACGGCGCGCCAGCGGCGGATCTGGGACCTCGAGCGCCGGGCGCAGGACGCCGGGTTCCGGGCGGCGCAGGTCGGCGCCACCTGCGAGTCGGTGGATGCCGCCGCGCGCCAGGTGATCGTGGACGCCGGCTTCGGGCCCGGCTACCGGGTACCCGGCCTGCCGCACCGCACCGGCCACGGCATCGGCATGGACGGCCACGAGTCGCCCAATTTCGTGCGCGGCGAGACCACGCGACTGGCGCCGGGCATGTGCTTCAGCGACGAACCCACGATCGTCATCTACGGCGAGTTCGGCATCCGCCTCGAGGACTGCCTGTACATCACGGAGGACGGACCGCGCTTCTTCTCGCCGCAGAGTCCGGCGATCGACCGGCCGGTCTGACGCGCCGGTCCCCGCGTCCGGCGGATCGCCGAGCGTTCCCATGACCGGGCTTCGGCTGTGCGATGCCTGCGGCACGGCGCTGCCGGCCGGCGTGCTGTACTGCACCGCCTGCGGCGCCAGCGCGCCGACCGAGCTCGGCGGGACGGCCGCGCCCGCCGAGGCCGACGGCGACGTCGCGGCGCGGCGCGCCGAGGTCCAGGCGGCCCTGGGCGCGGGGTTCGAGGTCCGGCGGCTGGTCGGCCGGGGCGGGTTCGGCGAGGTCTGGGCCGTCTGGGACGTGCAGCTGCGCCGGTCGGTGGCCGTCAAGGTCCTGCGGGCCGAGCTGGTGGCGTCGGCGTCGTTCCGGGAGCGGTTCCAGCGCGAGGCGCGCGCGGTGGCGCGCCTGCGGCACCCCAACATCGTCCCGATCTACCACGTCGGCGCCGCGCACGGCCTCGAGTACTTCATCATGCCGCTCATCGAGGGCATGACGCTCGCCGCGGCCCTCGCCCACGAACCGCTCCCGCCGCTGGAGGAGAGCGTGCGCATCCTCGGCGAGGCGGCCGGGGCCCTCCGCGAGGCCCACGCGCGCGGCATCGTGCACCGGGACCTCAAGCCCGAGAACATCATGCTCGAGGGCCCTGAGCGCCGGGTCCTGCTGATGGATTTCGGCATCGCGGTGTCGCCGGAGGAACGCGCCGGCTCGCTGACCGGCCCGGGCGTGGTGCTGGGGTCGCCCGAGTTCATGAGCCCCGAGCAGGCCACCGGCGCGCGCGAGCTCGATCCGCGCAGTGACATCTACTCGCTCGGCGTCATCGCCTACCGGATGATCGCCGGGCGCCTGCCGTTCGACGCCCGCACGGCGCGCGAGATGCTGATCCACCACCTGACCACCACGCCCGAGCCGCTCGAGCGGCTGGCCGACGTACCGCCCGCCATGGCGGAGGCCGTGATGCGCTGTCTGGCCAAGGACCCGGCCGGACGCTGGCAGAGCAGTGAGACGTTCCTCGCGGCGCTGGACGAGGCGACCGGCACGCCGTCGCGCCGGTCCCAGCCGCGGTTCTCGGGCGCCGGGGCGCCGTCGGCGGCG
Source organism: uncultured Gemmatimonadales bacterium (assembly GCA_964550365.1). GTDB lineage: Bacteria > Gemmatimonadota > Gemmatimonadetes > Gemmatimonadales > JACORV01 > DASXPG01. The sequence continues at coordinate 46 of CAZJZC010000086.1, read as the reverse complement.
CCGGCGCCGGCGGACGCGGCCGCGACGGTCCCCGCGGAGGCGCTGG
>CAZJZC010000085.1:0-10321 GCA_964550365.1 uncultured Gemmatimonadales bacterium | reverse complement strand
GATAGGTGATGGGGGTGATGGGTGATAGGTGATAGGTGATAGGTGATAGGTGATGGGTGATGGGTGATAGGTGATAGGTAGCAAGGCGGCGCGGCTTTTTCGCCGCGCCGCCTCCTTCCACCTTCCACCTCTCTCCTGTCTCCTTCCCTAGCGCGCGCCCGCCAGGGCCGGCGTGCCGGCGAAGACCTCCGCGATCGGGCCGAGGGCCCATTCCAGGTCGGCCTTGGCGATCACCAGCGGCGGCGCGAAGCGCACCACGTGGTCGTGGGTCTCCTTCGCCAGGATGCCCCGGGTCATCAGCGCCTCGCAGTACGGCCGCGCGGGGCCGGTCATCTCGACGCCGATGAGCAGGCCCTTGCCGCGGACCTCCTTGATGTTCGGCGACTCGATCTTCCGCAGTTCGGCCATGAACCACTCGCCCAGCTCCTGGGCGCGCTCGGCCAGCTTCTCGTCCACCAGCACCTTCAGCGCCGCACTGCCGATGGCCGCGCCGAGCGGGTTGCCGCCGAAGGTCGAGCCGTGGTCGCCCGGCGTGAAGACGCCCATCACCTCCTCGTCGGCCACGAAGGCCGACACCGGGTAGAAGCCGCCCGAGAGCGCCTTGCCCAGCGTCATGCCGTCGGGGCGCACGCCCTCCCAGTCGCAGGCGAACATCTTCCCGGTCCGGCCGAGGCCGGTCTGGATCTCGTCGGCGATCATCAGCACCCGGTGCCTGGTGCAGATCTCGCGCACCCGCGCGAGGTAGCCGGCCGGCGGGATGATCACCCCGCCCTCGCCCTGGATGGGTTCGACGATGAACGCCACCGTGTTGGGCGTGATGGCCTTCTCCAGCGCGTCGGCGTCGCCGTAGGGCACGATCCTGAACCCCGGCGTCAGCGGTCCGAAGCCCGCCTTGTACTGCTCCTCGGTCGACCACGAGATGATCGAGATGGTCCGGCCGTGGAAGTTGTTGGTGCAGCCGATGATCTCGGCCTGGTCCGCGGGCACCTTCTTGACCGTGTAGCCCCACTTCCGGACGGCCTTCTGCGCCGTCTCCACGGCCTCGGCGCCGGTGTTCATCGGCAGCGCCTTGCGGAAGCCCGTGAGCCGGCACAGCTCGGCCAGGAACGGGCCCATCTGGTCGTTGTGGAAGGCGCGCGAGGTCAGCGTGATCCGGTCCAGCTGGTCCTTGGCGGCCCGCACGATGGCCGGGTGACGATGGCCCTGGTTCAGGGCCGAGTAGGCGCTGAGGCAGTCCAGGTACTTCTTCCCCTCCACGTCCCAGACCCAGGAGCCTTCGCCCCTGGTCAGGATGACCGGCAGGGGCTTGTAGTTCCGGGCGCTCCAGCGGTCCACTTCGTCCAGGTACTGTGTGCTCGTCGTCATCGGGTCGCGGCTCCGGCCAGGTGAATAGTCATACAATGGAATGCATAAAAATACAGCGCGCGGCCCCCAGCACAAGCGGCCGCGCGACGGAGGCCGGCGCCTACTTCTTGGGCGCCAGGATCTTGAACATGCCCGTGCCGCAGACCGGGCAGACGCCCTTCATGGCGGGCCGGCCGTTGGCCATCTTGATCTCCTTGGCCTTGTCGATCTTGCGCTTGGCCTTGCACTTCACGCAGTAGCCTTCGTCGGGTGCGGACGGAGTCTTCTTCTTCTCTGGCACGGGTGCTCCCTTTGTGGTGACGGGTCGAGTGGTCGGGCAGGGCCCGAGCCGAATATAGCCAGGGCGGCCGCTCCGGGCGAACCAGGGCCGCGCCCGCGGAGGGCGTCAGGCCCGGCACTTCCTGAGCTGGCCCGGCTTGAGCAGGTAGAGCAGGGTGCCGGCGCCGGCCCGCGCCGCGCCCTCGAACGCGATGCCGATGACGCCGCTCTTCTTGAGGTCCAGGCGCCCGTCGCCCGAGCGGCCGATCAGCGCGGCGGCCGCGCCCGAGAAGGCCGGCTCGTGGCCCACCAGCATCACCGTCGTGTCGGCGCGGAAGCGGCCCAGCAGGGCGACCACCGCGGCGGTCGAGCAGCCGGTGCCCAGCGACTCGACCGACTCGAACCGCTGGCCGTGGCCCAGCACCTCGGCCAGGATCTCGGTCGTCTGGAGGGCCCGCACCAGGGGGCTGGTGAGGATGTGGTCGGGCACCAGGCCGAGCCGCTTCATCCCGCCCGCGGCCTCGATCTGCTTGCGGCGGCCCTCGGCGGAGATGGGCCGCAGCCCGTCGTCCGGCCACTTGGCAGGGTCACGCTCGCCGGCGTCGGCATGCCGCACGAAGATCACCTCCACGCCGACCCCGCGGAGGGTTGGAGGAAGCAGATGAACATCACCCTATCACCCATCACCCATCACCCATCACCCCCATCACCCATCACCCATCACCCCTCACCCAACCCCACCCCTCTCACCCACCCCTACCCCCATCACCGTCAGGCAATCACCCCACCCCCGAGCACCTGCTCCCCCCGGTACAGCACGCCGCTCTGCCCCGGCGCGACGGCCCGCACCGGCTCCAGCAGCCGCAGCGCGACGCGCCCGCCGCCGGCGGCCGTCACCTCGGCCCGGGCCGCGGCGGCCCGGTGCCGCACCTGCACCTCGCAGGTCGCGCCCGGCGCCAGCGGTTCGTCCAGCCAGTTCACCTCGTCGAGCTCGACGTGCCAGCGCTCGAGGGCCTCGCCCTCGCCCACCACGACCTCCCGGGTCCCGGGCCGGATCGCCACCACGTGCAGCGGCCGCGAACGGCCGCCCGGCAGGCCGCGCCGCTGGCCGATGGTGTAGCGCGCGAAGCCCGCGTGCCGGCCCACCACCTCGCCCGCCGTCGTCACGATGGGGCCCGGCGCCAGGGCCGGCGCCCCGGCCGGCAGGTGCCGCTCCAGCACCGCCGCGTAGTCGCCGTCCGGGACGAAGCAGATCTCCTGGCTCTCCGGCTTGTCGGCGGTGACCAGGCCCAGCGCCCGCGCCCGCGCCCGCGTCTCGGCCTTGGAGAGGTGGCCGATCGGCGTGCGCATGCGCGCCACCACCTCGCGGCGGATGCCCCACAGGAAATACGACTGGTCCTTGGCCCGCTCGCGGCCGCGGTAGAGCCGGCCGCCCTCGGCCCGCGCGTAGTGGCCGGTGGCGATGCCGTCGCAGTCCAGCGCGTCGGCGTGCGCCAGCAGGTCGGCGAACTTGGTGAACGAGTTGCAGCGCACGCAGGGGATCGGCGTCCGGCCCCGGGCGTACTCGGCCACGAAATCGGCCACCACGTCGCGCGAGAACCGGTCCTCGAAGTTCAGCGTGTAGTGCGGGATGCCCAGCCGGTCGGCCACGGCCCGGGCGTCGAGGATGGAATCGACCGAGCAGCACGGGCGTTCGGGCACCGGGCCCGCGCCGTAGCAGAACAGCTTCATGGTGGCGCCGACCACCTCGCAGCCCGCCTCGACCAGCAGGGCCGCGGCGAGCGAACTGTCCACCCCGCCCGACATGGCGACCAGCACGCGCGGCGCCATGCCGGCCTACCGGCCCGCGCCGGCCAGCGCGGCGCGCAGCTGCCGCACCTTGCCGACCGCCGTCGCATAGGCCCGGGCGATGCGGGGCACCTGGTCGCTCGACGACAGGGCGCCGAACGACATCCGGACCGCCGCCACGGCGAGCTCGGCCGGGACGCCCATCGCCGTCAGCACGTGCGACGGCGCGACCGACCCGGTCGAGCAGGCCGAGCCCGAGGCGCAGGCCAGCCCGGCCAGGTCGAGGTGCATCAGCATGGACTCGGAATCGGTATCGGGCGCGCTGACGTTGAGGATGCTCGGCGACCGCGCGGCGCCGGCGCCGTGGACCACCAGGTCGGCGTGCTCCGCGCACAGCGCCGCCTGCACCGCGTCACGGATGGCGCCGATGCGCTCGGCGGCCTGCGGCTGCTCCTTCGCCGCCAGGTCGGCCGCGACGCCGAGCGCCACGGCGCCGGGCACGTTCTCGGTCCCCGGCCGCAGGCCCCGCTGCTGGCCGCCGCCGTGCAGCAGCGGGTGCACGCCCCTGGCCTCGCGCACGAAGAACGCGCCGATGCCCTTGGGCCCGCCGATCTTGTGGGCGCTGACGGACGCCATGGTCACGCCCGGCATGGCGCCGATGGCGACCGGGACCTTCCCGAGCGCCTGCACGGCGTCGGTGTGGAACGCCACGCCCGCGGCGGCGCACAGCTCGGCGATGCGCGCGACGGGCTGGATCACGCCGGTCTCGTTGTTCACCCACATCACGGCGACCACGCACGGCACGCCGCCCGGCTCGCGGCCGGCGAGCAGGGCCGCCAGGTGGTCGAGGTCGACCAGGCCGCCGGCATCCACCCGCAGCATGGTGGCGCGGGCCCCGAGCCGCTCGGCCTCGTGCGCCGCGGCCAGGACCGCCTTGTGCTCGGTGGATGCCGTGACCACGTGCGCGGCGGACGGGTCGGCGCCGTGCCGCGCGATCAGGCAGCCGAGGATGGCCTGGTTGTCCGCCTCGGTGCCGCCCGAGGTGAAGAACACCTCCCGCGCCTGCACCCCGAGCGCCGCGGCGACCTTCTGGCGCGCGGCCTCCAGCCCCGCCCGCGCGGCCCGGCCGAAGTGGTGGCCGCTCGAGGGGTTGCCGAACGCCTCGTCCGAGAGGTACGGGAGCATGGCGTCCCGGACCTCCGGCCGCACCGGCGTCGTGGCGGCGTGATCGAGGTAGATGCGGCTGGCGGGCATCGGCTGGAAAGCTAGCGCCCGGGCAGGGAATTGACTACCGGACGGCCGCGGGGGCCGCCGCCGACGGCCTCAGTCCCCCGCGACGAACAGGTCGATCTGGGGCGGTACGAAGGGCAGGCCGAGGTGCTGGAGGATCGCCTCGATCCAGGTCGGCCGCTCGGCCGGGTCGAGCCGCAGGCACGGCGCGCCGAAGGCGGCCAGCAGGGTGTCGATCATCCCGTCGATCTCCTGCTGGAACGCGTGGCTCACGTCGCGCGTGCCGTCGAACGACGGCGGCTGGAGCACCGGTACCTTGACCAGGGCGCCGTAGCTGCCGAGCCACGCCCGGACCAGCGCGTCGTACTCCGGCCGGCGGCCCGCCCGGTGGACCAGGTAGGCGTAGTTGTCGAGCACCGAGCGGTCGCAGATGACGGCCTGGTACTGCGACTGGGCCGCGATCTCCTGGGCGATCTGGGAGTGGAGGATCCACGCCTGCGCCTCCAGCGTGGTCGCCTGGTTGATCGGCAGGGGGCAGGTCCGCGCCACCTCCTTGACGATGTCCACGCCCAGGTCGAGCCGCTTGAGGCGCGAGGCCAGGTCGAAGCACAGCGTGGTCTTGCCGACGCCGTGCGTGCCGATGAACGCGATCTTGAGGGGCGCCGCGCGCATCACATGGACTGGACGTCGAGCGCCACCACGTCGGGCACCTTCACCGTCTCGTGGGTGAAGAACGGCTCGCCGTAACGGCAGCGGATGAGCGAGCCGTAGTGCGCGTTCTGCGTCTCCACCAGGTCGTAGAGGGGCTGGCCGGTGGGGAAGATCTCGCCGGCGTTCCGGGCGCCCTCGAACTGCGACCGGTAACAGCGGATGGATCTCATCTTGGCGGCGAAGGTGGCGGAGATGTCCACCACGAAGGTGGGCTTCACCGGGTCCTCCCGGTAGGCGAGCGCGTAGAGGATCTTGTGCGGACGGTGCGGCCGGCCCGGCGCGTCGTACTTCCTGAGCCCCGCCAGGTAGCAGGCATCGCGGCCCAGCTCGGAGGCCACCCGGTGGTCGGGGTGGCGCCCGACCGGGAACGGCAGGATGACCGTCCGGGGGTGGAAGCCGCGGATCAGCGTGACGATGCGGCGCCGGGCCTCGTCGGTGTTGTGGAGATGGGCGTCGCTCAGGCCGGCATTGGCCCGCACGTGGACGCCCAGGGCCTTCACGGCCGCGGCCGCCTCGGCGGCGCGGGTGGCCGCCGAGCCGCGGGTGCCGGCCTCGCCGCCGACCAGGTCGAGGATGCCGACCCGGTAGCCCTGCCGGACGGCGCGCGCCAGCGTGCCGCCGCAGGTCAGTTCGGCGTCGTCGGGGTGGGCCGCGATGGCGAGCAGATCGACCTTCACCGGTGGCTGCTCCGGGCGTGGATCGGGGAGGGGGTGGGGCCGGTCGCGGCGGCGCCGGACCGGGCTCGGGGATCGGATCATGCTGAAAGGCAAGGTAGCCGATGGCCGCGCCGGCGGCGACTCCGGGGCTCCCCGCGGGGGGCGTCCGGCGTGCTGGCGGAAGCGGGCCGGGCGCTGCAGAATCAACCGGCCGTTTTTCCGGCCCGGCGGTCGCGTCGCGCCGGGCCGCCGGCCGGCGGTCTCCCGAGGCGCTGCCGGCCGCAGAGCGGTGACCACCGCCTTATCCGCCCGGTAAGGTCGGGATGGAAAGCCGGCTAAGGCACGGGTCGCATGCTGGCCGCGAGGTCACGCTTCGGCGCGCCGTACCGGCGCCGTACCATGGAGGAGCCATGTACCAGTCACCGTCCGTTCGCCCCCGCGCCGCCCGCGTGTACCGCGCGTTCGTTGCGGCCGCCCTCGTCGCACTGCCGGCGGCTCTCGCGGCCCAGGAGCCGGCGCCGCTGCGCACGCTGAACCGCGAGGCCTACTCGTCCAATCCGCCGGCCTTCAGCCCCGACGGCCAGCGGATGGCCGTGCCCGGGAACCCGACCGTCGCGGTGTGGAACATCGTCTCGGGCACCACCGCGTTCACGCTGCTGGGTCATACGCGGCTGGTCACGGTGGCCACCTTCAGCCCCGACGGGCGGCTCATCGCCACCGGCAGCAGCGACAGCACCGTGCGCCTGTGGGACGCGACCACCGGCACCCCGCTGTCGGTCCTCCGCGGCCACCAGCACGAGGTCACGGCCGTGGTCTTCAGCCGCGACGGTTCGCGGCTCGCCAGCGGGTCCTTCGACGGCGCGGTGATGACCTGGGACGTGGGCCAGGGCCGACTGCTGTGGGCGAGGACCGAGCACCGCCGCGCCATCAACGACATCGTGTTCATGGCCGACGGCGCGTTCGCCACGGTGAGCGGCGACGGCGCCTTCATCTCGTGGACGGCCACGGGCGGCGTGCAGGCGCGGGCCCAGGCGGGCGGGCAGGGCGGCGGCATGGCGATGCTGCCGGACGGCCGTACCGTCGTGCACGGCACCTTCGACGGCAACCTGCTGATGCGTGACGCCGCGACCGCGTCGCTCTCGCGGACCATCCAGACCGGGCTCCAGGTCTTCTCGGTCGCCTCGTCGCCCGACGGCCGCCGGCTGGCCATCGGCTCCGCCGGCGGCGTGTCGCTGTACGACGTGGCGACCGGCATGCAGGTCTCGCGCTGGGCCGCCCATGGGACCAGCGCCGTGATGGATGTCGGCTATTCGCCCGACGGCACGGTGCTCGCCACCTCGGCATCCGACCGCACCGTGAAGCTGTGGCCGGCCGACACCCGGGCCGGCGCGACCCAGACGGCCGCCGCACCGGGAGCGGCCATCGTGCCGGCGGCCGCCGCGGCGAACGCGCTCAAGTCGAACGTCGGCACCAGTTCCGTCAGCGTCTCGGGCGGCTCGGTGTACCTGCCGGCCATGGGCGTGAGCGTCACGTCGCCCGACGCCACGCGCTGGACGGCGTCGACGCAGGACCTGGGCAACGGCCGCACGGCCGACGCGCTGATCGGCCAGCGCGACGGCTGGAGCCCGATCACCTTCAGCGTGGTCCGGGCCGACGCGGGCACGACCTGCGACCAGCTGATGAACAACGCCGCCAGCCGCGACGGGGCACGGCGGGTCACCAACGCGACCCATGTCCCGTCGACGGCCGGGGGCCAGTCGGTGTCGACGGCGAACGGCGGCTCGCTGTTCTGCATCCCGACCGCCCAGCGGGCCCTGCTGTTCAGCGTCACGCCGGCGTCGTACTCCAGCGAGCAGCTGCTGTCGGTCCGGCTGATGGCGCTGATGGTCGGCACGGCGGGGGGCGCGACCTCCTCGGCGGGCTCGGGCGGGACGTCATCGACGGCCGCCGCCGCGGGGCTCACGTCGTCCATCTACTTCAGCGAGCTGGGGCTGAGCGTCGGCGTCCTGCCGGGTTCGGGATGGACGGCCGGCGTGGCCACCGCCGCCAGCGGCACCCGCATGGACCAGGCCAGCCGCATGGGGTCCGACGGCAACACCATCCGGGTCACCATGTCGCGGCTCAGCGATGCCGGCACCACCTGCGTCAACGCCATGGCGGCCTTCACGGCCAGCGACACGCACGTCGAGTCGAGTCCCGCCTGGCTGGCGAGCAACTGGTTCTCGTCGGTCGTGGTCAACCCCCGCGGGTCGTTCGTGTGCCTGCCGCTGGCCAATGGCGTGCTGATCGGGAGCATCTCCCGCTTCAGTCCGACCGACAACTCGCAGGTGCGGGTCCTGCTCATCGGCCTGCGTCTGGCGGCCATCGACCGCTGGGGCGCGCCGTGAGTCGCGAGCGCGCGGCGCCGCGCTAGGGAGCCGGCGGGGCGCCGAGGCGCGCGAGCGCGGCCCGCGCCTCGGCGACCATGGGCTGGAACTCGGCGTCGGCGCTGCGCCAGAGCCTGATGAAGCGCCGGTAGTTGAACACCGCGCGCTCGGTGCGCCCGGCCCGCTCGTGGATCTGGGCCTGGCGCAGGCGCGCCGGCGCCATGAAGGGCAGGTCGTACGGTTCCTGGAACGAATCGTACCAGGGCAGGGCTTCCTCGCCGCGGCCGAGCGCGTTCAGCAGTTCCGCCTGCGCGAACCGCTCCCGCACCCCCCCGTGTGCCAGCCGTGGCAGCGCCATGTCGGGTGGGGCGCGCTCGAGTTCCTGGAGGGCGCGTGCCGCCTGGCCCGCGGCGCGGAACCGCTCCGCCCGCAGCGCGAGCCCCAGGCGCCGCGCCTGGCCGCTCGCAGCGCCGCCGGCCGCCGCGATCGCGTCCAGCGCCGCGCCGTGGCGGTCGGCGGCGGCGCCGTCGCCGAGCCGGAGACTGAGCAGGGCCAGCAGGTAGGACTGCATCGCCGCCCCGAAGGCCGGCGGCACCGCCCGTCCGGCAAGGGGATAGGCCGGGAACCCGCGCCGAGTCTGGATGCTGTCCCGCAGGGCGGCGAGGCGGGCCCGGGACACCGGCAGGAACGGCTCCGCCGCGGCGAGCGCCTGCGATTCGAGCAGCCAGTCGCGGTCGAACAGCGTGCCGGCCCTCGCCTGCGCCGCCGCGGTGTCCCATTGGCCGCTCGCCAGCGCCAGGTCGCCCAGGAACTGGCCGGCGAACCGGTGGATCCAGGAGCCGGTCGCCACGGCGGTGTACGGACCCGTCAACACGGTGATGGCATCCAGGTCCTGGGTCATCAGGGCCGCGGCCAGCACCAGCGAATGCAGCACGAGCGGGTCGCTGGCGGCCGCTTCCCGCGCGATGGCCGCCGACGCGGCGGCGTCACCGTGTTCCCAGGCGAGCAGGGCCCGGACCTCCAGCGTCCGCTCGGCGTCGGTGTGAAGCTCCCGGTAGCGTGCCGCGATCGAGTCCAGGGCGCCCCGGCGGCCGTCCGCCGCTGCCAGGCGGGCCAGGTGGAGCATCGCGTGGGAATTGCCGGGGTCCAGCGCCAGGACCCGCGAGAACGACGGCCAGGCCTCCTGCGCCGACCGGCCGAGCCAGGGGCCGAGGTGGAACTGCGCCTCGCCGAGCATGAACCAGGCCTCGACGTTGTCCGGGTGGGCCTGGGTGATGGCCCGGTACAGCTGCACCGCGCTGCCGTCGGGTTCCTTGTATCGCAGGTAGGCGGCCAGCAGGTCGCGGCCGAGCGGCGAGAGCTTCCGGTCGTGCCGCGTGGCGTTGGCGGCGAGCGCCATGGGATCCTCGCCGCCGGGGAAACTCACCCAGGTCGACATGACGGCCAGCCGGTACCAGGCCAGGGCGAACGCGGTGTCGGTCTGCACGGCCGCGCGGAAGGCCGCGGCCGCCTGCGCGTCATGACCGGCCCGGAGCGCTTTCTCCCCTCGCAGGTAGGCCTTGAGCGCCGGCAGTGAGGCGGTCGTCACCGCGGCCAGCTGGGTGAGCGCCGTGTCGCGGCCCACGACCACGCTGGCGAGCAGGCGGCCCGCGAGATCATCCACCAGCTGGAAGAGCCCCGCCGTATCGCCGCTGACGTTCGCGGCCGCGAGCGCGCCGTTGCGTCCCACGCGATAGAGCGTGCCGTCCAGCTCCAGCCGGCCCGCCGACGAGGTCACGTCACCCAGCACGAACCACTGCGCGCCGAGTCCCTGCGCCAGGCGTTCTGCCGTCGCGGGATCCGGCGCCGTTCCACCGGCGGCCGCCACGACGCTGCGCGGGTCGATGGCGTGCAGGTCGGCCGTGCCGTCGAGCTTGGCGGCCAGCAGGTCCGCCATGCCGTCGCTCA
>CAZJZC010000084.1:0-10371 GCA_964550365.1 uncultured Gemmatimonadales bacterium | reverse complement strand
CAGGTGCCCGGCCTACCGCGCGGCCGGCGGCGCCGGCGGGGCCGGGGCCCCGACGCCCGCGGCGTAGCGCCCCGCCGGCAGGACGCCGGTCATCACCCGCCGCCGGGGATCCACCACGGCGACGAACCCCACGCCGGCGCCCGCCAGCGCGTCGTGCACATGCGCCGGCCCGTGCTGGTTGCGGTTGGCGACGAAGAGCCGCCGGCCGTCGGGCGTCAGGGCCAGGCCGTTGGGCTGGGCCAGGCGCGGGTCACGGACCACGGCGGCCACCGACCAGGAGGCGACGTCCACCGCGGTGATGGTGTTGGCGTCGAGGTTGGCGAACCACACGGTGCGGCCGTCGGGCGCGAAGGCCGGGTCCCAGGGCGAGGCGCCGACCTCGAGCTGGCGCACCAGCCGCGGCGCCGCCGGGTCGGACCGGTCGAACACCAGGAACCGGTTGGAGACCTGGCCCGAACCGACCAGCCAGCGGCCGTCGGGCGACACGGCGAACTGGACGATGGTGTGGAGCGGCCCGTCGATGGCCTGGACCCGCACCTCGTCGCGCGTCAGGTCGATGACGGCCATGCGGTTCTCGGCCAGGCTGGCGACGTAGGCCCAGCGGCCGCCGGGCGCGATGGCCACGCCGTGGGGCCGCGGGAACGGCACCTCGAGTTCGTCCTCGACCTGCATGGTCGAGCGGCGGATGAGCGCGACCCGGGCCGGCGGGCTGACGGCGCTCATCGAACGGCCCACGACCAGGCGGTCGGCCGCCGGGTCGAGCGCGATCATGCCCGGCACCTCCATCCGTGCCTGGGCCACCAGCGAGTCGTTGCGGTCGAACTTCAGTACCCGGCCGTCCGTGATGAGCGAGAGGTACCAGAAGCTCCCGTCGGGCTCGACGGCGACGTGATGCGGCTTGCAGTTGGACGAGAAGCCCAGGGCGGTGAGGTCGATGGTACGGATCACCCGGCCGTGCCGGCCGTCGAGCACCGTGACCGAGGCGTTCTCCTGGTTGGCCACGTAGACGCGGTCGGCCTGGGCCGCCGCGGCGCGGGGGACCGGCAGGGCCGCCGCCGCCACGGCCAGGAGCGCGGCACCGAGGCCGCGCCCCCGGAAGAGACCGCCACGGGTCATGGGATCGTGGGCTGGATGCGCGGCCGCACGATGAACAGTCCCTCGCCGATGCCCGTGACGACCACGTTGCCGCTGCGGAAGTACGGGTAGTTGCTCCAGGTGCCCTCGAACTCGGTCTCGTCGCCCCACGGATAGGTGTCGAGGAAGCCCACCTCGCGCGGGTTGGTGCGATTGCTGATGTCGAGGATGCGCAGGCCGCTGGTGTAGTTGGACTCGAACACCAGGTCGCCGCGCACGTACAGGTTGTGGTCGATGGCGCGGTTGCCGGCGATGTACTGGCCGGCCAGCACCGGGTCGGTGAGGTCGGACAGGTCCCAGATGAGGGTGCGGGTGCCGGCCACCTTGTTCGACGACTCGTCGCCCTCGTCGTCCATGTAGAAGTAGCGGTGGTCGTCGGTCAGCCAGCCCTGGTGCGCGTACGACACGTTGGGGTAGCTGGCGCTCGCCAGGGCCACCGGCCGCTGCTTGTCGGTCACGTCGGCGATGCTGAGGGCCGTCTCGTTGGAGCCGAGGCAGATCTCGCGGCCGCGGAAGCGCTGGTCGGGCCCGCGGTAGATGACGCACTGGGCGTCGTGCGAGTAGCCGGTGCGCTGGTTGCCGGTGCTGGTGTCCTGGAAACAGCCGGCGAAGCTCGGCTGGGTGGGCGTGCGGATGTCGATCATGTGCAGGCCGCCGCCGCAGGTCTCGCCGCCGGAGTTGGCGCCCACCGCGTAGGCGAAGCCGCTCTCCTCGTTGATGACGATGTTGTGGGCGCTGGCGATGCGGGTGTAGTGGGCCGTGGCCTGGAAGGTCTGCGGCTGGCCCGGGCGCACCGCGCGCAGCTGGGTGAGGTCGAAGACCTGCATGCCGTGCGCTCCGGCGCCGTCGGCCACGATGAAGGCGTGGTCGCGGTAGACCTTGATGTCGCGCCAGGCGTTGGCGCGGGCGCCCCGGGTCATGGGCAGGTCGCCGAGGTACACCGGGCGCGTGGGGTCGGTGACGTCGACGAACGAGGTGCCGTTGATGCGGCCGACCAGCGCGTACTCGCGGTTGGTGGTCGGGTCGGTCCAGCCCCAGATGTCGTTGAGGCTGACGCCGCGCCCGCCGCCGATGGCGCGGATGGGCAGGAAGGCCATGAGGTCCACGTTGCTGCAGCCGAACTGCGCCGCGCGGCCCTCACAGCGCCGTTCGGACCCGGTGACGGCATCCAGCGGGTTCGCCTCGGACCAGATGCGCGAGATCTCGCGCCCGCCCTCGAACACCACGGCCGTGCCGGCGCCGTGATCGTCGTTGGGCACGGTCGCGGCCAGCACCGGGCCCGCGGCCGCCACGCTCGATGCCAGCATGTCGAACGACTCGCCGCCGGTCCCGCGCACGATGCTGCCGGAGAGCCAGGCGCCGCTCGCGGCGTTGCGGCGGTAGTGGTACACGGCGCCGGTGAACCGCTCGGTGCCGGGCGCGCCCACGTACAGCTCGACGCCGTCGAAGGCCAGCGAGGTGCCGAACCGCAGGTTCCGCTGCTGGTCGATGGGCCGCAGGGCCACGGTGGTGGTCCAGGCGCCGGTGGAGTCCTGGACGAACTGGTGCACCGCGCCGGCGAACTGGTCCTGCCACGGCGCCGAGACCAGCGCCACCCCGCCGGCCAGTCCGACCGCCGAGCCGAGCCGCGCGTTGGCGGCCAGGCCGTTGACCACCAGGCGTGCTTCCTGGCGCCACTGGTTCGACGCCGCGTCGAGCCGGAACAGGTAGGCGGCCCCGGTGCCGCGCTCGCGGCCCGGCGCGCCCACCAGCAGGCGGTCGCCCTGGAGGGCCAGCGCACTGCCGAAGCGTTCGTTGGTGGCAGCCTCCGCCGCCGTCAGCCGGCCGGCCGGCGACCACCGCTCGCCCTCGCGGCGGAAGAGGTAGACCGCGCCGCGGGCCGAATCGCGCGCCGGCGCCGCCACGGCGGCCCAGGCGCCGGAGATGGCCACCACCGCGCCGTAGCCGTCGCGGCGGTCGAGACTGTCGGCCGAGAGCGTCGCCGACGCCGTCCAGGCGCCGCGGCGGTCACGGCGGAGCACGTAGGCGGCGCCGGCCGTGTCGGCCCCCGAGCGCGTCGCGCCGACCAGCAGCTGGTCGCCGTCGGCCGCCAGCGCCGCGCCGAACCGGTCGCCCTGCCGGCTGGCCGAAGCGGTCAGACGGGCCCGCTCGGTCCAGGTGCCGTTGGGGGCCTTGCGGTAGACCAGCACGGCGCCGGGTCCGCGGGCGTTGACGTCGCCGATCAGCACGTCGGCGCCCGCCACGGCGGCCGACGCGCCGAACTTCTGGGCCGCCAGCGGCTGGGCGGCAGAGAGGAGCGCGGCGGCGCCGCCCGCAACGATCACGGAAAGCCTGTTCAGCATTCGAGTTGCCTCGGTGGGGGAAGACGATGGATATCCTTCAAACTAATCCGACGGTCCAGACTACGGAAAGGATGGCCGGATGTTCCAGGCGGATCAGCCCCAGGGCCGTGGCGAGGGCCGTCCGGCGCCCCCACCGCCACCCAGGCCGCCCCGCAGGCCGCCTTCGTCCCCCTGGCCCCCGGCGCCCAGCGCCGCCAGCAGGCCGACGGCCAGGACCGTGGCGCCGGCGCTCAGGTAGAAGGCGCTGGCCGCTCCCCGGTCCTGGTACAGCCAGCCGAACAGCGCCGCGCCCGGCAGGGCCACCGCGCTGAGGGCGCCATGATACCAGCCGTAGCCCCGGCCCCGGCGCCTGCCCCCGGTGAGCGCCGCGACCAGGGCCCGCTCCGGGCTCTCGGTCAGCCCCGCCACCAGCCCGAACGCCAGGAACACCGCCCAGGCCTGGGCGGCCGAACCGGCCCGCGCGAAGGCCACGGCCAGCGCGGCGTAGACGACCCAGCCAAGGGCCAGCGTGCGCCGCGGCCCCCACCGGTCGGCCAGCACCCCGCCGGGGTAGCTCGAGAGCGACCGCACCACGTGCAGGGCCGCCCAGGCCAGCGGCACCGCGGCCACGGCGATACCCAGGTCCTGGGCCCGCAGGACCAGCAGGGTCTCGGGGGCGCGCAGGGCCGTGGCCAGCGCCAGCACCGCCACCAGGGGCGCGAACCCGGCGGCGACGGCATCGTCGCGCCCCGTCCCGCCGGACTCGCCCGCTCCCCGCGCCAGGACCCGCACCTGCGCCTGGGCCTGGACCGCCTTCCTTACCGCCACGGCGGCGAGCAGGGCGGCCAGCACGCCCGGCACCACGGCCAGCCAGAACACCCCACGCACCGAAGCGCCGGCCGCGAGCAGGAGGGCGGCGGCCAGCGGCCCGACGATGGCGCCGGCATGGTCGGCGCCGCGGTGCACGCCGAAGGCGCGGCCGCGCATGTCGGCCGGCGTGGCGTCGGCGATCATGACGTCGCGCGGCGCGGTGCGCACGCCCTTGCCCAGCCGGTCGGTGGCCCTCAGGGCGACGACATGCCACACCGCGCCGGCCATGGCCAGCAGCGGCCGCACCAGCGCCGCGACGCCGTAGCCGGCCACGACCAGCGGCCCGCGCAGGCGCGGCCGCTCGGCCAGATACCCCGAGACCAGCTTGAAGCCCGCGGCGATGGCGTCGGCGATGCCGTCGAGCAGGCCCAGGGCCAGCGCGCCGCCGCCCAGCGTCCGGGTGACGAACGCCGGCAGCAGCGGATAGACCATCTCGGAGGCGAGATCGTTGGTGAACGAGGTGGCGCCGAACCAGTACACCGCGGGCGGGAGCCCGCGGGGCGACGATGACGCGCCGCGCGCTCCGGCGGCGCTGCTCACCGGCGCCGGCGTCGAACGACGGCGTCGCGGACGTGCGTCGCCCTGGTCAGTCCAGCCCCATGCCCCAGCGGATCAGCGACACCGGCAGGCCGCCGTAGGCCAGCGCCGCGTCGTGGAAACGCCGCAGGTCGAACGCGGCGCCCTCGCGCGAGCGGACCGCGTCGCGCAGGGAGAGGAATTCCCGCCGGCCCAGCGCGTAGCACAGGTTGTAGGCCGGCGTGGTGCAGTAGCGGCGGACCTCCGACTCGGCGTTGGCGCGCTGGATGCCGAGCGTCCTGGTCATCACGTCCACCGCCTCCTCGACGGTCATGCCGCCGGTGTGCAGGCGGATGTCGAGCACGATGCGCACCGCGCGCCACAACAGGTGGACGCGCTGGAAGAACCGCTCCTCGGGCCTGGTGAGGAAGCCCTGGTCGGCCATCAGCTCCTCGCAGTAGAGCGCCCAGCCCTCGACGGTGAGCGCCGAGCCCACGACGCGCCGGATGGGCGAGTCGGCGCGGTGCGCCACCAGGAACTGCAGATGGTGCCCGGGATAGCCCTCGTGGAGCGCGGTGCAGGCCAGCTCGTGCACGCAGTGGTCGCGGGCGCCGTCGCCGTCGCCGTCGGGCTCGGTGACGTAGAACCAGCCCGTGCGGTCGGCGCTGAAGGCGCCCGGCGGGTCGTAGGCCGCGAACGGGACCAGCGGCGTCATGAACGAGGGCGTGGCGATGACCTCCAGGTCGCCCGGCGGCACGCTCACCAGGGCGCGGTCGGCGACGAAGCGCCGGGCCCGCTCCATCTGGCCGGCGTAGGCCGGCACCACCGTGTCGCCCGGCGGGTGCAGGGTGCGCAGGCGGTCGGCCAGCTCGCGCCACGGCGTGCCCGGCGCCAGTTCCTCGGCGCGGCGCGCGACGTCGGCCTCGACCTCCCTCACCAGCGCCTCGCCGTAGCGCAGCAGTTCGGGCGCGGTCTCCCGCAGGGCGTGCTCGAAGTGCAGGCGGAAGTCGAACGCCTCGCGGCCGATGGCGAAGTCGCCGTCGGACCGTGCCATGAGCTCGCCGGTCAGCCAATCACGGAACAGCTCCAGCGATTCGCGCGCGTCGGGCAGGGCCGCTTCGATCTCGCGGCGGACCGCGACGGGCAGGTCGGCGGCGAACGCCGGGATCGCCTCCCGGAGGAGCGTCAGGCCGCCCGAGGCGACGTCGGCGGCCGTCTCGGTGAACACCCTGGGCGGCCGGGTGATGGTGGTCTTCGCGTCGGACAGGAACCGCGGCACGTCGGCCAGCCGCTGGGCCAGCGCCCGGCCCCGCGCCTCGGCCGGCTGGTCGCGCCGCATCACCAGGGCGAACAGGCCGCCCAGGAGGTGCGACAGGTGGAACTCGGGGTTCAGCTCGTGCGGGCGTTCCTTCTCCAGCCGGTTGACGTGACAGCGGAGGTCGTTGAGCACCGCCGTCTGGTCCACCGCTTCGTCGCGCGATCCGGGTTCCAGCGCTTCGAACGCCGAGGCCAGCGACCGCAGGGCCGCGAGCGCGACGTCGGTGTCGGACCGGGTGAAGCGGCCGAGGCGGCCGTCGTGGACGCCGACGCCGGCCATGGTGGCGGCGACCGGGTCCAGCTGCCAGCGCAGGTCGAGGAACGAGGCGACCAGGTCGCGATAGCCGTCGTCGCTCACGCGCGGGTCCCCGCGCCGGCGACGAGCGCGTGGCACTCCTCGTCGGTGAGCACGCGGTCGGTCCGCTTGGCGGCGTCGAACAGCGCCTGCGCCAGGGCCTCGTCGGCGGCGTCGTAGCCGTGGGCGTTGAGCCAGTACTTCACGTTGCTGAGGCCCGAGACCGGCGAGATCTCGATCTTCTGCGCCATGCCCAGCTCGCCGGCGGGCACGCTGGAATAGACGCGGTCGGCCAGCCAGTCGTCGCCCTTGGCGCGCGCCTTGACGATGGCCGCGGCGTGGACGCCGGTGCCGGTCCGGAAGGCGTCGGCGCCCATCACGGGGTAGTCCACCGCCACCGGCCGGCCCACGGCCTCCGAGGCCAGCGTGCAGTACTCCGGCAGCTTGCGCAGGTCGCCGCGGTAGGCGCCGAGCAGGTGGAGGTTGACGATGAGCAGGTCCATCTCGGCGTTGCCGACCCGCTCGCCGACGCCGAGCGCCGTGGCGTGGACCCGGTCGGCGCCGGCCTCGATGGCCGCCAGGCAGTTGATGACGCCCATGCCGCGGTCACGGTGCCCGTGCCAGTCGAGCTTCACGTCCTCGCCCGAGGGCGCGATGATCTCGTCCTTCACGAACCGCACCAGCCGCCGCACGCCGTGGGGCGTGGCGTGGCCCACCGTGTCGGCCAGGCACAGCCGCCGCGCGCCCCACGAGATGGCGTGGCCGTAGAGCGCCTTGAGGGTGTCGGGCCGGGCACGGGTGGTGTCCTCGGTCACGAACATGACCGGCAGGCCGTGCTTCACCGCGAAGGTCACCGCCGTCTCGCTGGCCTGGAGCATCTTGTCCAGGGTCCAGTCCTCGGCGTACTGGCGGATGGGCGAACTGCCGATGAAGGTCGCCGCCTCGATGGCGATGCCCACCTGCTGGGAGATGTCGACGATGGGCTGGACGTCGTTGAGGTGGGTGCGGGCGGCGCAGTTGGGGGCGATGGGCAGGCGATGCGCGACGATCTCCTTCGCCAGCACCGTGACCTGCTCCCGCACCCTGGGGCCGGCGCCCGGCAGGCCGATGTCGGCCGCGACGATGCCCAGGTCCGCCATGAGGTGCAGGAGGCGGACCTTCTGCTCCATGGTCGGGTCCCTGACCGAGGGGCACTGGAGGCCGTCGCGCAGGGTCTCGTCGTTGAGGTCGAACCGGGCGGCGGCCCAGTCGAAGGCGGGCCCCTCGCTGTTCCAGTCGTAGATGAGGTCGCGGTATTCCATCCGGGAGGAGTCTGCCGAGCGGCCGTGAGCCCGTCAAGCTCGCTTGCCGCCTTGGGATGGGCGCGTTACGCTCCCGGCCGTGAACGACCGCATCGCCCTGCTGCTCGGCCGGCCCGACGTGGCGGCGGCCGAATCGTGGATCGAGGCCCGCGACGAGCGCACGCTCGAGCTCCAGATCGCCGTGACGTCGATTCCCGCGCCCACGGGCGGCGAGGCGGCGCGGGGCGGCTGGGTCATGGAGCGGTTCCGCGAGATCGGCCTGGTGCGCGTGCGTGCCGACGACGTGGGGAACGTGCTGGGCCAGTACGGCGAGGGCCCGGGGCCGGGCATCGCCATCGCGTCGCACCTCGACACGGTGTTCTCCGACCGGGCGGTGCGGGTCGAGCGGCACGAGGCCCGGGTCACGGCCCCGGGCATCGGCGACAACGGCCGCGGCCTGGCGGCGCTGCTGACGCTGGCCGAGGCCTGCGTGGAGTGCGACGTGCGCTGCCCCCTGCCGCTGACCTTCGTGGCCACCGTGGGCGAGGAGGGCGAGGGCGACCTGCGGGGCGTGAAGCACCTGTTCGCGGCCGGTTTCCGTCCGGCGGCGTTCATCGCCCTCGACGGCCCGGGCCTGGAGCGCGTGGTGCACCGCGCCACCGGCTCGCGCCGCCTGCGGGCCGCCTGGCGCGGGCCGGGCGGCCACTCGTGGGCCGCGTTCGGCGTGCCCAACCCGGTCCACGCGGCCGGCGCGGCCGCGGCCGCCATCGCGGCCATCCCCCTGCCGGCCCAGCCGCGCACCACGCTGAGCGTGGTGCGCATCGGCGGCGGCACCGGACTCAACACCATCCCCACCGAGGCCTGGCTCGACCTCGACCTCCGGTCCGAGGCCGACGAGGAGATCGCCCGGGTGCAGGGGCAGGTCGGCGAGGCGCTGAAGGGCGCGCTGGAGCACGAGAACCGCCGGCGCGCCGCCGGCACCGCCCCGCTGGCGCTCGAGGTCGTCACGCTGGGCGACCGCCCCTCGGGCGTCACGCCGGAGGACCATCCGCTGGTCAGGGCCGCCCTGGCCGCGACCCACGCGATGGGCGCGGCGCCGGCGCTGGCCTCGGCCTCGACCGACGCCAACGTGCCCATCGCCCGGGGCGTGCCGGCCATCGCGCTGGGCGCCGGAGGCCGCGGCGGCGACGCGCACCTGGTGACCGAGTGGTACGAGAACCACGACGCGCCGGCCGGCATCGTGCGCGCCCTGCTGGTCGCCCTGGCCGCCGCCGAGGCCGCCGCCTAGCCTCCGCACCGGCCGTTCGGTAGTCTTCAGCGGTGCATCCCTTCGAAGCCCCCGCCCACGACCCCGAGCTGCTGCGCATGCCCATCAAGGAACTGGGCCTGCGCATCGAAGGTTCGCCGGTCGAGAAGTACGTCCTCCAGCTGTACGCCGAACTCGACCGGAAGGGCCTGCACCGCTTCCGGCCGCGCTGTTACCTGACCGACGAATGGGGCTGTCCCGACCAGGAGCCGGTGATCGGCATCCCGTTCTACCTGGCCGACCACAAGCTCGCCTCGCTCGAGCGCTCCATGAACGACCTCGAGGACGAGCGCGAGATCATGATGTACCTGCGGCACGAGGCGGGGCACGCGTTCAACTACGCCTACGAGCTGTTCCGGACCGAGGACTGGAAGACCATGTTCGGCCCGTTCCGGCGGCCCTACCGCGACCGCTACCGGCCGGTGCCGTTCTCCCGCCGGTTCGTGCGGCACATCGCCGGCTGGTACGCGCAGAAGCACCCCGACGAGGACTTCGCCGAGACCTTCGCCGTGTGGCTCACGCCCCGCTCCGACTGGCGCCGGCGGTACAAGGGCTGGGGCGCGCTCCACAAGCTGCGCTACGTGGACCGCATGGCGCGCCTGTGGGGCGACAAGGAGCCCCTGCGGACCGGCGAGACCGACGTCACGGTGGACGAGATGGACGTCACCATCGAGGACTTCTACCGCGCCACCTCGCCCGACGAGTCCGGCGCCGTGGCCGACCTGGCGCTCGACACCGACCTGACCGACATCTTCGTGAAGCGCACCCGGCGGCGCGGCGCGCGGCCCGCGGCCGAGCTGCTGGCCGAGCGGCGCAAGGAGATCGTGGACAAGGTCACCTACTGGACCGGCGTGCGGCGGCCGCTGGTGCGCCTGCTGGTGCTCTCGATCGAGCGGCGGGTCGCCGAGCTGCGACTGCTGGCGCTCAAGGACCGCGAGGCGGCGCACGTGGTGGAGATCACCGCCTACACCACCACGCTGGCGATGAACTACCTCACGCGCGGACGGTTCGTGCAGCCCTAGGGGGCCCGTGGCGAAAGACGCGCTGAAGATCGCGATCCTCTACGACACCTGGGACGACGGCGCCGAGGAGCCGACGATCGACGTCCCGGTCGAGGAGCCCCGCCCGCGCCGGCGCCGCAAGGGCCGCAAGAGCCGCAAGCTGCGCCGGCCCATGCTCGACCGCGAGGAGATCCACGAAGCGCTCGGCAAGCTGGGCCACACGCCGAGCTACCTGGTGCTCGACGGCACCGACGCCTCGCTGGTGGCGCTGGCCAGGTGCCGCGCCGACCTGGTGTTCAACCTGACCGAGTCGTACGCCGGCGACGACACC
>CAZJZC010000083.1:0-10383 GCA_964550365.1 uncultured Gemmatimonadales bacterium | reverse complement strand
CGAGTCGCTCTACGCGGCCGTGGGCAAGCGCCTGACCTACGTGCTCAACGTGGCCAGCCGCGCCATGACCAAGCACGCGCTGAACGTGCACGCCGGCCACGACGACTATCACTGCGTGGACGACACCGGGTTCTTCCAGGTGTTCGCCAAGGACGTGCAGGAGGTCGCCGACCTCAACCTCATCGCCCATCGCGTCGCCGAGCTCTCGCTGAACCCGGGCCTGGTGGCCCAGGACGGTTTCCTCACCAGCCACGTCATCGAATCCGTGCGCCTGCCCGAGCGCGAACTGGTGCGCGAGTTCCTCGGCGACCCGGCGGACCTGATCGACGCGCCCACGCCGGCGCAGCGCATGGTCTTCGGCGCCCGCCGGCGCCGCATCCCGGCGATGTTCGACCTGGACTACCCCGCCATGCTCGGCGTGGTGCAGAACCAGGACAGCTACGCCCAGGGCGTCGCGGCCCAGCGGCCCTTCTACTTCGACCATGTCGCCGACCTGATGGACCGGGCCTGCGCCGAGTACGCCGCGCTCACCGGCCGCCGCTACGCGCGCGCCGCCGGTTACCGGCTCGACGACGCCGACTGCGTCCTCATCGGCCAGGGCTCCGTCGTCGCCAACGCCGAGGCGGTGGCCGACTGGCTGCGGGCCGAACGCGGGATCCGGGTCGGCGTGCTGAACGTGACCATGTTCCGGCCGTTCCCCGCCGACCTGGTGACCGCGCTGCTGCGCGGCGTGCGGGCGGCGACCGTGCTCGAGCGCACCGACCAGCCCCTGGCCGTGGACCCGCCGCTGCTGCGCGAGATCCGCGCCGCCATGGGCAAGGCCCTCGAGAACGGCCGCGCCCGCGGCGCGTCACCCCACGCCGGCGTCGCGGCCTGCCGGCCGGACCAGATCCCGGACTTCCACTCGGCCTGCTTCGGTCTCGGCAGCCGCGACCTCCAGCCCGGCCACCTCGTCGCCGCGGTCGAGAACATGCTGCCCGGCGGCGCCGGGCGGCGGCAGTTCTACCTCGGCGTGGACTTCATCCGCGCCGGCACCCGCCTGCCCAAGCTCGAGCTGTGGCAGCAGGAACTGCTCGACGGCTATCCGCGCCTCGGCGACCTGGCCCTGCCGAGCGCCGGGGACATCGACCTGATGCCGCCCGGTTCGCTCTCGGTGCGCATCCACTCGGTGGGCGGCTGGGGCGCGATCACCATGGGCAAGAACCTGGCGCTGACCGCGGCCGACCTGCTCGGCCTGACCGTGCAGGCCAATCCGAAGTACGGATCGGAGAAGAAGGGCCAGCCCACCACGTTCTACGCCACGCTGGCGCGCGCACCGATCCGCACCAACTGCGAACTGCGCCACGTGGACGTGGTGCTCTCGCCCGACCCGAACGTGTTCCGCCATTCCAATCCGCTGGCCGGACTGGCCGAGGGCGGCGTCTTCATCGTGCAGAGCACCGAGTCGGCCGAGGCGCTGTGGGCCTCGCTCCCGTCCCTGGCCCAGCGCCTCATCCACCAGCGCAGGCTCGCCGTCTGGGCGCTCGACGGCTTCGCCATCGCCGGCGAGGAGGCCACCGACGCCGACCTGCGGTACCGGATGCAGGGCGCGGCCTTCCTCGGAGCCTTCTTCCGCGCCGCGCCGCTGATGCGCCGCGACGGCCTCAGCGAGACCCAGCTCTTCGAGGGCCTCGGCGCCCAGCTGAAGAAGAAGTTCGGTCATCTCGGGGCGGCCGTCGTCGAGGCCAACCTGCGCGTCATCCGGCGCGGCTTCGACGAGGCGCGGCCGATCGACTGCACCTCCTTCGCGGTCGCCACCGAGGCGGCCGTCGCCAACCCGGTCATGCCCGCCGCGCTCGACAGCGGTGCCCAGCCCGGCATCGCCGACCCCGGGCGGTTCTGGGAGCAGGTCTGCCATCTCTACAAGACCGGGCAGGACGGCATCGCCGACCCGTTCGCGGCGCTCAGCGCGATCCCGGCGGCGACCAGCACCATCCGCGACATGACCGACGTGCGCTTCGAGGTGCCCGCGTTCGTCGCCGACCGCTGTACCGGCTGTGCCCAGTGCTGGCTGCAGTGCCCCGACGCGGCCATCCCCGGGGTGGTGAGCGACATCGACGCGGTCATCGGCGCCGGCATGGCCGCCGCGCCGGGCGGACCGTTCAACCGCCTGCGCCAGGTCGTGCCGCACCTGGCGCGCGAGAGCCGCCGCCTGCTCGCGGCCGGTCCCTTCACGTCCTTCGGCGACACACTGGCCGCCGCCTGGACCGGCGTGCTCGACCAGCTGAAGCCCGACCCCGAACGCCGCGCCCAGCTCGACCGGGAGTTCGCCCCGGTGGCCGCCGCGCTGGCCGACTTCCCGCTGGCGCGCACCGCGCCCTTCTTCGACCTGCCCGAGCAGCGCGCGCCCGGCTCCGGCGGCCTGCTGTCCATCACCGTCAACCCGGAAGCCTGCAAGGGCTGCAATCTCTGCGTCGACGTGTGCCCCGACGGTGCCCTGGTCACCGTCCGCCAGGACGCCGACACCGTGGCGCAGCTGCGGCGCAACTGGGCCCTGTGGCAGCACCTCCCCGAGACGCCCGACCGGTTCATCAACATCTCGAGCTACGAGGAAGGCATCGGCGTCCTGCCGTCGCTGCTCCTCAAGCAGTCCAACTACCGCTCGATGTTCGGCGGCGACGGCGCCTGCATGGGCTGTGGCGAGAAGACCGGCATGCACCTGGTGCTGTCGGCCGTCAACGCCCTGATGCTGCCGCGCGTCGAACGCCACCTCGCGCGGCTCGACGACCTCATCGCGCGCCTCGACCGGCGCGCCCGGACCCTGCTGACCGAGGATACCGACCTCGCCGACGTGCGCCCGACGCCCGAGGGACGTGTGGCGCTCCCGCTCGACGGCGCCAAGCGCGCGCACGTCGAACGGATCAACCGCATGCTCGCCGACCTGAAGGACCTGAAGTGGCGCTACGAAGCGGGACCGGGCGGCAAGGGCCGCTCGCCGCTGGGCATGGTCAACGCCACCGGCTGCTCCTCGGTCTGGGCCAGCACCTATCCGTTCAACCCCTACCCGTTCCCCTGGATCAATCACCTGTTCCAGGACGCCCCGTCCATCGCCATCGGGCTGTTCGAGGGCCAGATGCGCCGCATGGCCGACGGCTTCGCGGCGGTGCGCCGCGCCGTGCTGGAACTCGACGACGGCTACGACGAGGAACGCGACGAAGCCTTCTTCCGCCGGTTCGACTGGCGGCAGTTCACCGACGAGGAGTTCGCGCTGTGCCCGCCGATCACGGCGGTGGGCGGTGACGGCGCCATGCTCGACATCGGGTTCCAGAACCTCTCGCGCCTGCTGGCCTCCGGGAAGCCGGTCCGGGTCATCGTCCTCGACACCCAGGTCTACTCGAACACCGGCGGCCAGGCCTGCACCAGCGGGTTCTTCGGCCAGGTGTCCGACATGGCGGCCTTCGGCGCCGGGCAGCACGGCAAGGAGGAGACCCGCAAGGAACTGGCCCTGCTCGCCATCGCCCATCGCGGCGCCTACGTGCTCCAGGCTTCGCAGGCGAACCCCTCGCACCTGCTCGGCGGCGTCCTGCGCGCCCTCCAGACGCGCCGGCCCGCGGTCGTGGTGCTCCACTGTCCCTGCCCGCCCGAGCATGGCCTCGCCGACGAGGGCGCCGAACGCGCCGCGCGCCTCACGCTCGAGAGCCGGGCGTTCCCGCTGGTCGAGTTCGACCCCGACGCCGGCCCCACGCTCGCCGACCAGATGAACCTCGACGGCAACCCGGCTCCGGACGAGCCCTGGCCGTCGTACGAACTGACCTGCGTGGACGAGTCGGGCGCCGAGCGCACCCT
This sequence comes from uncultured Gemmatimonadales bacterium, assembly GCA_964550365.1. Taxonomy (GTDB): domain Bacteria; phylum Gemmatimonadota; class Gemmatimonadetes; order Gemmatimonadales; family JACORV01; genus DASXPG01. The sequence continues at coordinate 6,558 of CAZJZC010000083.1, read as the reverse complement.
GACCGTGCCCGTGACCATCGCCGACTGGGCTGCGACCGAACTGCGGTTCCGCCGGCACTTCCGGCCGGCGAAGGACGACGACGAGGACCTGGTGCCGTTCCACGAGTTCGTCGCGATGGCGAAGGACGAGCGCGAGGGGCGGCGGCCGTTCATCCACACCCTCGGCAAGGACCGGCGGCTGGCCCGCCTGGTGGTCGCGCCCGAGATGGTCGCGCTGGCCGAGGAACGGCTGAGCTACTGGTCGCTGCTGCGCCAGCTGGCCGGCCGCGAGGTGCCCGCGTCGGTCCAGGACGACGCCGTGGCGCCGGCCGTGGCCAGGGTGCAGGCCGAGTACGAAGCGCGCATCGCCGACCTGCGGAGGACCTGGCCCGTCACCATCGCGCGACGCCTGGCCGAGGGGCTCCTCCGCGCCGGCAACGGCACGCGCACCATCGCCGACCTGCTGGCCGACGTCGCGGGCATGAGCGACCTGGCACCGGTCCCCCGCGACCCGGCGCCGCCCGTGCCGGTCGCGACCGCGGCGGCCGCGCCGTCGGCGGTCTCGGTCGCGGCCGCCGCACCCCGCGCCACCGCGCCGCCCCCGGCCGCGGAGGCGGGCCTCGCGCTCGAGCCGTGGATCGAGACCGAGCGCTGCACCACCTGCGACGAGTGCACCCGCCTCAACGGCCGGCTGTTCGCCTACAACGACAGGAAGCAGGCGTACATCAAGGACGCCACGGCGGGCACCTTCCGCGAGATCGTCATGGCGGCCGAGAAGTGCCCGGCAGGCATCATCCACCCCGGCACGCCGCGCAACCCGAAGGAGAAGGACCTGCCGAAGTGGATCAAGCGGGCCGAGCGCTTCGCGTGAACCCGTGCTGAGCGCGCCGACCTTCAGGCACGGGGTCCACCCGCCGGAGCTCAAGGAGCTCACCGCGCGGCTGCCGATCCGTCGCCTGCCGTTCCCGGACGTGGTGGTCCTGCCGCTGCGCCAGCACACCGGCAAGCCGGCGGTGCCGCTGGTGCGCGCCGGCGACCGGGTCGAGCGCGGCGACCGCATCGCGGAGGCCGACGGCTGGGTGTCCTCGCCGGTCCACGCCTCGGCCACCGGGACCGTGGCCGCCATCGAGCCGTGGCCGCACCCCGACGGCACCTGGGAGCCGGCCATCCGCATCGCCGTCGAGCGGCACTCGGCCCAGGCCGCGCGGCCGCGCCTGGTCCCCGACTGGCGCGGTCTGACGCCGAAGGAGATCGTCGGCGCCATCCGCGACGCCGGCGTCGTGGGGCTCGGCGGGGCCGCGTTCCCCACGCACGTGAAGCTGTCGCCCCCCGAGGGCGTGCACATCGATCTGCTGGTCATCAACGGTTGCGAGTGCGAGCCCTACCTGACCACCGATCACCGCAGCATGGTCGAGCACCCGGACCGCGTCCACCTCGGCATCCGCATCCTGATGAAGACCCTCGGGGTCAGCCGTTGCATGGTCGGCATCGAGCGCAACAAGCCCGACGCCATCGAGGCCATGGGCCGGGCGCGACCGGCCGACATCGACGTCACGGTCCACCCGCTGACGGTCAAGTATCCGCAGGGCGCCGAGAAGATGCTCATCAGCTCGCTCACCGGGCGCGACGTGCCGTCGGGGAAGCTGCCGATGCACGTGGGCGTCGTGGTGCAGAACGTGGCCTCGGCCCAGACCATCGGCGAGGTCTTCGACACCGGCCTGCCGCTGATCGAGCGCATCGTCACGCTGACCGGCTCGGGCGTGAAGCGGCCCGCCAACCTCGTCGTCCCGGTCGGGACGCGGGTACGCGATCTCGTCGAGGCCTGCGGCGGGCTCACCGACGACGCCCGCGAGATCATCTACGGCGGACCGATGATGGGCGTGGCCCAGCCCGACCTGGACACCCCGGTGGTCAAGGGCACCACCGGCATCGTGGTCCTCACCGAGGCCGACTGCAAGCCGGTGGCGTCGTATCCCTGCATCCGCTGCGGCCACTGCCTCGACGCCTGCCCGGTGTTCCTCAATCCGCAGCTGCTCGGCAGTCTGGCGATGGCCGAACGCTGGGACACCATGGTCGCGAACCACCTGGCCGACTGCATGGTGTGCGGCTGCTGCAGTTACGTGTGCCCCTCGAACGTGCCGCTGACCCAGCTGTTCCGCCTGGCCAAGGCCGAAGTGCGGCGCCGCAGCAGCGCCGCATGACCCGCCCGCCGCTGCTCGTCACGGCGTCGCCGCACCTGATGGCGGCGGATTCGACGCCGCGCATCATGTGGACCGTGGTGGCCACGCTGGCGCCGGTCTGTGCCGCCGCCGCCTGGTTCTTCGGTGTCGGCGCCCTGCTGATCGTCGCCGCGGCCACCGCCGGCGCGCTCGCCACCGAGCGACTGCTCGGGCCCGGCGGCGCGGTGCGCGACGGATCGGCCACCATCACCGGCGTCCTCCTGGGCCTCACGCTCCCGCCGGGCCTGCCCCTGTGGATGGCGGCGCTGGGCGGCATCGTCGCCATCGGCTTCGGCAAGCTGGTCTTCGGCGGGCTGGGCCGGAACATCTTCAACCCCGCCCTGCTCGGCCGCGCCTTCCTCCAGGCCGCCTTCCCGACGGCGCTCACCACCTGGCCACTGCCCGGGGGCGGGTTCTGGCAGCTGCGCGGCGACCTGTTCGCCCTGCCCTTCATGAGCGCCCGCCCGGTGGACGTGCTCACCGGCGCCACGCCGCTCGGCCTGATGAAGTTCGAACAGCGCGCCACCGACCTGGGCGCCCTGCTCGTCGGCAGCACGCCCGGCTCGCTCGGCGAGACGGCGGCCCTGGTGATCCTGGCGGGCGGCGCCTGGCTGGCGTGGAAGCGCTACCTCAACTGGCGCATCCCGGCCGGCATCCTCGGCGTCGTCGCCCTGTTCTCCGGCGGACTCCACCTGCTGGATCCGGCGCGGTTCGCCGCGCCGGCGTTCATGCTGTTCTCGGGCGGCCTGATGCTCGGCGCGGTCTACATGGCCACCGACCTGGTGACCTCGCCGCTCTCCGACCGCGGCTGCTGGCTGTTCGCCGCCGGGATCGGCGTGCTGGTCGTGGTCATCCGGGTCTGGGGCGGACTGGCCGAGGGCGTGATGTACGCCATCCTCATCATGAACGCGATGGTGCCGTTCATCAACCGCGTCACCCAGCCGCGCCTGTTCGGCGCACGGACACCGGCGACATGACGGCCCCGGCCGCCGCGCCCGACGCTCCGCGGGTCTCCCCTGCGCGCCTGCTGGCCACGCTCGGCGGGGCCGGCGCCCTGGCCGGCGTCCTCCTCGTGGTCTCGTTCCAGGCGACCCAGCCCGCGATCCTCGCCAACCGCGCCCGCGAACTCGCGCTCGCCATCGGCGAAGTGCTGGCGGGCCCCGCGGGCTACGACACGCTGTACGTGCTCGATGGCTCGCTCATCCGCCGGCCGCCGGCCGGCACCGACCTGCGCGGCCTCGAGCGCGTCTACCTCGGCCGCCACGACGACGGATCCCCCGCCGGCTTCGCCGTGACCGCCGGCTCTCCCGGCTTCCAGGACCGCATCGAGCTGATCTTCGGCTACGACCCCGGCCGCGGCCGCCTGCTGGGCATGAAGGTGCTCCAGAGCAGCGAGACGCCGGGTCTCGGCGACCGCATCATCCACGACTCGGCGTTCGTCGCCGGGTTCCGCGGCGTCGCCGCGCCGCCCCGCGGCGTCCGGCCGGGCGCCGGCGACGGCGACAGCACCGAGGTGGAGATGATCACCGGCGCGACCATCTCCTCGCGCGCCGTCATCAAGGCCATCGACGACGCCCTCACCCGGCTCCGCCCCATGATGGACGCCTACCGGCCGGAGGCACGGCCATGAAGACCACCCGTCCGGCCGACGACTTCCTCAAGGGCGTCTGGGACGAGAACCCGGTGCTGGTCCAGATGCTCGGCCTGTGCCCCACGCTGGCGGTGACCAACACCGTGGCCAACGCCGTCGCCATGGGCGTGGCCACCGCCTTCGTGCTCCTCGGATCGAGCTTCCTGGTCTCGTCGTTCCGGAAGCACATCCCGAACGAGGTCCGCATCACCGCCTACATCATGATCATCGCCACCTTCGTCAGCGTGGCCGACATGGTGCTCCAGGCCGTGGTCCCCGGCATCCACAAGGCGCTCGGGCCGTTCATCGCGCTCATCGTCGTCAACTGCATCATCCTCGGGCGGCAGGAGGCCTTCGCCTCGCGCAACCCGGTGGGCCGGTCCCTGCTCGACGCCGCCGGCGCCAGCGCCGGGTTCCTCATCGCCCTGCTGATGATGGGCGGCATCCGCGAGGTGCTCGGCAGCGGGACGTTCCTGGGCTGGCACCTGTTCGGACGGGACTTCCAGCCGTGGATCATCATGATCCTGCCGCCGGGCGGCTTCTTCACCCTCGGCATCATCCTCCTGGCGCTGAACGCCCGGCGCCAGCGACGCGAGCGGCGGCTCGCCGCGCCCGACGCCCTGCGGAGAGCCGCCTGATGCGCGACCTCACCTGGATCCTGTTCAGCACCATGGTGGTCAACAACTTCACCCTGGCGCTGTTCCTCGGCCTGTGCCCCTTCATGGGCGTCTCGGGCCGCGTGGAGACGGCCCTGCGCATGGGCGCCGCCAACATCTTCGTCATGGTGCTCACGGCCGTGAGCGTCTGGGCGCTGAACACCTTCATCCTGGTGCACGCGCCCTACCTCAGGCTCATCGCGTTCATCGTGGTCATCGCGTCGCTGGTGCAGATCGTCGAGACGGTGGTGAAGAAGGTGAGCCCCGCCCTGTTCCGCGCGCTGGGCATCTACCTGCCGCTCATCACCACCAACTGCGCCATCCTGGGCCTGGCCATCTTCCAGACCAACCGCGGCTACGGGTTCATGCAGGGCCTGTTCTTCGCGCTGGGCGGCGGGCTGGGGCTCACGCTGGCGCTGGTGCTCATGGCCTCCATCCGCGAAGCGACCGAGCTGGTCGAGACGCCGGCGGTGGTCAAGGGCTCGGCCCTGGTCCTGATCATCGCCGGCAGCCTGTCGCTGGCCTTCATGGGCTTCGCCGGCCTGCTGAGCGCCTCGTGAGCACCCTCGCCGTCATCCTCGCCGCCGCGGTCCTGTTCGTGATCGCCGGCCTCATGTCGCTCGGCAGCCGCCGCGGCGGCGCCTGCGGCGCCTGCCCCTCCGCCGACCGGTGCGGCGCGGGCGCCGGAGCCTGCCTCCACCCCGAGGCCACGGAGTCGAACCATGTCTCTCGCTGACCGCACGCTCCGATCCGGGCTGACCCGGCGCGAGCTCATCGCGCTGGGCGCCGGCGCCTTCGTGGTCGCCGCGCTCCCGGCCGCCCGCCGCCGGCCGGCGCCGCTGATCCGCCGGACCCTGCCGCTCATGGGCACCCTCGCCGAGATCGCCGTGGTGGACCGCGACGCGCGGCACGGCCAGGCCGCCATCGACGCCGCGTTCGACGAGCTGCGCTTCGTGGAGCAGGCCATGACGCGGTTCGACGCCGCCAGCGACATCGGCCGCGCCAACCGGCTCGCCTCGGTTGACGGTGTGCGCGTCGGACCCGCCACGGCCGCCGTCATCGTCGAGGCGCTGGCCTGGGCGACGTCCAGCGACGGCGCGTTCGATCCGGCGGTGGGCCGGCTGGTGGAGACGTGGGACGTGACGCGCCGGCGTGAACCGCCGCCGGTCGAGGCCCTGCGGCCGCTCACCGCGCGGCGGCTCCACCGGTTCGTGGACGTATCGACGGTACCCGGCCGCGAGGCCGTGCGGTTCACCGACCCCGCCGTCGCGCTCGACCTGGGCGGCATCGCGAAGGGCTGGGGCGTCGACCGGGCGGTGGACGCCCTGCGGCGGCGCGGCATCGCCGGTGCGCTGGTCAACGTGGGCGGCGACCTGTACGCCCTGGGCGAAGGGACCGACGGTCCCTGGCGGGTCGGTATCCGCTCGCCATTCGAGCCCGGGCGCCTGGTCGGCCGCCTCGACCTCAGCGACGCGGCCGTCGCCACTTCGGGCGACTACTTCCAGTATTTCTCCTGGCGCGGCCGCCGCTACCACCACCTGATCGATCCGGCCACCGGCGCGCCCCGCCGCGCCGCCGAGCACAGCGTCACGGTGCGGGCGGCGACCTGCCTGCACGCCGATGCCGCCGCCACGGCGATCTTCGGCATGAGCGAGGCCGCGGCCGCGCGGCTGCTGGCCGCACGGGCGCCGGGCGCCACGGTGATCCGGAGGGTCTAGGGGGCCTGGCCGGGTCGGAGGCCGCAGGGGCGCCAGCCGGCCAGGGTCAGCGCGCCGCGCGGGCGCGCAGTTCCTCGAACCAGTTCAGCACCACCACCAGCCGCCCGCCGGCGGTGCTCCCCGCGGGCGGGGTCTGGAGCGCGATGAAGCCGCGGCCGTCGGGCGTGACCACCGGTCCTGGGCGACCTGGACGAGGGCCATCACCCTGGCGCCGAGCTCGCGCTCGATGGCGTAGCGGTCGGCCAGGGCGGCGCGAAGCTTGGCGACCGAGTCGGTCACGGCGCACGCCCGGACGCGTCGTGGCGGCGCGCGCGCCCGTCGAACCGGTGCAGGATCATGTGCAGCGTGGCCGTCTG
>CAZJZC010000082.1:0-10635 GCA_964550365.1 uncultured Gemmatimonadales bacterium | reverse complement strand
ACGTAGAACGAGACCTTCCCGAACATCACCACGTCGTTGGGCGCCGCGACGGCCTCGGTGATGCGGCTGCCGTTGAGGAACGTGCCGTTCGAACTGCCGAGATCCTTGATGAGGACCCCGCCGTCCTGCAGGCTGACCTGCGCGTGCTGCCGCGAGATGGTCGGATCGTAGATGGGCACGTCGGAATTGACCGCGCGGCCGACGATCAGCGTGGCCCCGGGCTTGACGTCGATCGTCTGATCACCGGAGGTGCCGACCAGCTTGTAGGCTTCTGCCATCGATTAGGAATCCCCCGAACCGTGAAATATGTCCGGCCCGGCCCCCGATCGCCAGCGGTCCGCCGCCGCCCGCGCCAGCGCCACGGCCCGCAGCGGGCCGCGCGCCTTGTGCCCGGTCTCCGCCAGCTCGCTCTCGGGCACTGAATCGGCCACGATGCCGGCGCCGGCCTGCACCAGAACGCGGTCCGGGAGCACCACGCAGGTCCGGATGGCGATGGCGGTGTCCAGGTGGCGCGCGCCCCAGCCGAGGTACCCGACCGCGCCGGCGTAGGGTCCCCGGCGCACCGGTTCCAGCGCGTCCAGCAGCTGCATGGCCCGCACCTTGGGCGCCCCGGTGACGGTGCCGGCCGGGAAGCAGGCCCGGAAGGCGTCGACCGCGTCCCGCCCCTCGGCCAGCGTGCCGCGGACCTCGGAGACGATATGCTGCACGTGGGCGTACCGCTCGAGCATCTCGTGCGCGGCCAGCCGGACCGTGCCCCAGGCGGCGACCCGCCCCACGTCGTTGCGGCCGAGGTCCACCAGCATCCGGTGCTCGGCCAGCTCCTTGGGATCGGCCAGCAGGTCGGCCGCCAGCCGCTCATCCTCCTCGGCGGTGCGGCCGCGCGGCCGGGTGCCGGCGATGGGGCGGACCGTGACCTCCCGGTCCTCGACCCGCACCAGCACCTCGGGCGAACCGCCCACGAGCGCCAGGCCGTCCAGCGCCAGGTAGTAGAGGTAGGGCGCCGGATTGAGGGCCCGCAGGCAGCGGTACAGCGTCAGCGGATCGACGGCGCCCGGCACCTCGATGCGCCGCGAGAGCACCGCCTGGAAGATGTCGCCGGAGGCGATGTGCTCCTGGAGCGTCGCGACGTCCGCCAGGAACCGGTCGTCGGGATACGACGCGACACCCTCGGCCGCCGCCCCCGCGGCCTCGAGGGCGATGGGCCGCAGGGGCGAGGGGGCGGCGAGCCGGGACAGCCACTCCTCGATGCGGCCCCGGGCCCCGTCGTACAGCGCGCCCCGCCCGGCGCGGTCGGCGCCGGCCGGCACCGCCACGTTGATGACGATGCGCGCGCGGCCCAGCAGGTTGTCGAGCACCACCACCTGGTCGGCGATCATGAACACGGCGTCGGGGAGCGCGGGGTCGGCCGGCGGGCCGGGACCCAGCCGCTCCAGCGCCCGCACGGCGTCGTAGGCCACGAAGCCGACGGCGCCGCCGTGAAAGCGCGGGAGGTCGCCGGCGGCGGCGCAGGGCATGCCCCGGAGCAGGGCGCCGGCGTGCGCGATGGGGTCGGCCGCGGGGCCCGCGTCGTTCCAGCCGTCCGCGGGCGTCCAGCGCGCGCAGCGCCCGCCGTCGTACCGCCAGGCCTCCCTGGGCTCGGTGCCGAGGAAGGTGTAGCGCGCCCAGCGCTCGCCGCCCACGGCCGATTCGAGGAGGAAGGCGAAGGGACCGCGCGCCAGCCGGGCCAGCACGGCGACCGGCTGGTCGGCGTCCAGGAGGCACTCGTGCACCAGCGGCACGATGCCGCCCGCCGCGGCGTCGTCGATCCAGGCGTCGCGGGAGTGCATGGGCGCTTGTTCCGGCTCCGGGACGGGGGTCATATTGCGCGCCATGCGGATCGCTCGGACCATGGCGGTGCTGACGGCGCTCGGCGCCGGCGCCGGCGCGCTGACGGCCCCGGCGCGGGCGCAGGACTGGGGCAGCCGCGCGGCCGGCGACCTGATCGCCCGCGCCGTGGAGCGGCGCGCCGCCTCGTTCGGCGACTCGGCGCTGACCGACTGGAGCGCGCGGGCCCACGGCTTCGTGTTCTTCCTCGGCCAGATCGGGGAAGGGCTCGCCGAGCCGCCCCGCCTGATCAAGGCCGACCAGCTCGAACTCGAAGTGTACTGGCGCGCGCCGAACCAGAGCAAGCAGCGCATCATCGGCTGGCGCGACCGCCGCGACCTGCCGACCGACATCAACTACCACCGGGACCACCTGGGCATCGTGATGAACAACTTCCCCGACCTGATCCGGCTCGGGGAGGGCGACGAGGTGCGCGACGTGCCGCACCCGGTCTCGGCCAGCGGCGCGGAGCGCTACGAGTTCGCCGTGGCCGACTCGCTCACGATCCGCCTGCCGGATCGCGAACTGCGGGTGCGCGAGGTGCGCTTCCGACCGCTCGACTTCCGCGCGCCCGGCATCGTGGGATCGGTGTTCCTCGAGATCGGCACGGCCGACCTGGTGCGGATGTCCTTCAGCTTCACGCGCGCCGCCTACCGCGACGACCAGCTGGAGGACATCACCGTCTCGGTCGAGAACAGCCTCTGGGGCGGCCGCTGGTGGCTGCCCCTGCGCCAGGAGATCGAGATCCGCCGCCGCGCCACGTGGCTGGACTTCCCCGCCCGCGGCATCATCCGCGGGCGCTTCGAGATCGATGGATACCGCTTCAACCAGGGCCTCGACGACGCGCTGTTCCGCGGCGCGGTCGAGATCGTCGCGGCGCCGCAGGCGGTGCGCGACAGCTTCGTCTGGGACGAACCGCTCGATGCCGCCATCCGCGACGTGGCCCGGCCGGCGCGCCTGCACGACTTCGACGCCGTCCGGGCCCAGGCGACGGCCATGGCCATGGGCCATGTCCTGACCGGGCTGCGCCGGACCCAGGTGGCGGGCAGTGCCGTCTCGGACTTCGTGCACGTCAACCGCGTGGAGGGCCTGGCCCTCGGCGCGGGCCTGACCGTCCGCTCGGGCGACCAGGCGCGGGAGCTGCGGCTGCGGGCCGGCGCCGCGACGGCGACCTGGCTGCCGACCGGCGCGGCATCGCTGGCCTGGCGCCGGGGCCGCACGACCGTGCAGCTGGCCGGCACGCGCGCCGTGAGGGACCTGGGCGACATCCCCGTCATCGCGCGGGCCCTGAACACGCTCAGTGCCCAGGAGACGGGCCGCGACTTCGGCGACTACTACCTGATCGCCGGCGGAGCGCTCTCGGTGGCCCGGACCGTCGGCGGCCGCTCGCAGCTGCGCCTGGAGGCCGGCTGGGAGCGCATCGACTCCCTCGCGGTGCGCGCGCGCTGGTCGCGCGGGACCTATGCCCGGCCGAACCCGGGGGTCGATGCCGGCGGGTGGGCCGTCGGCCGCCTCGCGTGGCGGCGCCAGGCGCCGTCCTTCGCCGCGCGCCGCGACCTGTCGGGCCGGCTGGAACTGGAGGGCGGGGTGGGCCCGATGGACTACGGGCGGCTCTTCGCCGAGGTGCGCTGGCAGCTGCCGGCCGGCGCGTCGCTGGTGGTGCTGCGCGCGGCCGGCGGTGCCGCCAGCGCGGGGGCGCCGCGGCACCGTTCGTTCGTCCTTGGCGGGCGCGGCACCCTGCTCGGCGAACCGTTCCGGGGCCGGGGCGGCCGGGCCCTGGCGCTCACCTCGCTCGAGTGGCGGGTGCCGGTCGGCGTGCCCGAACTGCGCCTGGGCTCGTTCGCCGGCACCGGGCGCCGCCTGACGCTGGCCCCGAACGTGGCCCTGGGCTGGGCCGGCGGCGCGGTGCCGGGGTTCGTCGCGCCGCCGCGCGGCGGGGTCGATGTGGCCCTGGGCCTCGGCCTCTCCGGGTTCCACGACCTGGTGCGCTTCGATGTCGGCTGGGGCGTCCGCAGCCGGCGGCTGGGCGTCTCGGTGGACGTCAGCCGGGACTTCTGGGACATCCTGTAGCGCCTTCGGTTTTGCCCGTCGGCGGGCCGGGCGGTATCATTCCACCTGCTATGCCCGAACGCTCCTTTCCGGACGAATGGCTGGTCGCGACGATCTCGACGCTGGTCCCGGCCGAGACCATCGCCGAGCTCCGCGCGGCCTCCGACCCGAAGCAGTCGCTGTGGGAACTGGTCACCGCCAGGGAACTCGCCAGCGACCAGGCGATCCTCGACGCGCTCGCCAAGCGCACCCGCCTGAAGATCGCCGACCTCGGGAAGGTCGATGCCCGCGTCAAGGAGGTGCTGTCCGACCGCGACGCCCACCGCTACCGGGTGGTGCCGCTCAAGGTCACCGACTCCTACCTCGAGGTGGCCACCAGCAACCCCTTCGACCTCGATGCCGAGAAGGCGCTGGCGTTCGCGACCGGCCGCGAGGTGCGCATGCTGCTGGCGACGCCGGCCAGGATCGCGGCCGCCATGGAGGAGCTCTACCGCCCCGACAACGTCGTCGAGAAACTGCTCGAGGGCATGAGCGACGGGACCGAGGTCGAGCAGCTCACCGAGGAGGCGCCGGCCGACGAGATCCAGGTCAGCGCCGAGGAGGCGAGCCAGCGCCCGGTCGTCCGGCTGGTGGACCTGATCCTCTCGGAGGGCATCCTCTCCCGGGCCAGCGACATCCATATCGAGCCCGAGGAGGGCGGCTTCGCGGTCCGCTACCGCATCGACGGCGTACTGCGGCAGGTGATGAAGATCCCCCGCTCGGCGGGGTTCCCGCTGGTCTCGCGGATCAAGATCATCTCGAATCTCGACATCGCCGACCGGCTGCGGCCGCAGGACGGGCGCGCGCGCGTCGCGGTGAACGGCGTGCCGGTGGACCTGCGCGTGTCCACCCTGCCGGCGTCGCTGGGCGAGAAGGTCGTGATCCGGGTCCTCGACTCGCGCGCCACGGTCCTGTCGCTCGACGCCCTGGGCCTCAACGCCGACGAGCGGGCCGCGTTCGAGCAGCTGATGCAGTTCCACGAGGGCATCGTGCTGGTCACCGGGCCCACCGGCTCGGGCAAGACGACCACGCTGTACTCGGCGATCCGCCACATCATGACCGGCAAGACCAACATCGTGACGGTCGAGGACCCGGTCGAGTACCGCATCCAGGGCATCGTCCAGGTGCAGGTGCACGAGAAGGCCGGCCTGACGTTCGCCAGCGCCCTGCGGTCGATCCTGCGGCAGGACCCGGACGTGGTGCTGGTCGGCGAGATCCGCGACAAGGACACGGCGCAGATCGCCATGCAGGCGTCGCTGACCGGTCACCTGGTGCTCTCGACGCTGCACACCAACGACGCGCCGAACGCCATCACGCGGCTGGTGGACATCGGCCTCGAGCCCTACAAGATCGCCGCGTCCCTCCGGGGCGTGGTGGCCCAGCGGCTGATGCGGAAGCTGTGCCCGACGTGCAAGGAGGTCGCCGTCGAGGCCATCCCGCCGAAGGTGCAGAAGTGGGTGCCGTCGGGGACCCCCCTGTACCGCGCGGTGGGCTGCCCCGAGTGCGCCATGACGGGCTATCGCGGGCGCTTCAGCATCGTCGAGGTGCTGTCGATGACCCCCGACGTGGAGAAGGTCATCAGTTCGGGTGCGCCGGCCGACCGCATCGCCGAGGCGGCGCGCGCCGCCGGCATGCGGGGCCTGTGGGACAGCGGCATCCAGCACGTGCTGCGGGGCGAGTCCAGCATCGAGGAGCTCCAGCGCGTGGTGGACGTGCCGTTCGACGGCAGCGCCGCCGAGGCGGCCGCGGCCGAGCCGGCGGTGGAGGCGCCGCCGCCGCCCCGGCGCCGGACCAGCCGCATCTCGATGAACCCGATGTCGGCCATGGCCGAGATGACCGAGATGAGCGAGGACCTCGACGTGGACTTCACGTCGGAGGCCTTCGAGCTGCTCGACAGCATCGGCAAGGCGCCGCGCGTCCAGCATCTCAAGCGCAAGGTGCTGCTGGTGGACGACGAGGACCAGCTGCGCCGGGTGATGAAGGACCTGCTCGAGCGCGAGGGGTACATCGTGGCCGAGGCGCGCGACGGCGTGGCGGCGCTCGACCAGGTGGACAAGTTCGGACCGGACGTCATCGTGCTGGACCTCAACCTGCCGGGCCTCGACGGGTACGGCGTGCTGGCCCATCTGCGCTCGCGGCCGTCGACGGCCCAGGTGCCGGTGGTGGTGCTCACGGCCAAGGGCGACGAGGACAACGAGGTCCGCGTCTTCGAGCTCGGGGCCGACGACTTCCTCACCAAACCCTTCCGCGCCCGCGCGCTCTCGGCCCGGCTGGACGTCGTGCTCAACCGGCGCCGCCACTCGGCCTGACCGACCTCCGCGTCTGCTACGTCGATGTCCTGGTGTTCCGCCCCGGTCCCGGCGGACCCGAGGCGCTGTGCCTGCGCCGCGCCCCGCTGGCGCGGTGCGCCGGCAGCTGGGAGGCGATCCACGGGCACGTCGAGGCCGGTGAGTCGGCGGTGGACGCGGCGCGCCGGGAACTGATGGAGGAGACCGGGCTGGCGCCGGAGCGCCTGTACAACCTCAGCCGGGTCGAGAGCTTCTACCTCCACCGCGAAGACGCGGTGGCGGTCATCCCCGCCTTCTGCGCCTGGGTCGCCGCCGGGAGTGAGCCGCGGCTGTCGCCCGAGCACGACGCGGCCGAGTGGCTGCCGGCGGGAGCGGCGGCGCAGCGCTTTGCCTGGCCGCGCGAACGGCGCGCGCTGGCGGACGCGCTGACGCTGGTGGCCGGCGGTGATGCCGGCGGCCTCGAGGACGTCCTGCGGGTCGACTAGTCAGGCGCCGAAGATGTCCGCGGCCGCCGCGCGGAGGTCGCGCAGGTTGAACGGCTTGCGGAGGACGCGCAGGCCCTGGAACTCCTCGAAGCCCGCGCCGCTCGAGCGGTCCGCCGCCGAGACGATGATCCGCTGCTGCCAGGCGGGACGCTCGCGCCGCAGGGCGGCGGCGAACGGCTCGCCGCCGATGGCCGCGCGGCGGTCGGCGATGACCAGGTCGTAGGCGTGCTGGCGCGCCAGCGCCAGGGCCTCGGCGCCGTCGGCCGCGGCGTCGACGCCATGGCCGTCGTGCCCGAACAGCACCGCCACCAGCCGGCGCATGGCCGGATCGTCGTCCACCACGAGCACCCGGCGGCGCGCCGCCGCGCCGGGCACCGGCTTCGGCCCGCTCGGCCGCGGCCGGTCGGCGGGCGCGAGCGCCGGCAGCGACAGGACGAACTGGGCGCCGGCGCCGTCGACCGGCTCCAGCGTGAGCGTGCCGCCGTGCGACTCGGCGATGCCGAACGACAGGAACAGGCCCAACCCGGTCCCTTCGCCGGGCGGCTTGGTCGTGTAGAAGGGATCGAAGATCCTCGCCGCGGCCTCCGGAGGGACCCCGGGCCCGGTGTCGGCGACGCGCGTGACGACCCGACCTCCTTCGACCCCGACACGCACCGTGATCCGGCGCTCGCGGCCGGGCGGCAGCTGCGCCAGCGCATGGGTGGCGTTGGTCAGGAGGTTCAGCAGCACCTGCTGCAGCTGCTCGCGATTGCCGGTGAGCGTCGGAAGGTCCGGCGCCACCGTGACCTCCACCACGGCGCCCGCCCGCCGCGTCTCGTAATTCATGAGCATCACGGTCCGCTGGACGACGTCGCCCAGGTCGACCGGCGCCAGTTCGGTGGGGCTGGTGCGCGCGAACGACAGCAGGTTGCGCACGATCCTGCTGGCGCGCCCGGCCTGGTCGTTGATGACGCGCAGGTGCTCGCGCTGGGCGGCGTCGCCCACGCCCTGCTCCAGCAGGAACTCCGACAGGCCCGCGATGGACGTCAGCGGGTTGTTCAGCTCGTGCGCCACGCCGGAGACCAGGGTGCCCACGGCCGCCTGCTTCTCGCTCTGCAGCAGCTGGCCCTCGAGCGCCTTCTGCTCGGTGATGTCCTCGACCACCACGACGGCCGCCACGTCCCTCGTCGGGCTCGGCAGGGGTGAGGCCGAGAGCCGCAGGGTGCGGCCGAGCCTGGCGGACCGCCGCACGGTCATGGCGGCCCGGCCGTCGGCCAGCGCGGAGGCCACCAGCGGGTCCAGGGTCGGCTGATCGCCGAACAGCTCGGCGTCGAGGTGCCGGCCGATCACCGCGGGGATCGGCATGCCGACCAGCCCGGCGACGGCGTGGTTGGCCCGGCGGACCATCCCGTCCTCGCTGACCAGCGCGATGCCCTCCTGCAGGGCGTCGAAGGTCGCCTCCCACTGCTCCTTGCCGAGCCGCACCAGTTCGAAGAAGCGCGCGTTGGCGAGCACCACGGCGGCGTGGGTGGCGGCGGTCGAGAGCAGCCGCGCGTCGTCGGCCGTGAAGTCGCCGACGAGCCGGTCGGCCACGGCGATCGCGCCGAGCGTGACGCCGTGGGCCCGGAGCGGGGCCGCGACGGCCTGGCGCGCGGCGGCGCCCTGGAACAGCGCGACGGGGACCTCGGCCGAGGTCTGTTCCAGGCGCTCGTGCGCGATCGCGGCGAGCATCAGCCCGCCGGATTCGGGATCGATCCGGCGGCCCAGGTGACCCGCCAGCACGCCCTTGGCCGCCACCACGTCGAACGCCGCCCCGTGCTCGGGCGCCAGCAGCACCGCCGCGCCGGACGCATCGAGGGCCCGCATGGCATACCGCGCCACCTCGGCCACCACCGTGTCGAACCGCATGGACCCGGAGAGGACCTGCGCCAGTTCCTGGAGCGAGTGCAGTTCGGCGTGCCGGCGCGCCAGTTCCTCCGAGAGCCGCGCGCGGTCGGCGAGCAGTTCCTCGGTGATGTCGCGGCCGAGCAGCAGGCGGGAAAGGAAGCGGCCGAAGCCGTTGCCCGCGCGCCGGAGCCACGGGCCCCCGGGCCTCGGGGACGGCGCTGTCATCGGCTCAGGGCTGGGCCTGGGCGGCGCGCGCCAGGACGCGGGCCCGTTCGCCGTTGAGGATCCGCAGCACGTCGCCCCAGACCTCCGACGTCAGCGGGCCGTAGGTCACCACCATCGGGCGGAGGATCTCGATGCCGGGCTCGAAGAGGTAGATCGCCGCGGCCTGCTGGCGCTGGGCCAGCGTGCCCTCGGTCCAGCGCGGCGTGATCGGGATGATCGCCAGCGGGCGGTGCGTCGCGTTCTGGCTGGTGATGTTGAGCGCATCGGGGTCGAACCGGGCGTCCGGGGCGATGCCGAAGAACGTGACCATGAAGGCCACGGCGCTGTCGGAGCCCACCTGCCGCTCGGCGGCCGCGATCTCCGCCGCCCGGCTGGCCTTGAGGTCGCGCAGCGAGCGGTAGGCGTCGGCGGCGAGCAGCCGGGTCACCCGCTCATCGAGCGGGATGACCCGCACGGCCAGCTGGCTGTTCTGGAGCCGGATGCCGACCTGGTCCTGCCGCAGGGACCCGAAGCCGGGGGGCGGGAGCATGGGGTCCTGGACGCCGGACGCCGTGCCCGAGGGGGCCGGGCCGGCCTGCGCGTCGGCCCGCGGGGCGCCGCCGCAGGCCGCCACCGCCAGGCAGACGGCCAGGTCAGTCCACCAGGGCGAGAACCGCGTCACGCAGCGCCTCCTGTCCTTCCCCGGTGCGGGCACTCGTCTGGACGAACGCGTCGTCCGGCAGGCCGAGCGCCTCGCCGATGGCGGTCACCCGCGCGGCCCGCCGGCTCCCGGGGACCTGGTCCGCCTTGGTGAGCACCGGCAGGGCGGGCCGCCGCGCGCCGGCCAGCAGCCGGCCGAAGGCGATGTCCTCCGGCGACGGCTCGCGGCGCATGTCGAGCAGCCACAGCACGCCCGCCAGGTGCTCGCGCCCGGTCACGTAGGTCTCCACCAGGGCCCGCCACGCCGCGCGGTCGGCGCGCGACGCCTTCGCCCACCCGTAGCCGGGCACGTCCACCAGGTAACAGCGGCCGGCCCAGGCGAACACGTTGAGCGCGCGCGTCTTGCCGGGCGTCATGCTGGTGCGTGCCAGCGCGCGGCGTCCGACCAGCAGGTTGAGCAGGCTCGACTTGCCGACGTTGGAGCGCCCGGCGAGGGCGACTTCGGGGAGGACCGGTCCGGGGATGGGGAAGTCGGCGCGCGGGAGCGCGACGACGTACTCGCTCGACACCGGCCCCCCAGGCGGGCGAGCCCGGGACGGCGTCACCCTAGGCTTCTTTCTTCGCCCGCGGCCGCTCCGTGACCAGCAGCGGCTGCCGCCCCTCGGTGATGCTCTCCTGCGTGATGACCACCTCGGTCACGTCCTCGCGGCCGGGCAGGTCGAACATGATGTCGGTCATGGTCCGCTCGAGGATCGCGCGCAGGCCCCGCGCACCCGCCTTGCGCTCGAGCGCCTTGCGGGCCACGGCGCGCAGGGCGTCGGCCTCGAAGGTCAGCCGCACGTCCTCGAGCTCGAACAGCTTCCGGTACTGCTTGGTCAGCGCGTTCTTGGGCTCGACCAGGATGCGCATCAGCGCGTCCTCGTTGAGGTTCTCGAGCGCCACCGCCACCGGCAGGCGTCCGATCAGCTCGGGGATCAGCCCGTAGCGCAGCATGTCCTCCGGCTCGACGTCGGCGAACGGATGGTCCTTCGCCTGCTGCGGCACGCCCTGCTCGACCTCTTCGCGCGTGAACCCGATCCGCCGCCGGCCGGTGCGGGCCTCGATGATCTTCTCCAGGCCGTCGAACGCGCCGCCGCAGATGAACAGGATGTCCTTGGTGTTGATCTGGATGTATTCCTGCT
>CAZJZC010000081.1:0-10812 GCA_964550365.1 uncultured Gemmatimonadales bacterium | reverse complement strand
CCCAGATCAGTCCCGCGGCGGCCGCGGCCGCCAGCGCGCCGGCCACCGTCGCGCGGCGCCACAGCGGCACGGCGACGAGCGCGACCAGGGGCGCCGCCGGCCAGGGCGCCCAGGAAAACAACAGGCCGACCACCAGGCCGGCCCCGAATCCCGCCGCGGCGGGGACGATGACCGGCACGTCAGTGCCGGCCGCGGGCGCTCAGCCCGTCGTACGTCCGCAGCGCGGGTTGGCCGCCACGAACCGGAAGGCCGCCATCATGGCGACCGTCGCGTCGGTCCCCGCCTGCCCCGCCTGGATGTCCAGCCGGCTCAGCACCTCGCCCTTGAGCGTCGCCACGTAGTGGGCCGGCAGCCGGTTCAGGGCGTAGACCATCACGTCCTCCCGGCACACCGCACAGCCCGGATGCGCGTCGGGTACGCCGGGGAGGAGTTCGGCGTAGAGCGAGGCCACCTGCTCTTCGACCACGTTCTTCATGCGGGCGCCCCCACCACGGCGAGTGGCGTCGAGGCCGGCACGGCAGAGAATGTCGCGCCGGTCGTCCCGGTGAACCGGACCAGCCGGTACCCGCCGATCCACGACGCCGGACCGTCGAGGATGGCGACCCTGTTGTGCCGGGTACGGCCCTGCAGCCTGGCGCCGCCCTTGGTGGCCGGCTCTTCCACCAGGACCTCGTGCGTCGTGCCGACCTGCGCGGCGCTGCGCACCCGGGCCACCGAGCGCACCAGCGCGATGAGGCGTTCCAGCCGCTCGGCCGCGACCTCGTCGGGCACGGCGTCGGGCAGCCGCAGGGCCGGCGTGCCGTCGCGGGGGCTGAAGCGGAACGTGTAGGCGCTCTCGAAACCCACCTCTTCCACCAGCGAGAGGGTCGCCGCGAAATCGGCCTCGGTCTCGCCCGGGAACCCGACGATGAGATCGGTCGACAGCGCGACGTCCGGGATCGCCGCCCGCAGGCGGGCGACCACGTCGAGGTAGCCGGCGCGCGAGTAGCGGCGCAGCATGCGCCGCAGCACCCGGTCGCTGCCGCTCTGGGCGGGCAGATGGACGTACTCGCAGGCGGCGCGGACCTCGGCCATCGCCGCGATGACCCGGTCGCTGAAGTCGTTGGGGTGGGGACTGGTGAACCGGAGCCGGCGGATGCCGTCGACCGCGCCGACCGCCCGCAGCAGGTCGGCGAAATCGTCGGCGCCCTCGCGCCAGGAGTTGACGGTCTGACCAAGGAGCGTGACCTCCGTGACACCCTGCGCCGCGAGATCCCGCGCCTCGCGAACGATGTCGGAGAGTCTGCGGCTCCGCTCGTTGCCGCGGGTATACGGAACGATGCAGAAGGTGCACCGATAATCGCAGCCGCGCTGCACGGTGATCCAGGCGCTCGCCCCGCTGGCGCGCCGAGGCACGATGTCCTCGTAGTGCTCGCCGCCGTCGAACGCGGTCGTGACGGTCCGGTCGCCCTGCCGCGCCTGTCGCACCAGGTCGGGGAGCTGGCGGTAGCCGTCGGGCCCGACCACGAAGTCCACGTGCGGCGCGCGCTCGAGCAGCCGGGCGCCCAGGCGCTGGGCCATGCAGCCCACGACGCCCAGCACGGCACCGGGCGCCTTGTGCCGCTTGAGCTGGCCGACGCGGCCGATCACGCGCTGCTCGGCGCGGTCCCGCACGGCGCAGGTGTTGACCAGGATGACCGCCGCCCCGTCGGGGCCGTCCACCGGGACGAACCCGTCGCGCGCCAGCACGCCGGACATCAGTTCCGAGTCGGCCACGTTCATCTGGCAGCCGTAGGTCTCGATGTACAGTCCCGGCCGGTTCACGCGGCCTCCGCCTGCAGCCGCCCGTCCGCCAGCGCCAGCCGGGCGCGGAGGCGCGCGCGCCCGAGCGCCCACGGCGCGTCGGCCGGCAGACGCACGGCGAGGTAATCCTCGCTCAGCGACTCACGCACGCCGCCCTGGCGCCCCTCCAGCACGAGGTCGGCGACGCCGCCCGCCCGCGCGGCGCGATGCGCGGCCGCCTTGCGGGCCGCCAGGTCACGCAGTTCCGCGGAGCGCTCGCGCGCCTGCGGCGCCGGCACCGGCGCCCCCAGGCGCACCGCGGCGGTGCCCGCCCGCGGCGAGTACGGGAAGACATGGAGATAGGTGAACGGGAGCGCCTCGACCAGCGCGAGCGTGGCACGGTGGTCGGCATCGCTCTCGCCCGGGAAGCCGACGATGATGTCGGCGCCGAGCCCGAGCGGGCGCACGCGGTCGGCCAGCCGCTCGAGCCGCCGGCGGTAGCCGTCGGCCGTGTACCAGTGGCGGCCCATCCGCTTCAGCACCCGGTCACTGCCCGACTGCAGCGGGGCGTGCAGGTGCGGCGCCAGCCGGTCCGGCGCTTCCGCCATCAGGCGCTCCAGGCACTCGTCCACCTCGGTCGCCTCGACCGACGAGAGGCGGAAGCGCACGCCGGGCACCGACTCGACCAGGGCCGCCGCCAGCCGGCCCAGGCCGACGCCCTCGCCACGGTCGGCGCCCCAGGTGCCGATGTGCACGCCCGTCAGCACGATCTCGGCGTGCCGTTCGGCCAGCTGGCGGGCCTCGGCGATCAGGTCGCTGACGGCACGCGAACGGTTGGCGCCGCGGGCCAGCGTGGTCGCGCAGAAGGTGCAGTGCTCGTCGCAGCCGTCCTGCACCTTGAGCCAGGCCCGCGCGCTCCCCCGGAACTCGGCCAGCGGGCGCGGCGCGGCCTCGGCGAGTCCCAGGACCGAGGCGACCGCGGCCGGGTCGGCCCCGCCCAGCACGGCGCCGACCGACGGCAGGGCCGCGATGCGCCCCTCGTCGAGGGCCGCGGCGCAGCCGATGACCACAGTGCGCAGTCCTTCGTTGCCGCGCGCGATGCGCCGCACGAACTGGCGCAGCTTCTGTTCGCCCACGTGGGTCACGGTGCAGGAGTTGACGACGGCGGCATCGGCCTCGGCGGCCTGCGCGACGATGACGCAGCCGGACGCCTCGAGATGCTGGCGCACCGCCTCCGTGTCATACTGATTGGCCTTGCAGCCGAAGGTGTGAAGGAAGACCCTCACGGACGGACCGTGAGACCCACGAAGACGGTGGTGAACGTCTCTTTCGAACTGCCCGCCGACCGGGAGCCGCGCTCGGCGCTGAGATCGAAGGTGGTGCGGTCGCCGGCGAGGGACAGCCCCAGACCGCCCGACACCGCGCGCTCGTCGAGGTCCGCGCCCATGCTCGGGAACGGCAGCTGCCGCCAGCGGTACCCGAGCCGGAGCGGCGTGCGGACCCTGAGCAGCCGGGTGCTGAGCACCTCGGCGCCGACGCCCAGGCTCCAGGTGTCGCGGGCACCCTCCTGCCCGGCCGCCCGCAGGTCCGCGTCGGCCCGCGACCAGCCCTGCCACTGGCCCGACGCGTTGGCGAAGACACCGGGCGCCAGCTCCCAGCGCAGACCGCCACCGACCTCGTGCGGCAGCGGCGTCTCGGCCCGGGTCCCGGTCGAGTTCTCGGACCGCAGCGTGCCGTTCAGCCGGGCCGAGACCGCGGCCTCGACGCGCCGCGACGACGCGATGACGCCCGCGCCAACGCCCATGCCGCGGAAGTCGGTGTTGGACGCGATGGTGACGTCCTCGTAGACGCCGAAGTTGTCCCAGGCGCGCTGGGCCGCCAGCCGGGTCGAGCCCAGGTAGTAGTGGTAGGCCAGCCCCACGCCGACCGAGCGGCTCAGGCGGTACCCGCCGCCGATCATGAGGTCGGAGACGCCGCCGATGGAGCGGCCGGCGTCGCGGTACCGCTCCACCTGGCCCCGCAGCACGATGGAGTCGCGCTGTTCGATGGTGTAGGTGCGGTCGAGGTAGTCGGAGAAGCTCACGCTCACGGCCAGCCGCGAACGCACCACCGAGGCGAACCCGAACATCGGGAAGCGGGTCGTCCTGAGGTCGGCGTCGCCGCCCGGTCCGGTGAAGCTGCGGACCGTGGGCACCGCGACCGCCCAGCCCGCGACCGACCGCCAGCGCGCCAGGGAGGCCGGGTTCATGGCCATCTCGGGGTCGAACATGCCGGTCGCGCCGGCGGTGCCGCCGGTGCGGGCCGAGACCGGCCGCCCCGGCCAGCCGAGGCCGCGGAGGGCGAACGCCGAGCCCTGCGCGTCGGCGCGGGACGCGCCCAGCACGGTCAGGACGAGCAGGCCGACGAGCGGGCGTCTCATGGCACCCCGAAGCGCAGCGGCCGGATGAACGTGACGTGGAGGCGCGGGGCGTCGGCGCCCGCGGTATGGCCGAACACCTCGATCTGGCCGGTCGAGGAGCCCTCGTTGGTGTTGCGGAGCACCACCTTGCGCGGCAGGGAGTCGACCGGCACGCCGCGCCACAGCCGCAGGACCCGCGCCATCTCGATGGCCACCGAACCGGTGTCGCCCGCCGTCACCGATCCCGTCCCGTAGACCAGGGTGTCGGTGAACACGATGGACTTGCCGCCGAAATCGCGGATGATCGGGGCCGTCTCCACGAAGAACCGCTCCCGCGGCCGCCCGGCGACCGGGCGCGCGGTCCGCAGCAGCAGGGTGCTCCGGACCACCGTCACCGAGTCCACGATGTAGGCGGGCAGCTGGAAATGCAGGATGGCGCGGGCCGCCGGCTGGTCGCCGGCCACGATCCGCTGGGCCGGCGGCGGCGGCGGCACCGGGTTCTGCACGTAGGTGTCGAACGTGGGCGTGAGATCGAACACCGTGCGGAAGGTGTCGCGCGGCGCCACCCCGTGCACGTAGTACTTGAGCCGCGGCGGCGCGCCCGAGAAATCCGTCGCGGCGACGGTGAGCGCCGTGCGCCCGGCGGCCCGGATGGTCAGCCCGATCGCCACGACGTGGGAATCGGCCGCCTGCGGCACCAGCAGGGCGACGGGCAGCGCCCGGCGGAGGGTCGTGAACTCGGGGAGCGAGTCGGCGACCGGGATCGAGTCCACCAGCAGGGAGTCGGCGAAATAGGCCGCCGTGTTCGCGAAGTCCGCGGTGGAGTCGAGCGTGGCCGGCAGCCGGTAGACCAGGACCCGGACCTCGCGCGCCGCCGTGTCGCGCTGCACCACGCGCAACTCCAGGACGACCGAGTCGGCCGTCGAGTCCACCGTCACGCCCGCCGTGTCGGTCTGCGTCGGGAAGAACCGCCGGGGCACGGACGGGAACCGCATCACCGCCCGCGCCAGCGCCGAGTCGCGGTCGCTCAGCACCATGATGGGGAGGCCGCGCGGGTCGGTGAACCCCCGGATGCTGGTATCGGCGATGACCACGCCGGTCAGCACCGTGTCCACCAGCCGCAGACTGTCGGCCGGGCAGAAATCGGGGCAGCGTCCCGGCGCCGTGATCTCCTCGCGGCACGCCAGCGCCCCCAGCAGGGCGCCGGCCGCGACGAGGCTACGCCAGGCGGCGGTACGTGCCATGCGCATCGAAGCTGTCCACGATCGCCATGATGACGGCGTCCACCGGCCGGTCCCGGGTGACCGGCGTCTGGCGGGCCGAGCTGCCTCCCGCGTACAGCACCACCTCGCCGGCGCCGGCCCCGACCGCGTCCACCGCCACCACGTATCCGCCTTCGGCCTCGAGGGCCAGCGTCAGGTTCTCGACCACCAGCAGTTTGGCTCCTTCGAGCGAGGCATCCTTGCGCGTCGCGACGACCGACCCGATGACACGTCCCAGTTTCATGCCCGCTCCATGAAATCGCCGCCCGTGAACGCCGCGGGCAGGAGATCCTTCAGGGTCCACTCGATCCGTCCGCCCGCGGCGCCCACCGAGACCACCACCAGGTCGGTCCCGAACTCCGCCAGCACCTGCCGGCACAGCCCGCACGGCGCCACCGGCTGGGCCGCGTCGCTGGTCACCACGATGCGCCGGAACCGTCGCCGCCCCGCCGCGACCGCGCTCACCACCGCCGTCCGCTCGGCGCAGATGGTCCCGCCGAACGAGGCGTTCTCCACGTTGCAGCCGACCCAGACACTGCCGTCGTCGGCCTCGAGCGCGGCGCCGACGTGGAACTTCGAGTACGGGCACCATGCCCGCGTCTGCGCCTCGCGTGCGGCGGCGAGCAAGGTATCGCTCATCCCCTCACCTGCCCTAGGAAGCTGGTCCCGGCCGCCAGCGGCGGCACCTCGAAGAAGTCCGCCGCCGTCTGACCCAGGTCGGCGAACGTCGTCCGCACCCCGAGCGGCACCGGCCGCACCCCCGGCCCGATCACCAGCAGCGGCACGTTCTCCCGCGAATGATCGGTCGACGGCGTCGTCGGATCGTTGCCGTGATCGGCCGTCAGGACCAGGATGTCGTCCCGGCGCAGGGCGCCGAGCAGGCCCGGCAGCGCCGCGTCGAGCTCGAGCAGACCCCGGTGAAACCCCGCGACGTCGTTGCGGTGCCCCCATGCCTGGTCGAACTCGATCACGTTGGCGAAGACCAGCCCGGAATCTACATGGTCCAGGGCGTCCTTCAGTAGCCGGTAGGCGTCGGCGTTGGTCGGCGTATGCGTGCTGGTCAGGTTCCGCGCCGCGAACAGGTCGTCCACCTTCCCCACGCCGACCCGCGGGATGCCGGCCTCGGCCAGGGCGTCCGGCAGGGTGCGGCCGGGGGGTTCGATCGAGAAGTCCCGGCGGTTGTGCGTGCGGGCGTAGGCGCCCGGCTCGCCCACGAACGGCCGCGCGATGACGCGCGCCACCGCCAGGTCGCCCGCCAGCATGCTCCGCGCCGTCCCGCAGGCCGCGTAGAGCTCGTCGAGCGGCACCGTCGACTCATGGGCCGCGACCTGGAAGACCGAGTCGGCCGAGGTGTAGACGATCCAGTCGCCGCTGGCCTGGTGCGCCGCGCCGAACTCCTCGATGATCGCCGTGCCCGACGCCGCCTTGTTGCCCAGTACGCCGCGCCCGGTGCGGCGCGCGAACTCCTCCAGGAAGCGGCCCGGGAAGCCGCGCGGAAAGGTGGCGAACGGCGTCGCCAGGTGCACCCCGGCGATCTCCCAATGGCCGGTGATGCTGTCCTTGCCGGCACTGCGCGGCTCCATGAGCCCGTACGCCGCCCGCGGGGCGTCGGCCGGCCGGATGCCCATGATGGGCCGGATGTTGCCGTACCCCAGCGACTCCAGCGTCGGCAGGCGCAGGCCGCCCACGGCCCGGGCCACGTTGCCGATGGTGTCGCTGCCCGCGTCGCCGTACGACGCGGCGTCATGCGCCTCGCCGATGCCGAGCCCGTCGAGCACCACCAGGAAGAACCGCTTCACGCCGCCGACCCCGCGCCCACCGGATCCCGGTACACGCGCCGGACCCGGGGGCCGAGACCCGTCAGGATCTCGTAGCTGATGGTGCCGGCCGCCTCGGCCAGCTCGTCGAGCGTGATGGCGGCGTCGCCATCGGCGCCGATCAATGTCGCCAGCGCGTCGGCCTCGGGCTCTTCATCGGCGGCCGCCATGGTGAAGTCCATGGTCACCGCGCCGACGATGGGCAGGCGCCGTCCGTCGACCAGCATGGCACCCCGGCCCGCGGCGGCGCGCGGGAGGCCGTCGGCATAGCCGGCCGCCGCCGACAGCACGCACACCGGCTCCTCGGCCCGCCAGGTGGCTCCGTAGCTCACCGTCGCGCCGGCCTCCCGCCAGGCCGCGCGGCTCAGCCGCGCGCGCCACGTCACCACCGCTTCCGGCTCATGACCGCCCACGGCCCCTCCATAAAGGAATATGCCGGGCCGGACCAGATCGCCCGCGACCTCGGGGTACCCGAGCGCCGCCGCGGAGTTCGCCGCGTGCACCAGCGCCGGCCGCCGCGGGAGCGCGGCCAGGGCCGCTTCGAACCGGCCCCACTGCTCGGCGACCGACCGCCGATCGCGGTCGGCCGAGTGGAAGTGGGTCATCAGGCCCTCGAACCCCGGCGCCTCGGCGAACGCCTCGCACTCCGACGCGAAGGCCTGCCACCAGATGCCGCCGCGGTTCATCCCGGTATCCACCTGGACGTGGAACGGCAGACCGTCGCCCAGTCCGCGCCAGGCGCGCACCTCCTCGGCCGAACCCAGGGCCGGCGTCAGGCCGCCGCGGGCACACGCCTCGAGCATGAGGAGCGTGGGCTGGACCACCAGGATCGGCCGCACCACGCCCGCCTCCCGCAGCGCGCGCCCCTCGTCCGACGTGACGACGCCGAAGCCGAGCGGGTCCAGCGGCTCCAGCGCGCGCGCCACCGCGACGGCGCCGAGCCCGTAGCCGTCGGCCTTGACCATCGGCAGCAACCGCGCACCCGAACGCCGCTGGACCGTGCGGGCGTTGCGCCGCAGGGCGTCGAGATCGACTTCCACCCAGGTCCGGTCGGGTGCCACCGGCTGATGCGCCAGAATTGCTCTCCGCAGAGGAACCGAGTAGCGTACCCGTGAGGGGGGCTAAATGCAAGAAGAGAACGGGTTTGGCGACATCCTGGACCTGGTCCGCGACCTCCGGGTGCGCTGCGACTTCGACCGCGCGCTCACGCTGGAGACCCTGCGGCCGTACCTGCGCGAGGAGCTGGCCGAGTTCGAGGAGGCGCAGGACCACCTCGACGAGCCGCGGATGGCCGCCGAACTGGGCGACCTGCTGCTCCACTGCGCCTTCCAGCTGGTGCTGGCCGAGGAGCGCGGCGCGTTCACGGCGGCCGGCGTGGCCCGCGGCCTGGTGGAGAAGATGAAGGCGCGGCATCCGCACCTGTACGCCGGCGGCGAGGCGCCCGACTGGGAGCGGCACAAGGCCGCCGAGCGCCGCCGGCTGGCGGCCGAGCGCGGCGAGCGCGCCGGCGCCCTGGGTCATCTGCCGCCGGCCCTGCCCGAACTCGAGCGTGCCTACCGGCTCCAGGAGCGGGCGGCCGCCGTCGGCTTCGACTGGCCCGACGTGGCGGGGCCGCTCGAGAAACTGGAGGAAGAGGTGCTCGAGGCCCTCGAGCATCCGGCCGACGAGGTCGGCGACGTGCTGTTCGCCGCGATCAACGTGGCGCGCAAGGCGGGCGTGCACCCCACGGCGGCCCTGCGCCGGGCGACGGACAAGTTCGTCGGGCGCTTCGAGCAGGTCGAGGCGCTGGCCGCCGAACGCGGGATCGAGGTGGCGACGGCCGGGCTCGAGGTGCTCGACGGCCTGTGGGACGAGGTGAAGAAGAAGCAGGCCTGACGCCGCTACACGAGAGCGGTGCGCGCTCCCGCCCGGTAGGCCCGCTGGCGGAACCACGCGTGCCGTGCGAACAGCACGACGGCCGCGGACTCCGCCAGACGCCCGACAAGGACGAGCCATGACGGCAGGGCCGGGTCGCCGCCCAGGGCCGCGACGAGCACGCCGAGGTTCAGCAGCCAGAACACCAGCCACATCAGCCGGCCCGCCTCGCCCAGGTCCGTGCCGGGCGGCCGGGGAAGGATGTAGAAGGCCACGCCGATCACCAGCTGGACCATCCAGCCGACCAGCAGGGCCTCCTGGTGCGCGGGCAGGCCCGATGCCGCGGAAGGCGGCCAGCCGACGGCCTTGAACGCGAGGTACGCCGCGCCCAGCAGGGCGCCGGCCAGCAGGTGGACCAGCGAAGCCCGGATGAGCCAGACGCTGATCCGCGGCATCAGCGCGCCATCACCCGCGGCCAGGCCAGCCACACGAACGCCGCGGCCGCCACGAACTGGAGCAGCGCCGCGGTCACCGCTCCGGCCGCCGCGAGCGCCGAGGCGCCCTGCGCCAGCACCGGTTCCGACGCGGCGCGCACGACCAGGCCGAGGTTCAGGGTGCCGAAGCAGGTCCAGCCCAGCCACGGCGTGGCGGTCAGGTCGAGCGGCTCGCGGCGCGGGAACATCCAGTAGCCGACGCCGAAGATCATCTGGGTCGCCCAGCCGACGACGAGCAGGTGCACGTAGACCGGGCGCCAGGGCGCGGCGGCCGCCGCGAAGGAAGGGACGGCGAGCAGGACGGCGAGGACGATCGCGGCGACCAGGTTGAGCATGGCCGCGCGCAGGAACCACCGGGTCAGCGTCGGCACGGGCGGCGACTACGGGTACAGCCGGTACATCATGCGCGGGAACGCGATCATCTCCCGGATGTGCGGACTGCCGGTGATCCACTGCACCGTGCGTTCGACCCCCAGGCCGAACCCCGCGTGCACGAACGTCCCGTGCTTGCGGAGGTCGAGGTACCACTGGTACGACTCCAGGGGGAACCCCTCGTGCCTGATCCGCTCGGCCAGCCGGTCGTGGTCATCCTCGCGCTGCGAGCCGCCGATGATCTCCCCGATGCCGGGCGCCAGGCAGTCGTCGCACAGCACCGTGCGCGGGTCGTCCGGGTTCTCCTTCATGTAGAAGGCCTTGGCCTCCCTGGGGTAGTTCATCACGAACAGCGGCCGGTCGAGCCCCTCGGTGAGCTTCATCTCGTCGTCGGCCCCCAGGTCGCGGCCCCAGGTGATGCCCGACCCCATGGCCTGGAGCTTCGTGACCGCATCGGTGTAGGTGATGCGATGGAACGGCGCGGCGACCGACTCCAGCGGCCCGGTGTCGCGCTCCAGTTCGGCCAGCTCGCTCTTCCGGTTCTCGAGGACGCGACCCACGATATGGCAGACGAAGTCCTCCTGGAGACGCATGTTGGCGGCCGAGTCGTTGAAGGCGACCTCGGGCTCCACCATCCAGAACTCGGTGAGATGCCGCCTGGTCTTGCTCTTCTCGGCGCGGAACGTCGGGCCGAAGCAGTACACTTTCCCGAGCGCGGCGCAGGCCGCTTCGAGGTAGAGTTGGCCGGTCTGGGCGAGATAGGCCTGGCCCAGGTCGAAGTACTCGGTCGAGAAGAGCGTGCCGGCCGACTCGCCGATGGAGCCCGTCAGGATGGGGGTGTCGACCAGCGTGAA
>CAZJZC010000080.1:3306-11486 GCA_964550365.1 uncultured Gemmatimonadales bacterium | reverse complement strand
ACAAGGTGATGAGCGTGCCGGACGCCATCGGCATCGCCATCGAGAAGTGGATGCACGAGAAGCAGGGCGTCCAGCAGGACCTGCTCCAGGGCGGGCCGAAGGCCGAGGCGGTGGTGCGGCCCATCACGGCCGCCCCGAGCCTCGGCGCGCAGGCCCAGGCCCAGGGCTTCCAGCACAAGGCGCCCGACATGCTGGGCGCCTGCCCCGACTGCGGCTCACAGCTCGAGTTCGCCGAAGGCTGCGTGAAGTGCCACGTGTGCGGCTTCAGCGAGTGCGGCTGAGCGGCCGCCGTCGCGCGGACGTTCCGGACGAGGGGCCTCGGGTTCTCCGAGGCCCCTCGGCGTTCCCGGCCCGGCGTGCCGTCAGCCCTCAGGCGCGATAGACGGTGACCGCGCTCTCGTCGAACACGCGATGGAACACGCCCGGCGGGAGCGCCTGCCCCTTCGCGTGCTCCACCGCCATGATCCGCGCGAACCGCCGCTCGCGCCACAGCGCCAGGAGGCGCTCGAGCACACGGCTGGTGTAGGGCGGGTCGGCGAAGGCGATGTCGTACCGCCCCGGCTCGAGCGCCCCGGCGAACGGCACCGCGTCCTTCTTGAACACGCGGGTCACGTCTCTCAGCCTGAGCGCCGCGATGTTGGCCCGGAGCGCGTGCAGGCTGGCCGGCCGGAACTCCACGAAGTCACAATCCCGCGCGCCGCGCGAGAGCGCCTCCAGCCCCAGCGCCCCGGTGCCGGCGCACAGGTCCAGCACCCGGGCCCCGGCCAGGTCCGGCGTCAGCCAGTCGAGCAGCGCCGACCGCACCGGCTCGGCCGTGGGCCGCACCCGGCGGTCGGATGGGGAGGCAAGGTCGCGGCCGGCGAACCGGCCGCCGGTGATCCTCACCCCGTCCTCCTCGGGTACGGCGGCATCGGTGTCACGGGCTGAAGCTAACGTCCCACGGACGGGAGCGGCCGCCCCCGCTCGTGGTCGCGAGATGCTGTCGCGACACCGTTCCCGAACGCCCCGCCAGCCGTCCGCTACCGGCTCAACAGCGGGTCATTCCGGTGTCGGACCCTGACCGGTCACGCGTCACGGCACGGCTCACGGGGCGGGGCAATACTGCGGTGCTCGCCATGACCACCGCTGAGACCACCGACCGACCGCTCGGCTGGGCCCGCCCGTGGGCCGCCGCGCGCCCCTTCGCCCGTCCCGCGCCGCGCGCCGGCGCCTGGTACCCGGTGGTCGGCGAGACCAGCGGCGAGCGCCTGGTGCTCCAGGTGCGCGGCCGGCGGGTGGCCATCCAGAAGAAGCTGCTCGAAGTGCGGTCCGACCGACCCCGGACCTTCACGGTCGTCATCCGCACCCGCGAGACCGCCCAGAACGTCCGGGCCGCGGGCGGCCCCCGGATCGACATGATCTACGCGGTGTGCCCGGTGTGCACGATGCGCATGCCCATCCTCAAGGACCAGCCCGCGGCGACCTGCGCCGAGTGCGGCCACGGCGGCGAGGTGGCCTGGTGGGAGACGGGCTGACTAGTTTTCCCGGGTGACCCGCTCGTCCTGCCTCGCCGCGCTGGTCGTCGCGCTTCCCGCCGTGGCCTGCAGCTACTCGCTGAACTACCCGCCGGACGGCCCGCGGTACGCCGTCCCCGCCGCGCCTGCCGCGGCGCCGACCGAGGACGCGTCGCGCCTCCGGGTCGTCACCTTCAACGTCAAGTTCGCCCGGGACGTGGACGGCGCCATCGCCACGCTCCGGGAGCAGCCGGCCCTGCGGGAGGCCGATGTCATCCTGCTCCAGGAGATGGACGCCTCCGGCGCCTACCGCATCGCCACGGCGCTCGGCCATGCGTTCGTCTACTACCCGGGCGCCCTGCACGGCCGCAGCGGACGCCAGTTCGGCAACGCCGTCCTGTCGCGCTGGCCCATCACCGACGATGCCAAGATCCTCCTGCCGCACGTCGGCCGCGGGACCCGCACCCGGCGCGTGGCGGTGGCCGCGACCATCCAGTTCGGCCCGACGCCGGTCCGGGTCTACTCGCTCCACCTGGGCACGTTCCTCGAGATCGGCGGCGACGCCCGGCGCGACCAGCTCGCCGCCGTCCTCCGCGACGCCGAGGGCCACGCGCGGGTGGTGATCGGCGGCGATCTCAACAACCACGACGTCGGCGCGCTGGCGCGCCGGGCCGGCTACGACTGGCCCACCGAGCGCGGGCCGCGCACCTCGCCGCTCGGCCGCTGGGACCACATCTTCCTGCGCGGCTTCGGCCCCGCCGGCGCCGAGGCGACCGGCACGGTGGCCGACAACCGGGGCGCCAGCGACCACCTGCCCGTCTGGGTCGTCGCGCGGCCGGCGCCGTGGGATCCGTCCAGCCGCCGAGCCGTTCCCGGCCACCCTTCCGGTGGCGCCGACCGGCCCCCATCTTCCGGAACCAAGGAGGATCACCCGTGACCCAACAGGACCTCGAACGACTGTACGCCTACCATCGCTGGGCCAACGACCGCATGCTGGATGCCGCCCAGACCCTCACCGCCGAGCAGTTCCACCGCGATCTGTCGAGCAGTTTCGCCTCCGTCCGCGACACGCTGGTGCACATGGTGTCGGCCGACTGGGTCTGGCTCCAGCGCTGGTACGGCAATTCGCCGGCCGGCTGGGCCGAGGCCGCGACCCTCCAGTCGGTGCCCGACATCAGGGCCCTGTGGACCCAGGTGGAGGACGGGCAGGCGGCGTTCATCGCGTCGCTCGACGACGAGGCCCTGGACCGGCCGCTGGCCTACACCAACATCGCCGGCGAGCCGCGCGAACTGCCGCTCGACGCCGTCCTCCAGCACGTGGTGAACCACGCCAGCTACCACCGCGGGCAGATCGCGACCATGCTGCGCCAGCTGGGCGCGCGGGTCGGGTCCACCGACCTGGTGGAGTTCGTGGGCCAGGAAGCGCTGACCGGCTGAGCCCGATGCCGCGCGGGACGGGGCGCGCGCCGCGCCCGTCCCGCGCGGTTGCAGTCTGCGCTGTCCCCGCGCGCGCCGCAGTCCCCTCCGCCAGATTGCGTGTCCCTTCGACAGGCTCGATGCCGTGCTGCTGATGACCGTGCGCTGGCTGATGCTCGCCTTGGGCGCGCTGCTGCCGGCCTGCAATGGCGGCCCGACCGACCCGTCCTTCGCGCCGGGCGCCGTGCGGGTCCTGTTCATCGGGAACTCGCTCACGTACACCAACGACCTGCCGGGCATGCTGGTGGCGGTGGCCCGGCAGGCGGGCGACAGCGCGCTCGCCGCGCACGCGGTGGCGCTCGCCAACGTGTCGATCGAGGACCACTGGTACGAAGGCACGGCGAGGGCCCTGCTCGAGCGTACCCGGTGGGAGTTCGTCGTCCTCCAGCAGGGACCCTCGTCCCTGCCGGCGAATCAGGCCAACCTGGCGCAGTGGACCGGCGCCTTCGCGCCACTGATCCGCGCCGCCGGCGCCGAGCCGGTGCTGTACATGGTGTGGCCCGCGGCCGACCGCGCCCTGCTCGACTTCCCGCTGGTGCTGGAGTCGTACCGCGAGGCGGCCCGGTCGGTCGGCGGCATCTTCGCGCCGGCCGGCGACGCCTGGATCGCCGCCCTGGCCGCCGATCCCGCCGTGCCGCTGTACGGGCCCGACGGCTTCCATCCGTCCGCCGCCGGCACCTATGTCGCGGCCCTGGTCCTGCTGGGACGCCTGCGCGGCATCGATCCGCTCGGTCTGCCGGCCGTGATACCGGGCCCGGGCGGCTACGGCGCCGACCGGGTGCGGAGCCTCCAGCGCGCGGCCCGCGCCGCGCTCGACCGCAACGCGGCCAGGCCGTAGGGGATCACCCACGATCCGCGCCGTGACGCGGACACTAGGGCTTGCCCGAGTTCCGCGCGCCGCGCCGATCCCCTATCAATTGGGCGTTCGCCCGGGCCCCCTTACGCCCCTGGAGGCGCAATGCCCTTCGAAGCTCGCCTGGACCCCGCCGAGGGGATCGTTCGCCTCCGCGGTCACGGCGACGCCGACGTCATCTCGTGCGCCGCGGCCGTCACGCGCGTGCGCGCCCTGCCGGGCCTCCTCGAGACGTCGCCGATCGTGGTCGACGTGCGGGACCTCGACTACCTCGCGTCGGCCGCCGACGTGGAGATGCTCACCCAGCCCGACGCGGTCCCGGCCGTCCTGCGCGGACATCCCACCGCGGTGATCGCCCGGGCCGGGGCGCAGTACGGCATCGCCCGCCGCTTCGCCACCCTGGCGTGCATCGCCGGCGCGATCGTCGAGGTGTTCGGCGACCCCGACTCCGCCGAATCGTGGATCCGGAGCTTCGCGCACCCGCAGCACGAGCCCGAGATCCCGGCCGCCTAGACCGCTGGACCCGGGCCACCCGACACCGCAGGCCCGGGTTCGCGCCGCCACCCTGTCCCTGTGCGGTTATCCCTGCCCACCGCCAGGGTCCGGCCCCATGCCACACGCCAGGCCTCCCGGTGAGATTCCAGACTGGTCACGCGGCGCCGCGGCCTCTCCGGAACGGCCGCGCCGCAAAGTGTGATCCAGATCACAATCGTCGGAGGACGTTTCAACTATGGTTTGGGGTTCAACCAACCGCGGGGTGCTGGTCGTGCCGAAGTCCCTGTTCTGCTTGACCTTGGTGATCGCGCTGGGCCTGCCGGCCGCCCCGGCACTCGAGGCGCAGGCGCCGGTCGAGGAGGTCGCCATGGCCGAGACCGCAGTGGACGAGCGCCCGGCGCTGGTGCCCGGCTCGTGCCAGGCGCCGGTGTACCCGGTGCTGCTGCGCTCGGCCCGGGTCGAAGGCCGCGTGGTGCTCCAGTACATCGTGAACACCGACGGCCGGGTGGATCCGGCGTCGATCACGACGCTCCAGTCGCCGCACCGCCAGTTCGACGACGCCGCGCGCCGCGCCCTGGCGACCTGCCGCTACCGGCCGGGTCGCGCCGAGAGCCGGCCCGTGCGCGTGATGGTGCAGACGCCGTTCACCTTCGCGCTGGCCGCGTCGCGGTAGCTGTGGCGGGCCGGGTCTCCAGGACCGACGAGGAATGGGCGGCGGCGCTGACGCCCGAGCAGTTCACCGTCACCCGCAGGAAGGGCACCGAGCGGGCCTTCACCGGCGCCTACTGGGACTGCCATGACCGCGGGACCTATGCCTGCGTGTGCTGCGGCGCCGCGCTGTTCGCGTCGGATGCCAAGTTCGAGTCGGGCACCGGCTGGCCGAGCTTCTCGGCGCCGGTCGCGGCGGACCGGGTCGCCGAGGCGACCGATGCCAGCTACGGCATGGTGCGGGTCGAGGTGACGTGCGCCGCGTGCGATGCGCATCTCGGCCACGTCTTCCCGGATGGCCCGAAGCCGACCGGCCTGCGCTACTGCATCAACTCGGCCTCGCTGAAGCTCGAGCGCGAGTAGCCGCCGGCGAACCGGACGGAGGCGAAACAGGAAGGGCCGCGGTTCCCCGCGGCCCTTCGTTCGTCCATACCATGAGCGGCTACTTGCCCGTGGTCTTGGCCTTGTTGGCGTTCTTGGCCGGCCGGCCCCACTGGTTCCGCGGCTCGGGCGGCGCGGCGCGCCGGGCCAGCAGGTTCGTGTGGTACGCCAGGATCTTGTCCTTCACCTTGTCGCGGCTCTCGCCGGGAGTCGCCGCGAACGGCGCGTAGCGGTGCTGATCGCCGGTCACCTGGAACCACCACCAGCCGTCGGTAATGGACCCCTTCTGCCGTTCCAGCCGGCACTCATAGGTGCGCCAGCCGTCCTGGAAGCTGAACTCGGTCATAGGTCGCCTCGCCCGGGGAATGACGGAATTTAATCAGGGGGGGAAGCGGTCGATCGTCGATAGCGTAAGTTCATGTGAATCAACGGCGTACGGTAACATCCCCAGGTCCGGAACACCCCGGTCCGGCCCGGGCCTGGCCGCCATGGGGCTGGCCCCCTGCCGCTCGCGGGCCAATGGTCGGGGCCGCGGTCCGCCATGCCGGATGTGCCCGCGTGAGCCGCTTCCGGTGCCCACCTCGCGGCTCGCGCGGCCCGCGGGCCTGGCACGCGCGGCTGCCGCCCGGGGGCGGCTCGGCTACCTTGGCGGGATCAAGGAGCGGCGAGCATGGCCCATATCGGCTACGTGAGTGACGACGCGATCCCGCCGGCGGACCGGGTCGACGACACCGACAACATCCTGCGCATCCACGGCGTGCATCCGCGGACCATGCGCCAGCACTACGACCTGTACGTCGAGCTGATGCGGCGCCGCAGTCCGCTGAGCCGCGTCCAGCGCGAGATGATCGCGGTGGTCGTCTCGGCCACCAATGGCTGTCACTATTGACTGGTCCATCACGGAGCGGGTCTCCGTTCGCTGCTGCTGCAGGACGGCCGCGCCGGGGAGGACGCCGACGCGTTCGTGGCCGGGCTCGGCCGTGACTGGCGCGCCGCGCCGCTGGCCGAGGCCGACCGGGCCATGCTGGCCTACGCCGAGAAGCTGACGCGCACCCCGGGCGCCATGGGCGCCGCCGACGTGGCCGGCCTGCGCGCGGCCGGGTTCGACGATCTCGGCATCCACGACATCTGCTCGGTGACGGCCTATTTCGCGTTCGTGAACCGCATCGCCGACGGTCTGGGGGTCGAACTCGAGGAGCGGTTCGCTCCGGCCTGAGTCAGGCGGCGCCGCTCGCGGCGCCGAAGTCGATCGCCGCGCCGCGGCCGGCGCGCTCGGCGCCGCGCCAGACCAGTGCCGCCGCCGCGGTGTCCTGGAGCGCCGTGCCGGTGCTGTCGAAGATGACGATCTCCTCCGGCGAGCGGCGCCCGGCCGCCCGGCCGGCCACCACCGCGCCGAGTTCGGCGCGCACATCCTCCAGCCGCATGACGCCGGCGGCGAGCGCGTGGTGCAGGTCGCCGATGGCGGCCGCCTGGGCCGCGATGTCCGGCACCACGGCCGCCGCGGCCATGAGCGCCGGGTCCAGCTCCTGCTTGGTCTCGCTGTCGGCCCCGACGGCCGCGACGAAGGTGCCGGGCGCCACGTCGCCGCGGTGCAGGATGGGCGCGAGCGCCGGGGTGCACGTCACCACCATGTCGCTCTCCAGCGCGGCGGCCGCCGGATCGGCGGCCGCCGCGGCGTCGATACCGAGCAGGGCCGCCATCTCGCGCGCGAACGCCACGGCGCGCGGGCGGTCGCTGTCGCAGACCCGGATGCGGGACAGCCGCCGCACGGCGGCCAGCGCCAGCAGGTGCGGCCGGGCCTGCCGGCCGCAGCCGATGATCGCCACGGAACCCGCGTCGGGGCGGGCGAGGTGGTCGGCGGCCACGGCGCTGGCGGCGGCGGTGCGCAGGGCCGTGAGTTCGGCCGAGTCCATGACGGCCAGCGGGTCGCCGGTGCCGGCGTCGCACAGCACCACGAGACCCTGGATGCGCGGCCGTCCGCGCGCGGGGTTGCCGGCGAAGTTGCCGTTGATCTTGGCCGCGAACAGCGGCGGGTCACCGGGCAGGGTGGCGGCCTTGATGTGGAACCCGCCGCCGTCGCCGGGGACGCCGAGGACCCCGGGAGGGCCGGTCCGCCCTTCGGCGTGGGCGCGGAACGCCTCGGCGACGGCGCGGATGCAGTCCGGCAGGCTCAGCAGGTCGGCGACGTCCTGCCGGGTGAGGAGGCGGGTGAGCGGTCGGTCCATGGTGACTCCGGTCGGCGCGGCGCCTGCCGCCCGGCTGGTCTGCGTGAGAACGGCCCCCGTCGCCGGGGGCCGTTCGCCAGCGCGGGTCGCCGCCGGGCGCTCAGCCGCCGGGGCGCCGCATGTTGGCGCGCATCGCTTCGGCGTTACGGTCCCACACCGCCTGCTGTTCGGTGGTGAGCAGGGCGCGGATCTCGGCGTCCTGCCGCTGCGACAGCTCGCGGCGGGTCTGCATGGCTGCCGGGTCGGGCGCCTGGCCGGGCGTGAAGGCCGGCATCTGCGCCGCGTAGCGGGCCACGATGGAATCTACCTGTGTCTGCTGGGCCGCCGTCAGGGTGATGCCCTCGAGCATGGCCTGCATGCGGCGGGCACCGCCCATGCCACGCCCGCCGCCCTGGCCCATGCCGGGCGCGCCGCCGGGGGGCGGACCGCCGGGAGCGGGGTTCTGCGCCACGGCGGCCGCGGCGGAGAGGGCGAGCGCGAACAGCGGGGCGGCGATGGTACGGGCCTTCATGGATGCCTCCGGTAGCGTGTGGTCGGGTGTCCCGACTG
>CAZJZC010000080.1:0-3206 GCA_964550365.1 uncultured Gemmatimonadales bacterium | reverse complement strand
GGGCCGGCGTTAACATCCCTGATGCCCGTGATCCTCACCTGGAACGTCAATTCGGTCCGCGCCCGGCTGGAGCGCCTGCTGGCCCGGCTCGCGGCCGAGCGGCCCGACGTGGTGTGCCTCCAGGAACTCAAGGTGACCGACGACACCTTCCCGGCCGCCGAGCTCCAGGCGGCCGGCTGGCACGCCGCGGTGCACGGACAGAAGACCTACAACGGCGTCGCGATCCTGAGCCGGGTGCCGCCGGCCGACGTGCGGCGCGGACTGGAGGACGGCGTGGACGACGACGAGGCGCGGCTCATCGCGGCCACCGTGGGCGGCGTGCGGTACCTCTCGGCCTACGTGCCCAACGGCAAGACCGTGGGTTCGGACAAGTGGGACTACAAGCTCGCCTGGCTGGCGCGTCTGCGCGCCCATCTCGAGGCCCGCTACCGGCCCGACCAGCCCCTGGTGCTGGCCGGCGACTTCAACGTGGCGCCCGAGGACCGCGACGTGGCGCGCCCCGACGAGTGGCGCGACTCGGTGTTGTGCCACGCCGAGGCCCGCGCCCGGCTGGCCGACGTCGTGGCCTGGGGGTTCACCGACGCGATCCGCCTGCACCATCACGGCGATGGTCCGCTCACCTGGTGGGACTATCGCATGCTCGGGTTCCCCAGGAACAACGGCCTGCGCATCGACCACGTCCTCCTCACGGCGCCGCTGGCGGCGCGCTGCACCGGCGCGCACGTGGTGCGCGAGGAGCGGAAGGGCAAACTGCCCAGCGACCACGCGCCGGTGGTCGCGGTGCTGGCCGACGCCGGCGCGGCGGGAGGTGCGGCGTGAGCGACTACCGGGTCCCCGACGGCACGGACATCGGCCACGTGCACCTCAAGGTGGCCGACCTCGACCGCGCCATCGCGTTCTACGCGGGCGTGCTCGGCTTCGCGCTGACGGCGCGGATGGGCCGGCAGGCCGCCTTCCTCTCGGCCGGCGGCTATCACCATCACATCGGCCTCAATACCTGGGAGTCGGCCGGCGGCTCGCCGCCGCCGCCGGGTCACACGGGGCTGTACCACCACGCCATCCGGTATCCGACGCGCGGCGACCTGGCGCGCGCGCTCCTGCGGCTGGACGCGGCGGGCGTCGCCCTCACCGGCGCCGCCGACCACGGGGTGAGCGAGGCGCTCTATCTGGACGACCCCGACGGCAACGGCGTGGAGCTGTACTGGGACCGCCCGCGCGGCGAGTGGCCGCGCGCGCCGGACGGCGCGCTGACCATGTACACCCGGCCGCTGGACCTGGCGTCCCTGCGCCGCGCCGCCGGCGCGTGAGCGGGTTCAAGGACCACTTCTCCGATCGCGCCGCGGGGTACGCCGCCTTCCGCCCGCGCTACCCGGCGGCGCTGTTCGACTGGCTGGCCGGCGAGGCGCCGGGCCGCGAACTGGCGTGGGACGCCGCGACCGGCAACGGCCAGGCGGCGCTGGGGCTGGCGGAACGGTTCGCGCGCGTGCTGGCGAGCGACGCGAGCGCCGAGCAGATCGCCCGGGCCACGCCGCACCCCAGGGTCGAGTACCGCGTGGCCCGCGCCGAGGAGGGCGGGCCGCCCGACGGCTCCTGCGACCTGGTCGTGGTGGCGCAGGCCCTGCACTGGCTGGATCACGCGGCGTTCTTCGCCGCCGCGCGGCGCGCCCTCAGGCCCGGGGGCCTGTGCGCGGCCTGGGTCTACATCGCGCCGAACCTGGCGGACGCCGCGCTCGACGCGGAACTCCAGTCGTTCGCCCGGCGGATGCAACCGTTCTGGCCGCCGGAGCGGACGGAGGTCGACGACGGCTACCGGTCCGTCGTCCTGCCGTTCGACGAGATCGCCCCGCCGCCGTTCACCCTCGAGAGCACGCCGACCCTGGTCGAGTTCGCCGGCTACCTGCGTACCTGGTCCGCCACGCGGCGCTACGTGTCCCTGCACGGCCACGACCCGGTGGCCGAGGTCGAGGATCGGCTGGCGGCGGCGTGGCCGGCGGGCCGGCGGTGCGGTCTGCGCTGGACGCTGGCGGTCCGCGCCGGCCGGGTGGGCACCGGGTGAACGGCTTCGGCGTTATATAGGGTGCCGTGGCCCGACTGATCGTCCTCTTCGTCGTCGCCTTCGTCGACATGGTCGGCGCGGTGATGATCCTGCCGTTGCTGCCGTTCTACGCCACCGACCTGGGCGCCAACGCCACCCTGGTCGGCGTGCTCATCTCGGCGTTCTCGCTGGCCCAGCTGGCGGTCGCCCCGTACTGGGGCCGGATGTCCGACCGGCTCGGCCGCCGCCCGGCGATCCTCTTCGGCCTCGGCGTGACGGCGGTGTCGTACCTGGTGTTCGCGTTCGCCGACTCGATCGCCCTGCTGATCGTCTCACGGCTCATCCAGGGCGTGGGCGGCGGGACCATCGGCGTGGTGCAGGCCTACGTGGTGGACGCCACCACCGGAGCCCAGCGGACCAAGGCCATCGGCTGGTTCACCGCCGTCACCTCGCTGGGCGCGGTGGCCGGCCCGGCGCTGGGTTCGGTGCTCATCGTCCTCGGCGGCCGGCACGCGCCCGGGCTCGCGGCCGCGGGCCTGGCCGTGGTGACGGCGGCGTTCGCCTGGTTCTACCTGGCCGAGTCGAAGGGGATACACCTGACGGGCGAGCATCCGGCGCCGGCCTCGCCGGTGCCGGCCGCGGCGCCGGCGCCGATGGGCCCGCGGCCGGTTCGCGAACTGCTGGTCCACGTGGTGACGCACTGGCGCGAGCCGGCGCCGCGCCTCATCTGGATCTACGCGATCGCCATCGGCGCCTTCTACGGCACCGGGCCGACCGTGCCCCTGCTGCTGACCGAACGCTTCGGGCTCACAGCCAAGGGCGTGGGCTACATCTTCATGTACCTGGGCGGCATGGGCGTGGTGGTGCGCGCCGGCATCCTCGGCCTGATGGTGGACCGCTTCGGCGAGGCGCGGCTGACCCGGGGCGGCATCGTCCTGCTCGCGGCCGGCCTGGCCATCTGCGCCGGGGCCCGCACCTGGCCGGTGCTGTTCCTGGGCCTGACGCTGATGCCGCTGGGGACGGCCTTCCTGTTCCCCTGCCTGACCGGCATCTTCTCGCGCGCCGTGCCGGCCGCCGAACGGGGCCTCTACATGGGCGTCCAGCAGACCTTCGGCGGCGTGTCGCGGGTGCTGTTCCCCCTGCTCGCCGGCGTGCTGATGGACGCCTTCGG
>CAZJZC010000079.1:0-11489 GCA_964550365.1 uncultured Gemmatimonadales bacterium | reverse complement strand
ACTGCTTCGGCGGCAACCGCTGGGGCGTCGCCATCGAGCACGGCCAGGACAACCTGATCGGCTGGAACCGGTTCGACGGCGACACCACGGCGATCCAGCTCTGGGCCCGCGAGAGCGAGCCGGCCGACTGGGGCTACGCGCGCCTGCGGGACACCCGCAGTCGGGACACGCGGATCGTGAACAACGTCATCGTCGGCAGTCGCGTGGGCGTACGGGGCACGCGCACGCGCGGCCTGACGGTGACCGGCAACCGGCTCACGCGGGTGGACTCGGCGGCGGTGTTCGCCGACACGGCCGCCGTACGCTGGGAGGCGAACGCCGAGCCGGCCGAGCCGCCGGAGGCGCGCGGGCCGGGCGAGGCCTGCGGCCCGGTGCCGGCCGAGTATGCCGCACTCGCGCCGGCGGTGCCCGACGGCGCCGCCGCCGTCCCGGTCTCGGCCGACGCACGCCGGCCGCGGAGCGCGATCGTCGTGGACGAGTGGGGGCCGTACGACTGGCGCTCGCCCCGGCTGTGGCCGGTGGACAGTGCCCGCTCGGTGCCCCTGCGGCTCGCCACCCTCGGCCCGGCGGGCCGCTGGCGCGTCGTGGCCCGCCGCGGCATCGCGTCGCTGTCGGCCTCCGCCGGCCGGATCGGCGATACCATCGCGGTGGAACCGGCGGCAGGGGCCGGCGCCGACTGGGAGCTGGCGCTCGAGTACCGCGGCGGTGCAACGGTCTCGCCGCGGGGCGCGCGTTCACCGGCCGGCGCCCCGGTGCGGTTCTCGTACGGGCGGTTCGAGCCGGCCACGGACTGGATGGTGCGGTTCTTCCGCTGGGATTCGCTGTCGCATCCGGTGGATCGGCCGGCGGCGTTCGCGGCGCTGGTCGCGGGCCCGGCGCTGCTGGAGCGGCGGGAACCCCGGCTGGACTACCTCTGGTACCGTCCGCGTTTCGCGCAGCTGCCCCAGGAGCGCTTCGCGCTCACCGCCGAGGCGGTCGTCACGCTGCCGCCGGGGGCGTACACGCTCCGGACCATCAGCGACGACGCGGTGCGCGTGTGGGTCGACGGGGCACTGGTCATCGACCGCTGGGCGCCGCACGGTTCGGAGGTCGATGCCGTCCCGGTCGCCCCTGGCCGCCGCGCCCTGCGGGTGGAGTACTACCAGGCAGGCGGCTGGGTCGAACTGCGGCTCGACATCGTCCGCGGCCGCGAACCGGCGGGCGGGTCACCCGGGCCGCACTGAGAGCGGACGGGCGCCGGACCTCCACTCCGATCATCGGACCACGCAGGGACATGCCGACCGACGACACTACGCGTTCACCCATCCTCGTGACGGGCGCCACGGGCTACATCGGCGGCCGCCTGGTGCCGCGCCTGCTGGCGCCCGGGCACCGGGTCCGCTGCCTGGTGCGCGATCCGGCCCGGCTCGCCGGGCGGACGTGGGCCGGCGACGTCGAAACGGTCGTGGGCGACGTGCTGCGCCCCGGGAGCCTCGCTCCGGCCCTCGCGGGTGTCGGCACGGCGTACTACCTGGTCCACAGCATGGGCGGCGGCGCCGACTACCAGGCGCGCGACATCCAGGCGGCCACCGGTTTCGCCGCGGCGGCGCGCGACGCCGGGGTCCGGCGGATCATCTACCTCGGCGGTCTGGCGCGGGACTCCTCCGAGCTCTCCAGGCACCTGCGCTCCAGGCAGCAGACCGGCGACGCGCTGCGGTCGGCGGGCGTGCCGGTGACCGAGTTCCGCGCGAGCGTCATCGTGGGTTCGGGCAGTCTGTCGTTCGAGATCATCCGCTACCTCACCGAGCGCGTGCCGGTGATGATCTGTCCGCGCTGGGTCTACACGCGCACCCAGCCGATCGGCATCCACGACGTGCTGGACTACCTGACGGCCACGCTCGAGGTCCCCGCCAGCGCCGGCCGCGTGGTCGAGATCGGCGGCGCCGACGTGGTGACCTACGGCCGGATGATGCTCACCTATGCCGAGGTGCGCGGCCTGCGCCGGTTCATGCTGCCGGTCCCGGTGCTGACGCCGCGGCTCTCGTCGTATTGGGTGGACCTCGTCACCCCCATCCCCTCCGCCATCGCCCGTCCGCTCATCGAGGGTCTCAGGAACGAGAGCGTGGTGCACGACCACGCGGCCCTGACGCTGTTCCCCGGCATCCGTCCGGCGAGCTACCGCGCGTCGGTCGAACGGGCGCTGGAGCAGCTGCGGGCGAGCGCGGTGGAGACCACCTGGTCCGACTCGCTGAGCACCAGCCAGGGCGGCGCGGCGCCGGTCGTCCTGACGACGCTCGAGGGCATGATCCTGGAGCGCCGTCGGCGCGTGGCCGACGCGGCGCCGGCGGAGGTGTTCAGGGTCGTGAAGGGCCTGGGCGGCGCGCGCGGCTGGCTCTACCTGGACCGGGCCTGGCGGCTGCGCGGCTTCCTGGACCGGCTGGCCGGCGGCGTGGGTCTGCGCCGCGGGCGGCGCGACCCCGACGAGGTGCGCGTGGGCGACGCGCTCGACTTCTGGCGCGTCGAGGCGGTCGAACCCGACCGGCTGTTGCGCCTGCGCGCCGAGATGAAGGTGCCCGGGAACGCCTGGCTCGAGTTCGAGGTCGCGCCCCATGGCGAGGGCCGCTCGGTGGTGTCGCAGACGGCGTACTTCGCGCCCAGGGGACTGTTCGGGTGGCTGTACTGGTACGCGCTCTACCCGCTGCACGCGCTCATCTTCAGCGGGCTGATCCGGCGCATCGCCGAGCGGGCGGCACGGCGCACGTGAGGCATCATCGCGGAGGCGAGACCGGGTCGCCGCGGGGATCGTCGCAGTGACAGCGGCCGTCCGGGGCGAGATGAAGTGTCCGGACGGCGACGCCGGTCAGCGGCGTTCCACGCGCACGGTCATGGAACCGTCCCCCTGCTGGCTCAGCACGCGGACCGTGACGTCGGGCGTTCCGAGCGCGAGCACGTCCCCCACCTGGTAGGGCGCCAGCCACCTGGGACCGCGCCGTCCGGCCCCGCGTCGCAGGGCGCATCCGACCGCGGCATCTTTCGGTCGGCCGTGCTCGACCCGGACCACCGTTGGCCCCGGAGGAAGGACCATTCGCCCGACCCCGTCGGATCCCGCGCGCCGCACGATGGCCGGCCTCCTCGGCGTGGTCATCCTGGTGGGCATGGGCGAGCACATGGCCGAGCGGTTCCTGCCGCTCTACCTCCAGGAACTGACGAAGGCGTCCACGGCCGTCATCGCCATCGGCCTGCTGGCCGGCATGGACGACCTGCTCTCCGCGCTCTACTCGTTCCCCGGCGGCTACCTCAGCGACCGTCTGGGCACCAGGCGCGCCCTGCACGTGTTCAACGCGCTGTCCGTCGCCGGCTACCTCGTCGTCATCCTGGTGCCGGCCTGGTGGGCGGTCCTGGTCGGCGCCGCGCTGTTCATCTCGTGGTCCGCCATCTCCCTTCCGGCCATGATGGACCTGCTCTCGAGGGCGGTGCCGAGGCGCCGCCGGGCGATGGGCGTGTCGGCGCTGTCGCTGGTGCGCCGGGTGCCCAAGATGCTGGGGCCGGTCGTCGGCGGCG
Organism: uncultured Gemmatimonadales bacterium; assembly: GCA_964550365.1. Taxonomy (GTDB): domain Bacteria; phylum Gemmatimonadota; class Gemmatimonadetes; order Gemmatimonadales; family JACORV01; genus DASXPG01. Next base: position 7,949 of record CAZJZC010000079.1, on the reverse strand, counting down.
CGTTCATCGCGCTGTGGGGTGTCGAGCGCGGCGTACGGTCCGCGTTCGTGCTCGCGCTGGTGCTGGCGGTGGCGGCGTCGGTGCTCCAGCAGCTGCTCATCTCCGACGAGGTGCCCGACCGGAAACCCGCCGAGCCGAGCCCGCTGCGTCTCTGGCGCGAGATGCCGACCGATCTGAGGAACCTGCTGTGGTCGGACGTGCTCGTCCGGTTCTGCGAACGGATCCCGGACGCGTTCGTGGTCATCTGGGTGACGCGCACCGTGCTGGACCCGGTCTCGGAACTCACCTTCGGGTGGCTGTCGGCCGTGGAGAACATGACGGCGGTGCTGGTCTACATCCCGGTGGCGTGGATGGCCGACCGGTTCGGCAAGAAGCCGTTCGTGCTGATCACGTTCGTGTTCTTCACCGCGTTCCCGCTGGCGCTGCGTTTCGCGCACTCGCTCTGGCCGCTGGTGGCGGTGTTCGTGCTGAGGGGTCTCAAGGAGTTCGGCGAACCGACCCGCAAGGCGCTCATCATGGACCTGGCGCCGGAGGGGCGCAAAGCGGCCATGTTCGGCCTGTACTACCTCGTGCGCGACATCCTGGTCGCGTTCGCGGCGTTCGGCGGGGCCCTGCTGTGGCGGATCTCCCCGGATCTCAACCTGATGGTGGCCTTCGGCTTCGGAGTGCTCGGCACGCTGTGGTTCGCCTGGCGCGGGCGGGATGTGGCCGTCCCCGGCGAGGGGCCGTAGGCGCCGGAGGTCGCCCGCCGGCCCAGCGCCCTCCAACACCCAGCTAACACCCAGCTAACGGCGGGTTCACGTCAGCCGCCCAGATTGCCTCCTACACGAGACCATGATGGCACTCCCCGCACCGTGCGGCGCCCCGTACGGCCCGGCGCGTCCCGTCAAGTCGGCCTGCCGGGCCGAGCCGGCACCCATTCAACAGGAGGACGTCATGCACGCGCACCGCAGTCTCGCCCTCGCCGCAGGGGTCTGTCTGGCCGTCGCGGTGGCTACCGGATGCCAGTCGGATGCCACGTCGCCGGTCGAGGACACGCCGTCGTTCGGCGTCAACAACAATCGGCCGTTGCCCGTCCGGGGCTGGTTCGTGGGCTCGCCCCTCGATGCGAACGAAGTTCCCTGGGGGCACAACGCGTCGGTCACCTGTCCGGCGGGATACAGCCACAACAGCGAGGTCCGGGGTGGGGGTGAGATGTCCCACTTCGGCCGGTACGAGTTGCGGGCCACCATCTGCACCCGCCTGACCGGGCTGACGGCCACCGAGATCTTCCTGCAGACCTCCGGCGGGCTCTCGGTCATCACGGCCGCCAACGGCGACCAGGTGTTCACGGACATCGCCGGTACGGGCGTGGTGAAGCGGACCTGCAGCGGGCTCACGACCTGGGATGTCATCGGGACGATCCACGGCGGAACAGGCCGGTTCGCGTCGGCGCGGGGCAGCATCAGGCTCTACGGCACGCAGGTCCCGGGCCCGTGTCCCGCGGGCTCCGATCCGCCGCGCCTGCAGAACAACTTCGCTGCGGAGGGCACCATCTCGAACGTCGGGCACTAGCGGCCTGACCGCCCCGAGCGCCGTTCGCGCCGGAGCGAGAGGAGCGCGCAAGCCCGTCCACGACCGTGGACGGGCTTTCTCTCGCCGGGTGAAGGCAGCCGGCTACGCGCGTGCGCTATCGTCGCGGTGGGCCCAGCGCAGGACGGCGGTCATCGCCACGGCCGTGAGCAGGTTCCCCGCCACGATCCGGACCGGCCCGATGACGCCGACCAGGCCGGGCATGCCCAGGGCCGCGACGCCCAGGGAGCCCGCCGTCAGCGCGCCGAACAGCAGGCCCGCGAGCAGGGCCGGGGGCCGGCGGGCCAGGCCCAGCCTCGGCGTGAGCCACGCCACGGCCAGGCTGAAACCGCCGAACGCCAGCAGGTGCACGATGCTGAAGTACGCCACCATGTCGAGGCGGATCGCCGTGACGGACGCCGGACCGGCGCCGGTGAACAGCACGGTCCCGATGAGCGAGGGCGTGAAGAGTCCGCGGCCCGCCAGCAGGTCGATCGCGAGGAAGAACAGGGCCAGCACCGATCCGCCGACCACGGCCAGCACGACGGCATCGTAGAACAGGTCGCCGGCCGCGCCGGCCTCCGAGGCGGCATCGGGTCCACGCGGGGTCGTCGCGTTCGTCATGGGTCCTCCACGTCGGTCGGTATGACCAACCATGGCACCATCTCGGAGGTTCCACCAGTGCGCGCGCGGCGGCCGGCGGTGGTGCGGGCCGTCCCCGCGCGGACGGGCCGGGGGCCTGGCGCTTCGAACTGGCGTGAGGGCGCCGGGCGCCGTAGCGTAGTGCCAGCCGCCGGTCCGATCCACGCTTCACCGGGCCTGACGCGTGTCCATCCCGGCGCGGCGGATCACGGACCGATCGTCATCCGACAGGACCGAGGACGAGCCGATGCTCCAGACAGGTGGAGGGCCGCGGGGGAACGCGGCGTGCGAACCATGACGCGCCGGAGCCTGATCGTCGCGGCGGCCGTGCTGCTGGCCGGCGTGGCCTGGTATTTCTTCCGGCCGGAGCGCGCGCTCATCGACCGGCGGGTGAGCGAGCCGGCCCCCGATTCGGCCACGGTGCTGATGAGCGGCGCGTTCCGGTCACTGGCGCATGAGGGGAAGGGGACCGCGCAGGTCCTGGCCCTGCCCGGCGGCCGGAGGGTCCTGCGGCTGGCGCCGTTCGAGACCCTCGACGGCCCCGATCTCCAGGTCTACCTGCTCACGTCGCCCTCGGTGACCGATCGGGCGGGCCTCGGCGCCGGCTTCGTCAGCCTGGGCGAACTGCGGGGCAATGTCGGGGACCAGAACTACGAGATCCCTTCCGGCGCCGACCTGGCCCGCTACTCGACGGTCTCGATCTGGTGCCGCCGCTTCGGCGTGAACTTCACGGCCGCCCAGCTGGCGGCGGTCGCGGCCGCGCCCGCAGCGACCACGCCCTGAACGCCGGCGGCCGCGGGGCGTGACACCCGACGCCTTCCGCGCCCTGGCCCTCGCCCTGCCCGGGGCCGCCGAATCGTCGCACATGGGCCATCCCGACTTCCGCGTGGGCGGCAAGGTCTTCGCCACCCTGGGCTACCCTCGTGCCGGCTTCGCGATGGTGGCACTGACGCCCGAAGAGCAGGCCGCATTCGTGGCCCTGCGACCGCAGACCTTCGCGCCCGCGGCCGGCGCCTGGGGCCGGGGCGGCGCCACGACCGTGGACCTCGGGACGGCGACGAAGGCCGTGGTCCGCGCCGCGCTCGAGGCGGCCTGGCGGGCCCGCTCGCACAGGCCCGGCGGCGGCCGCATGAAAACCGCGCCGCGCCGCCGCCGTCCCTAGCGGATCGCCACCCGGTCCCGCTCCTCCCCGCGCGAGCGGAGCACCGGCGCCGGCCCCATGGCGGGGCCGGCCGCCGGCGCCATGCTACCCCCGCCCGCCCGCCAGCTTCGCCGCCATGGGCGAGCGCTTGAGCCGCCACATGGCCCAGCACCCCACCATCGGCCCGATGGCCAGCATCGCGAAGGTGTGCTGCCAGCCGATGCGCGCCATGACGACGGGCGTGAGCTGGATCGAGACCATGGTGAGCAGGAACCCCATCGCCGTCTGCATCGCCAGCGCGGTGCCGGTGTAGGCCGGCTCGCTCAGCTCGCTGATCGCGGTGCTGAACTGCGCCGAGTCGGCGACGACGGCGAACCCCCACACGATCGCCACCGCGATGATCAGGGCCGGCGCCCCGCCGTACAGGAAGCCGATGCCGAGCGCGCAGGCGCCGCTGATGACCATGCTGAGGATGGTGGTGCGCGCGCGGCCCCACCGGTCGGCCAGCCAGCCCGCGCCGAGGCTGCCCGGTCCGCCGGCCGCGATGAGCGCGAAGCCGGCGAAGGCCGCCAGCCGCTCGGGCGCCATGGACACGCCACCCGGCCGGGCGGCGAACGACGCCGCGAGGAACGCCGGCGCCCAGGTCCACATGGCGTACAGCTCCCACATGTGCCCGAGGTAGCCGAGGTTGGCGAGGCGCAGGCCGGGCTCGGTCCAGGCCCGGCCGGCGTAGCGCCACTCCAGCCGCCGCGCCGGCACGTGATGCGGGCCCATCGCGACGCCGAGGCGCACGATCAGCGCCCCGATCACCGCCAGCGCCGAGACGGCGTAGAGCACCGGGCGCCAGTCGCCGATGCCGCCCAGTCCCCGCACCAGGTGCGGTGAGGCCGAGCCCACGGTGAGCGCGCCCACCAGCAGGCCGATGCCCAGCCCGCGGTCCTTCGTGGTCCAGGTGGCCATGATCTTCATGCCGATGGGATACACGGCGGCCAGCGCGAAGCCGGTGACGAAGCGCAGCGGCAGCGCGGCGGCGAGTCCGCCGGCGAACGCGGGAATGGCCGCGTTGGCCGCGGCGCCGACCAGCGCACCGGCCGCCACGACGGTGGGCGGCGGGAACAGGTCGCCCACGTTGAACAGGGCCATGGTCAGCGCGCCGGCCACGAAGCCGATCTGCACCGCCGTCGTCAGCCATCCGGCCTGGCCCGGCGTGAGCTGCCAGTCGCGGATCAGCGCCGGCATCACGGCGGAGGCGGAGAACCACAGGCTCATCGCCAGCAGCTCGCCCAGGGCCAGCAGCAGCAGGGTGCGCCACTTGTCGCTCACGGTCCAGCAAAGCAATGCCGCGCGGCGTCCGTTCGCAACGGTTTCTTGCCGACGGCCACCGGCGGCCCTATCCTGGAAGTCCCCGCAGACGAGGATGCCGCGTGCAGGTCGTCGGGAAGAGCGTGCCGCGCAAGGACGGCGCCGCCAAGACGGGCGGCACCGCGAAGTACGTCGACGACATCACCTTCCCGGGCATGCTGCACGGGCGCACGGTGCGCGCCACCATCCCGGCCGGCCGCGTGACGGGCCGCCGGCTCGCCTTCGACCCGGCGGGCTTCACCGTGGTGGACTGGCGCGACATCCCCGGCCACAACGCCATCGAGCACATCACCGCCGACCAGCCCTGCCTGGTCGAGACGGACGTCCGCCACGCGGGCGAGGCGGTGCTCCTGCTGGCGCACGAGGACCCGGAGACGCTCCGGACGGCAGAGGTGCAGCTCGACTACGAGCGCTCCGAACCGATGTTCGACCCGCAGCGGTCGCCGAAGCTCCTCAAGCAGCTGCTCATCGAGAATGGCAACGTGACGCGCGGTTTCGCCGGCTCCGACGTGATCGTCGAAGGCGAGTACCGCACCGGCCACCAGGAACACGTCTACATCGAGACCAACGGCTTCATCGCGGTGCCGGAGGCCAACGGGGGCGTCACCGTCTACGGCTCGCTCCAGTGCCCCTACTACGTCCACAAGGCGCTCAAGGTGCTCCTCGGCATGAGCGACGACCTGGTGCGCGTGGTGCAGACCGAGCCGGGCGGCGGGTTCGGCGGCAAGGAGGAGTATCCGTCGATCATCGCCGGCCACGCGGCCCTGCTGGCGCTGAAGGCCAGGCGGCCGGTCAAGATCGTCTACGACCGCGCCGAGGACATGTGGGCCACCACCAAGCGCCACCCGTCCATCGTGCGACACCGGACCGGCCTCACGAAGAAGGGCCGGCTGGTGGCGATGGACGTGGACGTCCTGCTCGACGGCGGCGCCTACGTCACGCTCAGCCCCGTGGTGCTCTCGCGCGGCTGCATCCACGCCGCCGGGCCCTACCGCTGCCCCAACGTGCGCATCGCGGGGCGCGTGGCGTTCACCAACACCAACCCCAACGGCGCGTTCCGCGGCTTCGGCGCGCCGCAGACGGAGTTCGCGGTCGAAGTGCACATGGACCGCATCGCCGAGGCCCTCGGCATGGACCCGGTGCGCCTGCGCCTGCTCAACGCCCTGCGCCCCGGCGACACCACCGCCACCGGCCAGAAGCTGGGCCAGGACTGCTCGGCCGAGATGGTGCTGAAGGCGGCGGTGAAGCGCTCGGGCTGGCGGCGCAAGCGGGCGAAGTACGCCGGGACCGACAAGGGCATCGGCCTGGCGCTGTTCTACCACGGCTCGGGCTTCACCGGCTCCGGCGAGACGCGCCTGGCCTCGAAGGTGACGCTGGCCACGGTGGCCCGCGGGGTCGAGATCCGCGTCGCCAGCACCGAGATCGGCCAGGGCACCCGCACCATGCACGCCCAGATCGTGGCCGAGATCATGGGCCTGTCGGTGGACGACGTGCAGGTCGCCGTGCCCGACACGGCCGGCGTCCCCGACAGCGGTCCCACGGTGGCGAGCCGCACCTGCATGGTGGTCGGGCGCATCCTCGAGCGCGCCGCGACGGACCTGCGCGAACGGCTGGGCGGCCTGACGCCCGCCGAGCACTACCGGCGCCACGGCGAGACCGCGGTGACGAAGCAGTACGAGCCGCCGCCGGGCATCGTCTGGGACGACGACCACTGCCGGGGCGACGCCTACGCCACCTACTCGTGGGCCTGCGACGTGGCGGAGGTCGAACTCGACCGCGACACCTACGAGGTGAAGAACACGAAGATGACGACCGTGCACGAGTTCGGCCGGCCCATCCACCCGGTGCTGGCGCAGGGACAGATCGAAGGCGGCACGGCGCAGGGCGTGGGCTTCGCCCTCATCGAGCACGTGGTCATGAAGAACGGCGAGATGGCCAACGCCCAGCTCACCAACTACACCATCCCCACCACGCTCGACACGCCGCGCATGGACACCGTCATGCTGGAGAACCCGTACCCGCACGGGCCGTTCGGCGCCAAGGGCGTCGGCGAGATCCCGATGGACGGGCCGGCGCCGGCGATCGCGAACGCGATGCGCCACCTGGGGCTGGATGTGAGAGAGGTGCCGGCGGTGCCGGAGAAAGTCATGGGGTGGGTGATGGGGGTGGGTGAGAGGGGTAGGGGTGGGGAGAGGTGATGGGTGAGGGGTGATAGGGGTGATGGGTGATGGGTGATGGGTGATAGGGGGTTTTCCTTGCGATTGCGGGTGAATGGCGCCGACCTCGAGGTCGAGGCGCATCCCATGAAGCGCCTGCTCGATGTGCTCCGCGAGGAGTGCGGGCTCACGGGCACCAAAGAAGGCTGCGGCGAAGGGGAGTGCGGCGCGTGCACCGTCCTGCTCGACGGCGCGCCGGTCTGCGCCTGCCTGGTGCCGGCGGCGCAGGCCGTGGGCCACGACGTGCTCACGATCGAAGGCCTGCACGGCGCGCACCCCATGCAGGAGGCCTTCACGATCGAGGGCGGTGCGCAATGCGGCATGTGCACGCCCGGCATGATCATGGCGGCCATCGCCCTGGGCACGAAGCCGTCGCTGGAGCAGATCAGGACCGGCCTGGCCGGCAACCTGTGCCGCTGTACCGGCTACGAGGCCATCTACCGCTCGGTCCTGCGCGCCACCCGCGGGTCGGCCGCTCCTGCGGCGGCGGGCGCGTGAAGGGCGTCATCGGCCCGCTGGAACTGCACGAGCCGAAGACCCTCGGCACGGCGCTCAAGCTGCTGAGGACGAAGGGCCCGCTGATGCCCATCGCGGGCTGCACCGACGTGTATGTCCTGCTCAACTTCGGCACGCTCACGGCCACGCGGTTCCTCGACCTCTCGCGGCTCGGGCCGCTCCGTCGCATCAGGGAGCAGGGCGACGTCCTGCGCATCGGCGCCTGTGCCACGTACACGGAGATCATCCGCTCGCGCGCGGTGCGCCGTCGCCTGCCCATGCTGGTGGCCGCGGCGAAGGAGATCGGCGGCGCCCAGATCCAGAACCGCGGCACGCTGGGCGGCAACATCGGCAACGGGTCGCCCGCGGGCGACGCCCTGCCGGTGCTGGCCGCCGCCGAGGCGGTGCTGGTGCTCCAGAGCGTGGACGGCGAGCGGCGGGTGCCGTTCACCGCCTTCTATACCGGCTACCGGCAGAGCGTCCTCCGGCCCGACGAACTCATCACGGCCGTCGAGGTGCCGCCGGTCGAAGGCGCGCAGTGG
>CAZJZC010000078.1:0-11643 GCA_964550365.1 uncultured Gemmatimonadales bacterium | reverse complement strand
GCGGCGCCGCGCCGCGGCTGGTCCCCGACCCGGCGCCCGGCGCGGCATGACCCTGGCCCCGCCGGCGGCAGCGCGCTGGCGGACCACCCGGCGCGAGCTCGCCCTGGACCGCTCGCTGGTCCTGGGCATCCTCAACATCACGCCCGACTCCTTCAGCGACGGCGGCCGCCACTACGCGGCCGACGACGCGGTGCGCGCCGCGCACGCCATGCGCGAGGCCGGCGCCGACATCCTCGACGTGGGCGGCGAGTCCACGCGTCCCGGGGCCGTGACGCCGCCGCCGGAGGAGGAACTGCGCCGCGTGGTGCCGGTGGTCGAGCGGCTGGCGGCCGAGGTCGGCCTGCCGGTGAGCATCGACACCCGGCGCGCCGTGGTGGCCCGCGCCGCGCTCGCCGCGGGCGCCGAGATCGTCAACGACGTCTCGGGCCTGGCCGCCGACCCGGCGATGGCCGGGACCGTGGCGGCCGCGGGCGCCGGCGTGGTCCTCATGCACCTGCGCGGCGAGCCGGCCACCATGGACGCGCTGGCCGTCTATGACGACGTGGCCGCCGAGGTCGCCGCCGAGCTGGCGGAGCGGCGCGACGCGGCCCTGGCCGCGGGCATCGCGCCGGAGGCCATCGTGCTGGACCCGGGCCTGGGTTTCGCCAAGACCACCGAGCACAGCCTGACGCTCCTGGCCCGCCTCGAGGTCATCGTGGCGCTGGGGCATCCGGTCCTCGTGGGGCCGTCGCGCAAGCGGTTCCTGGGCGCCCTGACGGGGACCGGCCCCGCATCGCGCGACGCCGCCACGGCCGCGGCCTGCGTCGCGGCGCGGCTGCGCGGCGCCTCGCTGTTCCGGGTGCACCACGTGGCCATGACGCGCGAGGCGCTGGCCGTCGCCGACGCCCTGCGGCCGCCCGCGGGTCCGGCGCCGGCGCGCGGATGAGCGAGCGCTTCGGCTTCCTCATCCCGCAGTGGCGGGACCTGGTCGAGATCCTGATCGTCGCGGTGGTCATCTACCGCGGCCTGCTGTTCCTGGTCGGCACGCGCGCCATCCACATCCTGCTGGGCCTGATCCTCATCGGCGCCGCCTACGCCGCGGCCATCCTGCTGAAGTTCTCGATGATCAGCTACCTGCTCGGGCTGATCCTCACCTACGGCGCCTTCGCCCTGCTCATCGTGTTCCAGCCGGAACTGCGCAGCGGCCTGGCGCGGCTGGGGCAGAGCCGGCTGATGCGGTTCTTCTACCGCGGCGAGGCGCACCAGGTGGCCGAGGAGATCGCCGAGGCGGTGGACCGCCTGAGCCGCTCCGGCACCGGCGCGGTCATCGCGGTCGAGGGCGAGGTGGGGCTCGGCGGCTATCTCGACACCGGCACGCGGCTGTCGGCCAAGGTCTCGGCCGACCTGGTGACCACCATCTTCACGCCCTATTCGCCGCTGCACGACGGGGCGCTGGTGGTGCGCGGCGACACCATCATCGGGGCCGGCTGTGTCCTGCCGCTGACGCAGTTCCCGGTGGCCGACAAGACCCTGGGCACCCGCCACCGCGCGGCGCTGGGCCTCGCGGACGAGACGGACGCCCTGGTGATCGTGGTGAGCGAGGAGACCAGCACCATCTCGGTGGCCCGCCACGGCGAGCTGGAGCGGCCGGTCACCCTCGACCGCCTGCGCGAGCTGCTGGCCAGCGGCCCCTTTGCCCGGATGCCGGGTACCACGCTGGATCCGGTCCCGCACTGACGCCCCCCGGACGGGGCCTGAGTATATTGACCGGCTTCCGCCCCCTGGCGGTGTTCGACCGGACCTTCAGCCCCGAGCCCATGACGTCCAGCCCCCCGGCGGCCCGCGCCGCAGCCCTGACCGACGACCTGACGAGCGACCGCCCCCCGTACCTGCTGGCGGCCCTCGCCTTCCTGGTGGTGCTGACCGGCTACGTCGTCTCGCTGGCCCCGACGGTCACCTTCTGGGACGCGGGCGAGTTCATCGCCACCGCCCGGATCCTCGGCGTCCCGCACCCGCCCGGCACGCCGGTGTTCGTGACGCTGGGGCGCGTGTGGGACATCGCGCTGGGCTCGTGGCTGACCACGGCGCAGACGACCAATCTCATGAGCGCCACGTTCAGCGCCGGCTCGGCGGCGTTCCTGTTCCTCTTCATGTACGAGGCGCTCCGCAAGGGCGCCGCGGGCCTCGACGAATCCGCGGCGAAGATCTTCCGCACCGGCGGCGCCTTCGCCGCGACCATCATCGCGGCCTTCACGTTCACGGTGTGGCAGAATTCGGTGGAGACCGAGGTCTACCAGGTCGCCATGTTCTCCATCGGCGCCATGGCGTGGATGCTGTGGCTGTGGCGGCGCGGCCGGGGCACGGTGGTGGGCGCCCACATGCAGCTCGGCATCATCTACGTGATGGGCGTGACGCTCGGCAACCACCTGATGGCCCTGCTCGCCGGGCCGGCGGTGTTCGCCTTCCTGTTCCACGTGCTGCGGACCGATCCGGCGCGCCAGGAGGCCGAGCAGAACGTGCAGTGGGCGCAGTTCGCCGTGGCCCTGACGCTGTGGATCACGCTGGTGGGCATGGGCGTGGGCTCCAAGGGCATCATCGGCCTCGGCCTGGCGCTCTACCTGCTGGCCGCCGCCTGGAGCGTCCGCGTGGGGGCCGGGCTGTTCGCCGTCATGGCGCTGGTGGTGGCCGCCGCGGGCGCCAGCACCTATGCCATCCTGTTCGTGCGCGCCGGGCTGCATCCCTACATCAACGAGGCCGATCCCTCGACCTTCGACAACCTGTGGGCGGTGATCCGGCGGGAGCAGTATCCGCCGCGCTCGCCGCTGGACAACCCGATGTACCCGTCGGGGGACGACAACCCCGGACGCACGCTCCAGATCTTCGGCCTGCAGCTGCTGAACTACATCCAGTACTTCGACTGGCAGTTCTCCAGTTCGCTCCAGAAGGCCCGCACCCTGCTGGCGCCGGCGCGCCTGCCGTTCACCGCGCTGTTCACGGCGCTGGGCATCTGGGGCGCGATGGAGCACCGCCGGTGGGACCGCTCGAGCTTCTGGTTCGTCGCGACCCTGTTCGCGACCACCAGCATCGGCCTGGTGCTGTACCTCAACTTCAAGCCGGGCTTCTCGATCGGCTACGAGTGGTTCCCCGACCGCGAGATGCACGAGGTCCGGGAACGGGACTACTTCTACACCGTCTCGTACGTGGCCTTCGGCCTCTGGGCCGGCCTGGGCGTGGCGGCCATGTTCCGCGCCCTGCGGGAGCGGCTGAGCGACCGGCCGGCCCTGTGGGCCTCGCCGGCCCTCCTGGTGGCGCTGCTGCCGTTCATGCTCAACTTCGGCGCCGCCAACCGGCGCTGGGGCCCCTCGGCCACGCTGGCGCGCGACTTCGCCTACAACATGCTGATCGGCGTCGAACCGCACGGCATCCTGTTCACCAACGGCGACAACGACACCTTCCCGCTGTGGTACCTCCAGGAGGTCGAGGAGGTGCGCCAGGACGTGGTGATCGTGAACCTGTCGCTGGTCAACACCGACTGGTACATCCGCCAGCTGCGCGACAACCCGGCCCGGCCCTACCGGCCCGACAGCAACGCCGTGCGGCTGTTCGGCGCCGATGCCGGTCCGCCGCCCTCGTGCTCGGCCGCCTGGGCCGACACGCTGGTGACGTGGGCGCGCCGGGCCGACCGCCGGCCGCCCGACCCCGCGCGCGGCCCGGCGAGCTGCCTGCACACCATGAACGACGACCAGATCGCCGCGCTCCAGCCGCAGCTGCTGCCGCAGGCCTTCACGCTGGCCGCCGGCAGCATCCGCCACACCTATCCGGCCGGCTCGCCGATGTACGTCAAGGACATCATGGTCCTGCGGCTGATCCTGGAGAACATGGGCAAGCGGCCCATCTACTTCGCGATCACGGCCGGCACCGGCAACCGCCAGGGCCTCGACCGCTACGTGGCGCAGGAGGGCCTCGCCTTCAAGCTCCACCCCGACACGGTCCGGGTGGATTCGGTGAACCTGGTGCCGGGCCTGTTCAATGCACCCATCAGCATCGAGCGGACTCGCGCGCTGGCCTACGACGTGTACCGCTACGCGCGCCTGTTCGACGTCGATACGCTCGAGCTCGATCCGACGGACGACAACATCGCCGGCAACCTGGCGTTCATCTTCATGTCGCTGGGTGACGCCTACCGGCAGACCGGCAACGTGACGGAGATGGCGCGGGCCTACGAGCGGGCTCAGCACCTTTCGCCCAACCCCGAGCTCCAGCGGTTCCTGCAGACCCTGCGCGCCATGAACAGCATCCCGGGACTCGGCGCGCCGGAATCGGCCGCTCCGGCCGGCGCCGCGGGCGGCGCGGCGCCGCCCGGCGATACCGGCCGGCGACGGTGACGGCTCAGCGGGGCGCCCGATCCGGGCGCCCTGTGTCGTTCGGCCGCGGAACGACCCGGTCCGGTCCGGGTACCGGTGCGGTGATGACGTCGCTCCTTCCCATGGCCATGGCGCTGGGCGCCCCGCTCGCCGCCGCGCCGCTCCCGCAGGCGCCGGCGGCCTCGCCGACGGCCCAGGTGGTCGCGGCGCCGGTGCTCGACAGCGCCCGCGGCGCCATGCGGGACGGCCGGGTCGAAGAAGCGGTGCGGTACGCCGAACGCTACTCCAGCCGCAATCCGCGCGATCCGCGCGGCTACGTCGCGCTCGGCGACGCCTACCTGCGGCGCCAGCCGGCCGGACGTTTCAACGCCCTGCGCGCCTACGAGGAAGCGATGCGGCTGGCCCCGGACGATCCGGAGCCGGCCTACCTCTACGCCCAGGCCGGCCTGTTCCTCGGCGGCGACGACGGCGAGGCCGTGGCGCGGCGCGGGCTGGAGCGGACCCTGGCCTTCGACCCGCTGTTCCGCGACGCCTGGACCCAGTGGCTGACGCTGTTCCGCAATGACGACGCCCGGCGGCGGATGCGCGAGACGCTGGCGCCGTTCGCGGCGGCGGCGGCCGTCCGCGGCCGCATCGCCCTCCTGTTCATCGAGGACGAGCGCTATGCCCAGGCCGACAGCGTGCTCGATGGCCTGCTGTCCGAGGACTCGTCGAACGCGGCCTGGCTCGCGCTGCGCGCGCAGAGCGCCTACGAGGCGGGCGACACCGCGGCCGGGGGCGTCTACTACCGGCGCGCGCTGGCGCACGCGGCCCGCGACGGCGGCGCGACGCTGTGGCAGCAGGCCGTGGGCGTCGCGCGGCCCGACGAGGTGCGCGCCTGGGACGATGTGCCGCCCGAGCGGCGCGGCGCCTGGCTGGAGGCGTTCTGGGCCCGACGCAGTGCCGACCTGTTCGCCGGTGCCGGCGGCCGCGTCGCCGAGCACTTCGCGCGCCTGCGCTACGCCCGCCGGTCGTTCCCGCTGCGACACCCGCTGGTCTCGTACCACCGCTCCCGGCTGGCGCGCGCCCTGGACCTCCAGCCGGCGAGCGGCGAGCGCGACTTCCATGACCGGTGCGAGGCGCCGGCCGTGCCGGTCCAGCCGGACGCCATGGGGCGGTCCGGTGCCGACCCCGAGGTGCCGTGGATGCTCTTCGACCAGTCGGCGCCGGCTGGCGGTGGCCCGGCACGGGCCGGCGCGGATGCGCGCGTCGGGGCCCGCCGGTCGGAAACGCCGTGGGACACGCGGCGCGACGATGACGCCGGCGCGATGCTCGTGAGCGACGCCTTCCGTGCGGCGCTCGCGCCGCTGAACCTGGACCTCGGCGGCGCCGACACCGCGGCGGCGCGGCTGGGCCACAACCTGGTGACCGGTCTCGACGACCGCGGCCTGGTCTACCTGCGCTTCGGCGCACCGGACCGGCTGGAGGTGGGCGGCCGGAACGACGACCCGACGTGCCGCACCGGCGACGTCGAGCGCTGGAGCTACCAGGCGCTGGGCGAACTGCGTTTCGCGCGGCCCGGCGCCTTCGCGCGCGGCGAGCGCACCGTGAGCGAGATGGTCTTCCGGCCGATGACCGACCGGCAGGCCGGGGCCATGCGCGCGGCGCTGAGCGGCGACGCGCCGCCGGCGCGCGCCGGTCTGCCGTTCGGCGTCTGGACGGCGCAGTTCGCGGCGGGCCGGCCCGGGGCCGCCAACGTCGTGGTGGTCGGCTCCCGGGGCCGACTGGCCGCCACGCTGGTGAGCCCCGAGCGCGGAGCCGGCGATCTGAGGCGCGGCCCGGCGGGCGTGGTGGTGCTCGAGGCCGATCCGGGCCGCTACCTCCTGCTGGCCCACGCGCAGGACTCCGGCCGGCTCGGCCGGCAGGAGGTCGGCCTGACGGCGCGCGGCTTCCTGCGGCGCCCCAACATGAGCGACCTGCTGCTGGCGCCGGCCTGGGCCGGTCCGGCGACGTTCATCGACATGCTGCGCCGGGTCCGCCGCGGGCTCGATTTCCCGGCCGGCAGCGCCATCCGCGCGTACGCCGAGGTCTACGGCCTCGAGGCCGTGGCCGGAGCGGTGCGCTACCAGGCCGACTACCTGCTGCTGCGCAGCGACGACGCCGAGCGCGACGCGGCCCGGGAGGAGTGGCCGGCCGCGGTCCGCCTGTCGTTCGAGCGGGTCGCTCCGGCGGGCGTGGTGGTGCGCGAGGTGCTCGACCTCACGCCCGAGCGCCTGCCGGCCGGCACCTGGCTGCTGCGGCTCACGGTCCGGGACCTGGCCGGCGGCGAAGTGGCCGGGCAGGCCACCATCGGCTTCGTGGTGCGTTAGCCGGTCGACCGCCCACCCCGGCCCGGGCGCCGGATCGGCCGCTGGGCGGCCGGCACTATCCCCCCGGGTCCCAACCCCCTAAATTGTTATGGCTATGCACCTTGAGTCCGTCCGCGAGCGCATCGGCCGGGCGGCGGACCGTGCCGGCCGTGACCCTTCCGGGGTCCGCATCGTCGCGGTGACCAAGACGCACCCGATCGCGGTGGTGCGGGAAGCGGCGGCTCGCGGCCTGCTCGACGTCGGTGAGAACAAGGTGCAGGAGGCCCTGGCCAAGCAGGATGCCTGGCCCGACGGGCCGGTGCGCTGGCACCTGGTGGGTCACCTCCAGCGCAACAAGGCGAAGCTGGCGGTGGGCCGTTTCGCCCTGATCCATTCGGTGGATTCAGTCCGCCTGGCCGACGCGCTGGAAGGGGCCGCCGCGGCGAAGGGCCTGGTCCAGCGGGTGCTGATGCAGGTCAACGTCGCCCGTGAGCCGCAGAAGGGCGGCGTCGCGCCGGACGAAGCCCCGGCGCTCGCGGCCCACATCGCCGGCCTGCCGCATCTGGACCTGGCGGGCCTGATGGCGATGGCGCCGCTGACCGACGATGCCGGCCTGGCCCGCGCGACGTTCCGCGGCCTGCGGGACCTGCGCGAGGCGCTGGTGGCGTCGCGCGGGAACGACGGAGCCGGGCCGCTGCCGGAGCTGTCGATGGGCATGTCACAGGACTTCGAGATCGCGGTCGAGGAAGGGGCGACGATGCTCCGCCTCGGCACGGTCCTCTTCGGGGAGAGGGGCACATGAGCGACGAATTCCGGCTGACCCCGCTCGACGTTCGCAAGACCGAGTTCCGGAAGGGCATGCGGGGCTACGACCCGGCGTCGGTCGAGGATTTCCGTTCCCGCCTGGCCGACGAGCTCGAGCGCCTGATCAAGGAACGCCTGGTGCTCGATGAGCGGCTCAAGGCGCTCGAGGAGCAGCTGCGCGACTACCGCCAGCGCGAGAAGGCGATGAACGACGCCCTGGTCGCGGCCCAGCAGATGCGGGCCGAGACGCGCGAGCAGGCCGAGCGTGACGCGCAGATGATCCTGCGCGAGGCCGAGGCCGATGCCGAGCGGCGCCTCGAGCGCGCCCGGCGCGAGCTGGAGCGCCTGGACGCCTCGGGCCAGGAGATGGCGCGCAAGCACCACGCCTACCTGGCGTCGCTGCGCGCCCTGGTGGAGCGGCAGAAGGCCGAGCTCGATGCGCTGGCCGGCAGCGAGGCGCTGACCTTCGGGAAGGTCGCCGGCACCATCACGCCGCAGACCGGCGAGGGCACCCCGCCGCGCAAGAGCTCGCCCAAGTGGATCAAGTCGATCGTCGAGGAATGACCGGACGCTCGTGACGCCGTCCCGCTACCCCCTCATCGCTCCCGACACCCCCGCCGACCGGCTCGAGCGCGACGCGCTCGAACGCTGGAAGGCGGAGGGGTTGTTCGCCGAGGTCCAGCGCCGCACGGCGGCGGGGACGCCGTTCGTGTTCTACGAGGGCCCGCCCACGGCCAACGGCCGACCCGGCATCCATCACGTCTTCGCGCGCACCATCAAGGACCTGGTCTGCCGCTACCAGGTGATGCAGGGGCGGCGGGTGACCCGGATCGCCGGGTGGGACACGCACGGCCTGCCGGTGGAGATCGAGGTCGAGAAGGAGCTGGGCCTCAGCGGGAAGACCGACATCGGCGACCACCCCGGCGCGAAGGTGTCGGTGGCGGAGTTCAACCGGCGCTGCCGCGAGAGCGTCTGGCGGTACAAGGCCGACTGGGAGTCGCTCAGCGACCGCATCGGCTACTGGCTCGACTACGAGCGACCGTACATCACCTACACCAACGAGTACATCGAGTCGGTGTGGTGGCTGCTGGCCGAGCTGCACGGCAAGGGCCTGCTGACCCGGGGGCACAAGGTCCTGCCGTACTGCCCGCGCTGCGGCACGGCGCTCTCGAGCCACGAACTGGCCCTGGGCTACGACACCGCGAAGGACCCGAGCGTCTACGTCCTGTTCCCGCTCGAGGGCGAGGCCGAGGGCCGCCACCTGCTGGTCTGGACCACCACGCCCTGGACGCTGGCGTCGAACTTCGCCGTGGCCGTGAACCCGGCCCTGGACTACGTCGAGCTGGAGTGGCACGGCCGCCGCGTCATCGTGGCCGAGGCCCGGGCCGGGCACATCATCGCCGGAGGCGACGCCGAGCCGCTGGCGGCCGGCCGCGTGGTGGGCCGGCTGAAGGGCGCCGACCTGGTGGGCCGGCGGTATCGCCGTCCGCTGGACGTGGTGCCGTGGCCCGAGGGCCGGCGCTGGGAGGTCGTCGCGGGCGACTTCGTCACGGCGGAGGACGGCTCGGGCATGGTGCACCTGGCGCCGTTCGGCGCCGACGACTTCGCGGTGGCCCGCGACGGAGCGTTCGCCTACACCGTGCCGGTCGACGCCGCCGGGACGTTCCGCGGCACCACCTGGCCCGAGATCGAAGGCGTGTTCGTCAAGGACGCCGACCAGGCCATCATGGCGAGGCTCAAGGCCGACGGGCTGCTGCTCCGGCGCGAGACCGTCGAGCACAGCTATCCCTTCTGCTGGCGCTGTGACACGCCCCTGCTGTACTACCCGCGCGAGTCCTGGTTCGTCCGGACCACGGCCTTCAAGGAGCGGATGGTCGCGCACAACCGCGGGGTGGACTGGCATCCGCCGGAGATCGGCGCCGGCCGCTTCGGCGAATGGCTCGAGAACAACGTCGACTGGGCGCTCTCCCGCGACCGGTTCTGGGGCACGCCCCTGCCGGTCTGGGTCTGCAGCGATGATCCGTCGCACGTCGAGGTCGTGGGCTCGTTCGCGCGGCTGGCCGAACGCTGGGGCCGGCCGTTGCCGGACGATTTCGACGCCCACAAGCCGCACGTCGACGGGTACCGGTGGGCCTGCGCCGCGTGCGCCGGCACCATGCGGCGCGAGAGCGAGGTGATCGACACCTGGTTCGATTCGGGCGCCATGCCGGTGGCGCAGTGGCACTACCCGTTCGAGCACGCCGCCGAGTTCCGGGCCCACTTCCCCGGCGACTACATCGCCGAGGGCGTGGACCAGACGCGGGGCTGGTTCTACTCCCTGCTGGCCATCGCCACCGGGGTCTTCGACCAGCCGGCCTACCGCCACGTCATCGTCAACGGCCTGCTGCTCGACGCCGACGGCCGCAAGATGTCCAAGCGGCTCGGCAACGTAGTGGACCCGGTCGCGGCCGTGGCCGAGTTCGGCGCCGACGCCGTGCGTCTGCACCTGCTGCTCGGCTCGCAGGTGTGGCTGCCCAAGCGCTACGATCCGGGCCAGGTCCACGACGTGGCGGGCACCGTGCTCGACAAGCTGCGCCACAGCTACCACCTGTTCCACCTCTACGCCGGCGACTGGACGCCCTCGCCGGCGGACCCGGCGATCGGCGAGCGGCCGCTGGCCGACCGCTGGCTGCTGGGGCGGCTCGACGCCACCGTGACGGCCGTGCGGACGGCCTGGGACGGCTACGACGTGACCGCGGGCGCCCGGGCCATCGTGCAGTTCGTGGTGGACGACCTGTCGAACTGGTGGGTGCGGCTCTCGCGCGGGCGATTCTGGGTGCCCGGGGGGACGGCCGAGCCGGCGGCGCTGGCCACCCTGCACGAGGCGCTGACCACGGCGGCCCGCCTGCTGGCGCCGGCCGCGCCGTTCCTGAGCGACACGCTGCACCGGGCCCTCGGCGGCGGCAGCGTCCACCTGGCGCCGTTCCCGGCCGTCTCGCGCGCGGCCGACCCGGCCCTGGCGCGCGCCATGGACAGCGTGCGCCGGCTCGCCTCGCTGGCCCGCGGCGCGCGCGAGACGGTGAACCTGCGCGTGCGCCAGCCGCTGGCCCGGCTGGTGGCCGCGGTGCCCGCCGACGTGGATCGCGAGCTGTTCGACCGGCTGACGCCCCTCCTGACGAGCGAGGTGAACGTCAAGCGGGTGGAACTCGTCACCCGCGGCACCGACCTGGTGTCGCTCGAAGCGCGGCCCAACTTCCGCGCCCTCGGCCGGCGGTTCGGCAAGGCGACGCCGCGCGCCGCCGAGGCCGTCAAGGCGCTGGCGAGCGACGCGGTGGCGCGGTTCGAGCACGGCGAGCCGGTGTTCATCGAGCTGGACGGCGAGCGTCACGCCCTCGAGCCGGACGACCTCACGGTCCTGCGGCATGCCCGGGGCGACCTGGTCGTCGAAAGCGACGGCGAGGTGGTCGCGGCCCTCGATCCGGCGCTGACCGACGAACTGCGGAGCGAGGGCCTGGCCCGTGAGCTGGTGAGCCGGGTGCAGCGGCTGCGCCGGGACGCCGGCTACCAGGTGGGCGACCGGATCCACCTGTGGGTGGACGGCGACCCGGGCGTGGTAGAGGCGGCGGAGCGGCACCGCGGCTACATTTCATCCGAGACGCTGGCCCTCGCGCTGGCGTTCGGGAACGGGCAGGGCGCCGACGTCGAGCAGGATGTGGACCTCGACGGGACCCGGGCGCACCTGGCGCTCCGCCGCGCGAACGCCTGAACGGCACCAACGGCCCTCGGCCAGGAACTTTCCGTCATGGGTTTGAACAAGAAGCAGCTGGCGCACCTGGAGAAGCGGCTCCTCGAAGAGCGCGCCCGCGCCGTCAAGGAGCTCGGGCACTACGACGAGTCGTTCAACGCCACGCTCCAGGCCTCCGATGGCGACCTGTCCTCCTACTCGTTCCACATGGCCGACCAGGGGACCGACGCCATGGAGCGCGAGAAGGCGTTCCTCATGGCGTCGAAGGAAGGCCGGTTCCTGTGGCACCTCAACCAGGCCCTGCGGCGCCTGTACTCGTCGCCCGAGAAGTTCGGCAAGTGCGAGAGCTGCGGCGCCGAGATCAGCTACGACCGCCTCGATGCGCTCCCCCACGCCCGCCTGTGCATCACCTGCAAGGCCAAGGAGGAAGATGGTAAGCGCCACT
>CAZJZC010000077.1:9674-11946 GCA_964550365.1 uncultured Gemmatimonadales bacterium | reverse complement strand
GACCGCCGGTTGAAGCGCTTCCCCGCGCCGGCGCGCGGCCGGCGGGTGCGGGTCGCGGCCCGCGCCCGGCGCGTCGGCCGGCTGGCGCGGGCGCTGGCCGGCGCGCGGCGCGATGAGCGCGCCGCCCTGGCGCGCCTGGCGCCCCTGTTCCTGGACCTCGCCGCGCGGGCCTGAGCCGCGCGGTTGCGGCGCGGCCGCGCGTGAGGTAATCAATCCTGCCATGCGACCCCACCCGATGCTCCTGGCGGCGCTCGTCGCCGCGCTGCCCGCGCCGCTCACCGCGCAGGCCGACAGCTCGCCGTTCCGCCCCCTGCCGCTGCCCACGCCGACCGACGTGCGCGCCGCGTCGGGCGCGCCGGGACGGCGCTACTGGCAGAACCGCGCCGACTACGCCATCGACGCCCGGCTCGACACCCTGACCCACACGCTCACCGGTCGGGCGCGCATCCGGTACACCAATGCCTCGCCCGACACCCTGCGGTTCCTGTGGCTGCAGCTCGACCAGAACATCTTCGCCGCGGGCAGCATCAACCGCAGCGCGCCGCCGCCGCCGCTCATCTTCGCCGGGGTGCCGTTCCACATGGCCGTGACCGGCCCGCCGGGCGGCCTGGTCATCGACGCGCTCCGCACCGACCGGGGCCCGTTCGCGCGCTTCCTGTGGGACACCATGCTGCGCCTCGACCTCTCGGCGCCGCTGGCGCCGGGCGACACGATCGGGATCGAGGTGGACTGGCATTTCACCATCCCCGAGAACGGCGCGGCGCGCATGGGGCGCGACGGCCGGCTCTACCAGGTGGCGCAGTGGTACCCGCGCATGGCCGTGTACGACGACGTGCGCGGCTGGAACACCCTGCCCTACATCGGCCCGGGGGAGTTCTACCTGGAGTTCGGTGACTTCGACGTGCGGCTCACGGTGCCGGCGTCCTTCATCGTCGCGGCGAGCGGCGACCTGATGAACCCCGAGCAGGTGCTCACGGCGGACCAGCGGGCCCGCCTGGCCCGCGCCCGCGGCGCCGACGGCCCGGTCGCGGTGGTCACCGCCGGGGAGGCCGGCACGCCGGCCGCGCGGCCGCCGGACCCGGCGGGCGACGGCATGCTGACCTGGCGGTTCACCGCGCGCGCCATGCGCGACTTCGCCTTCGCGGCGGCCGCGAACTTCCAGTGGGATGTCATGCGGTGGGACGCCGGCGGGGGCGACGTCAAGCTGATGCAGGCGTTCTATCGCCCGGGGGCCGCCAACTGGGGCGACGCCGTGCGCATGGCGCACCACGCCATCGTCGACTTCTCCGAACGCTGGGCCCGCTACCCGTACGCCCAGGCGTCCGTGGTCGAGGGGCCCATCCAGGGCATGGAGTACCCGGGCATCGTGTTCGTGCCGGCCGATTCGAGCCGGCACGGCCTGGCGTGGGTCCTGATCCACGAACTCGGCCACCAGTGGTTCCCCATGATGGTCGGCAGCGACGAGCGCCGCTATCCGTGGATGGACGAGGGGTTCAACAGCTTCATCGACCTGTACACCGTGGCCGACTGGTTCCGCGGCGAGGAGCACGCCGACTCGGTGCTCAACGGCCCGCTCACCAGTTACCGGGCCAACGCCATCGCCCTGCCCGAGAAGCCGCTGATCACGCCGCCCGCCGAGGTGACGAACGTCTACTGGACGGCCTACCAGAAGCCGGCCCTCATGCTGCGCCTGCTGCGCGAGGAGGTGCTGGGTCCCGAGGCGTTCGACGCCGCGTTCCGCGAGTACCTGCGGCGCTGGAGCTTCCGGCATCCCCAGCCGGCGGACTTCTTCCGCACCATGGAGAACGTCAGCGGCCGCGACCTGGCGTGGTTCTGGCGTCACTGGATCTACACCACCGCGCGGCTCGACCAGACGGTGGAATCGGTGACGCCCGTGGGCGGCCGCGCCGGGGCGCCGGCGTCGTACCGGGTGGTGCTCGGTTCCCGCGGCGACATGGTGATGCCGGTGGAACTGAGGCTGACCTGGAGCGGGGGCACGGTGGAGACGCGGCGCATCCCGGTCGAGATGTGGAACTACGGGCGCCGCCACACGCTCAACCTCGACGCGGGCGGCCGCCGCCTGACCCGCGTCGAAGTGGATCCGCGCGCCGTGTATCCGGATATCGTGCGGGGGAATAATCGGTGGCCTCGGTGAAGAGAGACGAACAGGGGTAGGGGTAGCGGTAGGTGAGAGGGGTGGGGGTAGGAAGAGGTGATGGGGATTCGTGAGAGGGGCGCCGCCGCCGGCGGCGGGCCCCTCTCACCTCTCACC
>CAZJZC010000077.1:0-9574 GCA_964550365.1 uncultured Gemmatimonadales bacterium | reverse complement strand
CACCCATCACTTCTCCCTACCCCTACCCCCCTCACCTACCGCTACCCCTACCCCTCCTCGAACGCGACAAGCTCCTCCGCGATCCCGCCGTTGACGCAGCAATCCCGCCCCACACGGTGGAGCCTCGCGTGTCGTATCCCGATGGCGGGGAGTCCGAAAAGACACTGGGTGTGGGTAGGGGTGGGTGAGAGGGGGAGGGGTAGGAAGAGGTGAGGGGGATTCGTGAGAGGGGCGCCGCCGCCGGCGGCGGGCCCCTCTCACCTCTCACCCATCACCTCCCCATCCCTCTCACCCATCACTTCTCCCTACCCCTACCCCCCTCACCTACCGCTACCCCTACCCCTTCTCGAACGCGACAAGCTCCTCCGCGATCCCGCCGTTCACATAGCAATGCGGCCCGACGCGCGTGAACCCGGCCGAACGGAACAGCCGGCGATAGACCGCCGGGCTGCGCCGCCGGAACTCGGCGTCGTCGCCGTCGACCGCGTCGGCCGAGGTGTAGGCCTCGAGGTAGGCCGGCCCGCGGCCCAGGGCCGCCATGGCGGTGAGCGCGCGCCGCACCTCGGCCGTCGGCACGTAGTGGAGGACGTCGCAGCACACCACCAGGTCGTAGCGGCGCCGCAGTCCCAGCGAGGCCAGGTCACCCAGGCGGCCGAGGCGGATGTTGCGCCGGCGCCCGAAGCGGCTCACGACGTACGGCGACGCGTCGATGCCCTGGTAGTGGGCCCGCGGCCGCAGGCGGGCGAGGACCGGCTGCCAGGCGCCCTCGCCGCAGCCGACGTCGAGCACCGAGCGCACCGGCCGGTCGAGCAGGTACTCCGCCACGGCCAGCGCCAGGCGCACCTTGCGTGCGACGTCGGCGCGGGCCCAGATCCGCGAACGCGGGTCGCGGTAGAAGCGGTCGAAGTAGGCGCGGTCGTAGCGCTTGGGCGTCACAGGGGCGGCAGCCACGGCCGCCCGGGCGCCGCCTCGAGGTGCACGCCGCCGAGCCAGCGGTCGATGCCGTTGAGCGCCACGTGGTTCTCCCGCCCGGAAAGCACCGCGCGGCCGGCATCGGTCAGCGCCAGCGGCGCGTCCCAGAAGGCCTGGTCGTCGGCGTCGTGCGCCGGCGCCGTCACCGGCGCGCCGTCGGCGAAGGTGACGAGCGGCACCATCACCCGGCTGAGCCGCTCCAGGTACCACGCGAACACCACGTCGCCCAGGAACACCGGGTCCTCGCGCTCGTGGTGCGAGCGGGGAAAGGCCTCGCGCGGCGTGGCGGCGCCGCCCTCCACGGCCTCGAGCGCCTGCTGTTCGGAACGGGAGAGGCCGGTGCGGACCGACGGGAACTCCTCGAGATGCCGCCGGAGGGCGGCGGCGAGGAACGGCAGTGCCGTCGTGCCGCCCCCCAGGAGGTCCTGGATGCGCGCCGCCGCCGGCGCGGTGAACGCGGCCCATGCCGCCAGCGCCAGCGCGACCATCTCGCGCGTCACCGGCCGGCGCGCCTGGTGGAGCTGGCGCACCCGCTCGGCCGGCATCATGCCGAGGTACTCGGCCTCGCACACCAGCGAGAGTCGCTCGGGGTCGGGCCCCTGGGTGCCGAGGCGGTGGAGGATCTGCAGCAGCTGGAGCTGGTCGTACAGGTCGTGCTCGAACCACAGCACCAGCTCGCCGCCGCCGGCGCCGTCCAGGGCGGCGTCGCGCGCCTCGAACCGGCGGCGCGCCTCCTCGGCCCCGGCCCACCGCCGTTCGGCGATGAACCGCGCCCGCGCCTCCCGCAGCTGCGCGAAGCCGAGACCGCCGGGTACCGGCCCCTCGTGGAGCACGTCGTCCCACGGGACCATCGCGCCCTCGATGCCGGCGGCCCGCAGGCGCGCGACGGCCGACGCGCCGTTGGTGAGGTGCAGGGCGGCGGCGGGCCGCCGCAGCGGACGCGCGCCGGCGCTCAGGCCCCGGGCCCCTGGACGTAGGGCTGATGCAGGCTCACCGGACTGGCCCGGCGCTTGACCCGCAGGTTCAGCATCTCGACCATGACCGAGAAGCCCATGGCGAAGTAGATGTAGCCCTTGGGCACGTGCCGTCCCAGGCCATCGGCGACCAGCATCACCCCGATGAGCAGCAGGAAGCTCAGCGCCAGCATCTTCACCGTCGGATGCCGTTCCACGAACTCGGAGACCGGCTTCGAGAACCACAGCATGAACAGCACCGAGATCACCACGGCCGTGACCATCACCCAGACGTGCGAGGTCATGCCGACCGCCGTGATGACCGAGTCGAGCGAGAAGACGATGTCGATCACCATGATCTGGAGGATGACCCCGCCGAAGGTCGCCGCGACCTTCGCCGACGCGTGCCCCTCCTCGCCCTCGAGCCGGTCGTGGATCTCGTTCACGCTCTTGGCCATGAGGAACAGGCCGCCGGCGAGCAGGACGAGGTCACGGCCCGAGAACGGGTGGTCGATCACCGGCATGGTGAACAGGGGGGCCGTGAGCCGCACCAGCCAGGCGATGGACAGCAGCAGCAGGATGCGCATCCCCATCGCGGCCAGGAGCCCCAGCCGCCGGGCCCGGTCGCGCTGCTCCGGCGGCAGCTTGCCCGCCAGGATGCTGATGAAGATGACGTTGTCGATGCCGAGGACCATCTCGAGCGCCGTCAGGGTGACGAGGGCGATCCAGATCTGGGGGTCGGTGATCCATTCCATGGGACGGGCGAGGCTCCGTGAAGAGGGTCAATCCGTCAGCGCCGCGCGGCCCGCCGCGCAGGCATCGCAGGGACACAGGCTCAGCAATCGTTCCCACGGATAGATGCCCGTGGCGTGGCCGTCGCTCCAGGTGACCTGGACGGCATAGGCGCCCACCAGCCGCAGGGCCCGGGCGCGCACGTCGGCCGCGACCGTGGCGGGGTCGAGCACCCGCCGCCCGCTCATCTCCTCCACGCACCCGGCGCACTGGCAGGCGAGCCGGAGGGCCCGCGCCGGGAACACGCCGGCGTGGCCGGCGTCGTCCCACCGGATCTCCACGGCCCGGCCCTCCTCCAGCCGCCGCAGGGCCTTCGGCACCGGGATGCGCAGGCTCACGGGCGGACGGCGGCCGGCGTGCCGCCCGCCGCGCGCGCCACGGGCTCCAGCGCCGCCCAGACGTTCCGCGCCACGATGCGGTGGCCCGCCGGCGTGGGATGGATGCCGTCGGACTGGTTGAGCGAGTCGACGCCGCCCACGCCGCTCAGCAGGAACGGCACCAGCGGCACCGATGCGCGCCGCGCCAGGTCCGGGAACATGGCGCGGAACCGGGCCGTGAAGCGCGGCCCCATGTTGGGCGGCGCCTCCATGGCGGCCAGCAGGATGCGGATGGCAGGGTCGTGGCTGCGCACCTGGGCGATGATGGCCTCGAGATTGGCCCGTGTCGAGTCCACGTCGAGGCCGCGCAGGCCGTCGTTGGCGCCGGTCTCGATCACCAGCACCCGGATGGGACCCTGGAGCACGAAGGGCAGGCGCCGCAGGGCGCCGGCCGAGGTCTCGCCGCTCACCCCGGCATTGACCGCGCGCAGGGGGATGCCGGCGCTGTCCAGGACGCGCTGGAGGAGCGCCGGATAGGCCTGCTCGGGATCCACGCCGAGGCCGGCCGTCAGGCTGGTGCCCAGGAAGACCACGAGCGGCCGGGAGTCCGGCGCCGCGGGGGGCCGCGCGGCCGCGGCGGTCGAATCGGCGGCCGGCGTCTCCGCCCGCTCCCCTGCGCAGGCGGCCGCCAGCGACAGCGGGACCAGGATTGCCGCCCGGTGTATCATTCGTGCCATGCTGATCGCGACCAACCTCACGAAGGTGTACCTGAGCGGCGGCCGGCCGCTCACGGTGCTCAGGGAAGTTAGCCTCGACGTGGCCGCCGGAGGATTCCTCGCCGTGGTGGGCCCCTCGGGCTGCGGCAAGACCACCCTGCTCGGCCTGCTGGCGGGGCTCGACGTGCCGACCCACGGCACCGTCAGGCTCGACGGTCACGACCTCGGCAGCATGGGCGAGGACGAGCGGGCCACGCTCCGCAGCGAGAAGGTCGGCTTCGTGTTCCAGTCGTTCAACCTGATCGCGACCCTCACGGCGCAGGAGAACGTCCAGGTGCCCCTCGAGCTGGCCGGCGCCGGCGGCCAGGACGCGGCCGAGCGGGCCCGCGACCTGCTGGCGCGCGTGGGCCTGGCCGGCCGGGAGCACCATTACCCGACCCAGCTGTCGGGCGGCGAGCAGCAGCGCGTCGCCATCGCGCGCGCCTTCGCCAACGACCCCAGGATCCTGTTCGCCGACGAGCCGACCGGCAACCTCGACGCCGCCACCGGCGGCACGGTGGTCGAACTGCTGATGCGCCTCAACCGCGAGCAGGGCACCACGCTGGTGATGGTCACGCACGATCCGGCGCTGGCGAGCCTGGCGCACACCACCCTGCACCTGCGCGACGGCGCGGCCGTGACGCCCGCCGCGTGACGCGGCCCGGGTTCATCCTGGCGATGGCGTGGCGCGAGACCCGCGCCTCGCGCCGCCGGCTGCTGCTGTTCGCCTCGGCCATCTCGATCGGCGTGGCGGCGCTGGTCGCCATCAGTTCGTTCACGGCCAACCTGGAGACGGCGGTCCGCCGCGAGGCCCGCGCCCTGCTCGGCGCCGACCTCCAGTTCTCCAGCAGCCGGCCCTTCACGCCGCCGATCGCGGCCCTGCTCGATTCGGCCGAGCGCGCCGGCATCCCGGTCTCGCGGCGCACCACGTTCAGCTCCATGGCCTACGTGGCGCGGATCCCCGACGCCAGCCGGCTGGCCGAGGTCCGGGGCGTGAGCCCGGGGTTCCCGTACTACGGCGCCGTGGTGACCCGGCCGGCCGGCGCCTGGCAGGCGCTGGACACCGGCCGCGTGGCGGTGGTGGACACCAGCCTGCTGGTGAGCCTGGGCGCCCGCATCGGCGACACGCTGATGCTGGGAAGCCAGGGCTTCCGCATCGCCGGCACCATGGTCGACGTGCCGGGCCGCCTGGGCGGCGGCGTCAACGGGTTCGGCTCGCACGTGTACATCCCCCTGCGGGACGTGCGGACCACCGGGCTCATCGTCTTCGGCAGCCGCGCCCAGTACGCCGCCCTGATGAAGTTCGCCGAGCCGCGCGACGCGCGGCGGTTCGAGGACCGGCACATCCGGCTGCTGCGCGAGGAGCGGGTCCGCAGCCAGACCGCGCAGGACGCCGAGGAGAACGTCACCGACGCGCTGAACAACATGGAGTCCTTCCTCCAGCTCGTGGGGCTGATCGCCCTGCTGCTCGGCGGCATCGGCGTGGCCAGCGGCATCACCGCCTTCCTGGCGGGCAAGCTCGACACCATCGCCGTGCTCCGCTGCCTGGGCGCCCGACGGCCGCTGGTCTTCGCCATCTACCTGGTGCAGGCCGTGGTGCTGGGGCTGATCGCCGCGGCGCTCGGCGCCGTGCTCGGCGTCGGGGTCCAGCTGGCCCTGCCCCGCCTGCTCCAGGGCGTCCTGCCGCTCGACGTCACCGTGGCCGTCGAGCCGCTGGTCCTGCTGGGCGGCGTGGGCATCGGCGTCGGGGTCTCGGTGCTGTTCGCCCTGCGGCCCCTGCTGGAGGTCCGGCTGGTCTCGCCGCTCCAGGCCATCCGCAAGGCCTACGAGATGGACGCCGCCCTGCCGCGCGACCCGTTCCGCCTGCTGGCCTTCGGCCTGCTGGCCGCGGGCGTGCTGGCGCTGTGCATGTACCGCACCGACGACCCCACGGTCGGCGTCGTGTTCGCCGCCTCCATCGGGCTCAGCGTGGGCATCCTGGCGCTGGCGGCCCGGCTGGCGACGTGGGCCGCCCGCCGCGTCACCACCACCCGCCGCGCCCGCGAGCGATGGTCGTACGTCTTCCGGCAGGGGCTGGCCAACCTGCATCGGCCCCGCAACCAGACGCGGGCGGTGCTCACGGCCCTGGGCTTCGGCGTGGGCCTGCTCGCCGCCCTCTACCTGGTGCAGGCCAACCTGCTGCGGCAGGTCCTGCGGGGCACCGACCAGACCCGTGCGCGCGCCAACCTGGTGTTCATCGACATCCAGTCCGACCAGGTGGACGGCGTGCGCCGGACGGTCGCCGACGCCGACGCCCGGGTGCTCCAGGCCGTGGCGCTGGTGCCCATGCGCGTCGCGGCGGTCAACGGCCGCACGGCCCGCGAACTGCTGGCCGACACCGGCGCGGCGCGGCCCGAGCGCTGGACCATCCGCCGCGAGTACCGTTCGACCTTCCGCGATTCCTCGACCGCCACCGAGAAACTGGTCCGCGGCCGCTGGTGGCGCGGCGAGGGCGCGGGCACGCCCGACAGCACCGGGACGCTGGTCTACCCGCTGTCCATCTCCACCGAGGTGGCCACCGACCTGCGGGTCGGCATGGGCGACCGGATCGCGTGGGACGTCCAGGGCGCGCGGATCGAGACGCGCGTGACCAGCGTCCGCGAGGTGGACTGGGGCAGCTTCGAGCCGAACTTCTTCGCGGTGTTCCCCAGCGCCGCGCTGGCCCGTGCGCCGGCCTCCTGGGTTGTCCTGCTCCGGATCGAGGACGCCGGACGCCGGGCCCTGCTCCAGCGCGCCGTCGCCGAGCGCTTCCCCAACGTCGTGGCGTTCGACATCGCCGTGGTGCAGGCCACGGTCGAACGCATCTTCGGCAAGGTCGCCGTGGCGGTCCGGTTCATGGCGACCTTCAGCCTGGCCACCGGCGCCCTGGTCCTGCTCGGCGCCGTGGCGGCCGGCAGGCTCCAGCGCATCCGGGAAGGCGCCCTCCTCAAGGCCCTGGGGGCCACGCGGCGCCAGCTGTCGCGGATCTTCCTGACCGAGTACCTGGCGCTGGGCACCCTGGCCGCCCTCGTCGGGATCGGCCTGGCCGGCGTGGGCGCCTGGGCCTTCACCAAGTGGGTCTTCAAGCTGCCGTTCGTCGTGCCCGCGACGCCGCTGGCCGCGGTCTTCGCGGCGACGGCCCTGCTGGTCGCCGTGGTCGGCCTGACGGCCAGCCGCGAGGTGTTCCGCCGGACCGCCATGGACGTCCTGCGCGACGTGTGACCGCAGGCGTTATCTTTGCCGCCTGTGCCGCCCGCGCCCGAGCTCTCCGTCGTCGTCCCGGTCCATGACGAGGCCGAGAACGTCGGCCCGCTGCTGGCCGAGATCATCGCGGCCCTCGACGGCCTGGTCCCCTACGAGATCGTCGTCGTCGATGACGCCAGCGCCGATGCCACCCCGCAGCGGCTGGCCGAGGCCGCCCTCCGCCTGCCCCAGGTCCGCCTGGTGCGCCACCGGGCCAACGCGGGCCAGAGCGCCGCGGTGCACTCGGGCGTGCGCTTCAGCCGCGGCGCCCTGATCGCCACGCTGGACGGCGACGGGCAGAACGACCCGGCCGATATCCCGGCCCTCCTCGCGGCCTGGCGGCGACACGCCGGCGCCCGGCCCCTGCTGGTGGCCGGCCATCGTACCGAGCGGCGGGACACCTTCGTCACCCGGGCCAGTTCGCGCATCGCCAACCTGGTCCGCGGGACCCTGCTGAGAGACCGCACCCGCGACACCGGCTGCGGGCTCAAGCTCCTCCCGCGCGACCTGTTCCTCGGCCTGCCCTACTTCGATCACATGCACCGCTTCCTGCCCGCGCTGGTCCTGCGCGCCGGCGGCGAGGTGGTCTCGGTGCCGGTGCGGCACCGGCCGCGCACCCGCGGCCGCTCCCACTACGGCATCCACAACCGGCTGTGGGTCGGCATCGACGACCTGCTCGGCGTGGCCTGGCTGCTGCGCCGGAGCCGGCAGGGCGAACCGACCGACGTGACTCCTCCACGGGGACAACCGACATGAGCCGTCAACTGTGGATCCTGATCGGGTTCTGCGGCCAGGCGATGTTCACCATGCGCTTCCTGGTGCAGTGGATCCAGTCCGAGCGCCAGCGCCGCAGTGTGACGCCGGTGGCCTTCTGGTGGTTCAGCCTGGCGGGCGGCACCATCCTGCTGTCCTACGCCATCCACCGGCGCGACCCGGTGTTCATCCTCGGGCAGAGCGCCGGCCTCATCATCTACCTGCGCAACCTCCAGCTGATCCGGCGCGCGGCCTCCCGGGGCCTCGAGCCGCCGGTGGCGACGCCGCAGACACCCGGCGCGTGAGCCGGGCCGCGCGCCGCGGCGCGCTGATCGCGGTCGCCCTCATGGCGGCCGTGACGGCGGCGGGACTGCTCCTGCGGCCGCTGATGCCGATCGACGAGACCCGCTACGCCTCGGTGGCATGGGAGATGTTCACCAGCGGCAACTGGCTGGTGCCGCACCAGAACGGCGCGCCCTACAGCGACAAGCCGCCCCTGCTGTTCTGGCTGATCGCCGCCGGCTGGACCGTCACGGGCCCCTCGAGCGTGTGGCTGCGGCTGGTCGCGCCGCTCGCCGGCCTGGCCGCCCTCCTCCTCACCGCCAGCCTGGCCGGGCGCCTGTGGCCGGCGCGCGAGGGCCCCGCGGCCACGGCGCCGCTGATCACCGCCGGCGCCCTGCTGTGGACCGTCTACGCGTCCCTCACCCTGTTCGACTCCCTGCTCGCCTGCGCCGTGCTGGTGACGCTCGGCGGCCTGTGGGCGGCGCGGACCCGCCCGGCGGCCTGGGCCCTCGTCGCCCTCGGCATCGCCTTCGGCCTGTTCGCCAAGGGTCCCGTCATCCTGTTGCACGTCCTGCCCGTGGCCCTGCTGGCCCCGTGGTGGATGGCGGCCGACCGGCCGGTCTCGTGGACGCGCTGGTACCTGGGTCTGACCGGCGCGGCGCTGGCCGGCGCCCTGCTGGTGCTGGCGTGGGCGGTGCCCGCCGCGCGGTCCGGCGGACCGGCGTATGCCGACGCCATCTTCCTCCGCCAGACGGCCGGACGCGTCGTCAACGCCTTCGCCCACCGCCGGCCGGTGTGGTGGTACCTGCCGCTCATCCCGCTGCTGGTGTTCCCCTGGGTGCTGTGGCCCCGGCTGTGGCGGGCCGCCGCCGCCCTGGGGCGCGCCGCCGGGCCGGACCCGGGCGTGCGGTTCCTGCTGGCGTACCTCGCGCCCACGCTGGCGCTGTTCTCGCTGGTCTCGGGGAAGCAGATGCACTACCTGATGCCGCTGGTGCCGCTGGCCGCCCTGCTGGCCGCGCGCGCGCTCGACGAGGCGGCCGACGCCGGTGCCTTCCGCCCGGTCGCCGCGCTGGCCGGCGGCACGGCCCTGCTGGTGATCGCGCTCCAGGCCGGCGGCAAGCGGCCCATCCTGGACGGCTACGACCTGCGCGCGGCGGCCGGCATCGCCGCCGCCGCCCAGGCGCGCGCCGCGCCGGTGGCCTGGGCCGGCCGCTACAGCGGACAGTTCGGCTGGCTGGGGCGCCTGCGGCGGCCGCTGGAGATCGTGGCGGACTCGGCCGCCTCGGCGTGGATCGCCGCCCATCCGGACGGCGTGCTGTTCCGGCAGGTCCGCGGTATCTGCCCGGCCGCGGCCGGCGAACGGATCGTGTACGAACGAAGACTCGAGCGCCGCACGCTGTGCGGGCTCACCGCGATGCGGCGCGGGCGCTAGGCGCCCAGGCCCGGGAAGCGGTAGAAGACCTGCCCCTCGTCGTTGCTGTCCATCTCG